>JANWYF010000058.1 GCA_025057055.1 Rhodovarius sp. | reverse complement strand
GCCCGACACCATGGCCGGGCGCTTCGACCTCGTCTGCCTGCATGTCGCGCTGTTGATCCGGCGCATCCGCCTCGACCCCGATCCGGCGGCGCGCGACCTCGCCCAGGCCGTCTTCGATGCCATGTTCCATGACATGGACGTCAACTTGCGCGAGATGGGGGTGGGCGACCTCGCGGTCGGGCCGCGGGTGCGCAAGCTCTGGGAGGCCTTCCACGGCCGTGCCCGCGCCTATGAGGCAGCGCTGGAGGAGCCCGGGCCGGAGGGGCTCGCGGCCGCGCTGCTGCGCAACCTCTATGCCGGGCGGGCGCCGGCCGATCCGCGCGTGCTGCCGGCTCTCGCCGCCCATGCCCGCGCCCTGGCTGCCGTGCTGGCGGAGCAGGACATGGCCGCCCTGCGTCGCGGAGAGGTCCGCTTCGCCCCGCCCCCGCCGCTCGCCCCCTTGGCCGAGGAGTCCCAGCCATGATTCGCCCCGAGTTCTCGCGCCCCTTTCGCCTCTCGGCCCTGCCCGCCGCCGGGGAGGAGATCACGCTCGAAGCCGATGCCGCCGAGCGTGCCGCACTCGCCCGCCGCTTCGGCCTGATCGCGCTCGATCGGCTCGAGGCCCGGCTGCAGCTGCGGCCCGATGCGGCGGGCGGGGTGGCGGTCAGCGGGCGGCTTTCGGCCCGGCTGACCCAGGCTTGCGTGGTCACGCTCGAGCCGGTGGTGCAGCGGATCGAGGAAGCCATTGCCTTTCGCATCCTCCCCGAAGGCCAGCACCCCTCGGAGGATCCGCAGGCCGAGGATGAGGTGGAGAGCGAGGGCGGCATGGCCGAACTCGGCGAGGTGGTGGCGCAGCATCTCTCGCTGGCGATCGACCCCTATCCCAGGGCCGAGGGGGCCGTCCTGCCCGAGGCGGCCACCGATCGGTCGGGAAGCCCTTTCGCGGCCCTGCTGCGGCTGCGGCGCGAGTGACCTGCGCGGGCGCCGCTGGACACCCGCCCCCCCCTCTGCTATCGGCGCGCGCTCTCAATGGGATCCTTGACGCGTCGAAAGGCCCGCCACCATGGCCGTTCCTAAGAAGAAGACCTCGCCCTCCCGCCGGGGCATGCGGCGCAGCCACCACGCGCTGCGCCCGGAAGCCTATGTCGAATGCGCCAATTGCGGCGAGTTGACGCGGCCGCACCATGTCTGCCCCCATTGCGGCCATTATGACGGGCGCGAGGTTGCCCCGGCCGGGGACGCGCTGAAGGGCGTCATCCGGACCTGAGCGCTCGCCGCCCCGGGGGGGAACGCGCCTTGTCCGAGCGGGTGACGAACGCCGGGGCGGTCCGGGAGGCTGTGCTGGCGGTGGATGCGATGGGCGGGGATGCAGCACCCGAGATGGTGCTGGCCGGCCTCGACCTGGCCGCCGAACGGCACCCCGGCGCGCGCTTCCTCCTCTTCGGCGACGAGGGGCGCATCGCGCCCCTCTTGCCCGCCCACCCTCGCGCCGCCCGCATCTCGATCCTGCGCCATGCGCCGGAGGCGATCCCGGGCGATATGAAACCCACCGCCGCGCTGCGCCTGCGCCGTGCCTCGATGCGGCTGGCCATCGATGCGGTCGCCTCGGGCGAGGTGGCGGGCGTGGTCTCGGCCGGCAATACCGGCGCGCTGATGGCGCTCGCCAAGATCGTGATCAAGACCATGCCCGAGATCGACCGGCCCGCCCTGGCCGCGATCGGGCCTTCGGCGCGGGGCGATGTGGTCATGCTCGACCTCGGTGCCAATGTGCAGTGCGATGCCCGCAACCTGGTCGAGTTCGCGGTGATGGGCGATGCCTTCGCCCGCGCCGTGCTCGGGCTGCCCTCGCCCTCGATCGGGCTGCTCAATGTGGGCAGCGAGGAGCTCAAGGGCGATGACCGCTTGCGCCAGGCAGCCGAGGTGCTGCGCGCCGACCCCGACATCAACTTCCACGGCTTCGTCGAGGGGCACGACATCGCCGCCGGCACGGTCGACGTGGTGGTGACCGACGGGTTTACCGGCAATGTCGCGCTCAAGACGGGGGAAGGGGCGCTCAAGCTGATGCGCGACCTGCTCAAGCAGGTCTTCACGAGCAGCCTGGCCGCGCGCCTGGGCTATCTGCTGGCGCGGCCCGCCCTCGATCGCTTGCGGGAATGGATGGACCCGCGCCGCTACAACGGCGCGATCCTGCTCGGGCTCAACGGGGTGGTCGTCAAGTCCCATGGCGGGACCGACCCGATGGGCTTCGCCCATGCGATCGATGTCGCGATGGATATGGTCAACCACGGCTTCACGCAGCGCATCCTGAGCAGCCTCGCCCGGCTGTCGAGCCAGCCCCAACCGAGCCCGGTGCAGTGATCCGCTCCCGCATCCTCTCCGCCGGCGGCTATCTGCCCGCCGAGGTGGTGACCAACGACGAACTCGCCGCCCGGCACGGGCTCGACACCTCCGATGCCTGGATCCGCGAACGCAGCGGCATTCGCCAACGCCATTTCGCTGCACCGGGAGAGACCGCGAGCAGCATGGGTGCCGCCGCCGCACGCGAGGCGCTGACCCGCGCCGGCATCGGGGCGGAGGAGGTCGATGCGATCATCGTCGCCACCTCCACTCCGGACAGCTCCTTTCCCGCCACCGCCGTGCGCATCCAGGCCGCGCTCGGCATCACGCGGGGCTTCGCCTTCGACCTGCTCGCCGCCTGCACCGGCTTCATCTACGCCCTGGCCGTTGCGGATTCCCTGCTGCGCGCCGGGTCGGCCCGCACCGCGCTGGTGATCGGCACCGAGACCTATTCGCGCATCATGGACTGGTCGGATCGCAGCACCTGCGTCCTCTTCGGCGATGGTGCGGGCGCGGTGGTCCTGCGCGCCGAGGAGGGGGAGGCCGGCATCCTCTCCTGCCACCTGCATGCCGATGGCCGCTATGCCGACATCCTGCATGTCGAAGGCGGGCCGGGCAGCACCGGCACGGCGGGGCTGCTGCGCATGGCCGGGCCCGAGGTGTTCAAGCATGCGGTCAACAAGCTCTCCGCCGTGGTGGAGGAGGCGCTGTCCGCCCATGGGCTCGGCCCGCAGGACGTCAGCTGGCTGGTGCCGCACCAGGCCAATCTCCGCATCATCCGTGGCATGGGCCGCAAGCTCGGCCTGCCGGAGGAGCGCGTGCTGGTCACAGTGGACCGGCACGCCAACACATCCGCCGCCTCGATCCCGCTCGCCATGGCCGAGGCGATGGCGGAAGGCCGCTTCCGCCCCGGCGACCTGCTGCTGATGGAGGCGATCGGCGGCGGGCTGACCTGGGGCGCCTGCCTCGCGCGGTGGTAGCGGCCGCGCCCGGTTGACGGGGCGGGGCGGGCGCGGAAGCCTCGCCCCATGACGGATCTGCTGATCTCGGGCGGCGTCGTCGTCACCATGGATGCGGCGCGCCGCGTCATTCCCGATGGCGCGGTGGCGGTGGCGGGGGGGCGCATCCTGGCGGTCGGCCCCCGCGCCGAGGTCGAGGCCGCCCACCCTGCCCCGCGCCAACGCATCGAGGCACGCGGCCGCGCCGTGCTGCCCGGGCTGATCGACGCGCACGGCCATGCCGGGCATGGGCTGATCAAGACCATGGGCAGCGGCGATTCCGCCGCCTGGTTCGAGGCCTGCGCGCGCATCTACACCCACGCGAGCCCGCCCGATTTCTGGAAGGCAGAGGCGCGGCTTGCCGCGCTCGAGCGGCTGATGTTCGGCATCACCACCGGGGTCTCGGTCCTCGGCGGGGGGGATTGCGTGATGCGGGTCGATCGCCCCGACCACGGCGCCGCCCATGCCGAAGGCGTGGCCGAGATCGGCATTCGCGACATCATGGCCGTGGGCTACACCCGTCCGCCCTTCCCGCGCCTCTATGACGGCGTGCCGGTGGATGCGGCGCAGCAGCTTGCCAGCATGCGCGCGCTGTTCCGGGACTGGCACGGGCGGGGCCGGCAGATGCTCTGCACCATGATGCCGGTCTGGCGCGGCGATGCCACCCACCGCGAGGAGATCGCGGCGCAGGGCCGGGACATGCTGGCGCTGGCCGCCGAATACGGGGCGCTGTTCCACCAGGATGGACACCGCGCAGGCTCGATCGCGGCGGCGCATCTGCAGTTCGGGCTGCTCTCGCCGCGCGCCTTCCTCTCGCACTGCACCGACCTGACCGAAGAGGACATCGCGGCCCTGGTCGAATCAGGCGCGAGCGTGGTGCACAACCCGACCGCGATCGCCGCCGTGCGCGGCTTCTGCCCGGTGGTGCGTCTGCTGGAGGCCGGCGTGCCGGTCATCCTGGGCAGCGATGCCACCGCCCCGGACCGCAGCAGCGACCTCTTCCGCCACATGATGATGGCCCGCCGCTATGCCCAGCGCGCCGCGGCGGATGAAAATCTGCTGCCGCCGGGCCGCGTGCTCGAGATGTGCACGGTCGATGCCGCGCGTGCCCTCGGCCTCGATGACCTGGGCGTGCTGGCGCCGGGGATGCGGGCCGACATCATCACGGTGGATCTCTCTGCCCCGCATATGGCGCCGGCCCATATGCCGGTCTGGCGGCTGGTCTGCTTCGCCACCGGGGCGGATGTGCGCGATGTGGTGGTGGAGGGAGAGGTGCTGATGCGCGAGCGCATCCCCCATGTCGATGTCGGCCGCGTGGTGGCCGAGGCGGAGCGGCAGGCCGAGGCGATGCTCGCCCGCAGCGGCCTTGCCGCCCTCGCGCAGGAGGATCCCGGCTGGGGCCGGGTGCGGCGGTGAGGCCGGGCTGCCCGGTCCGCAGCGACGTTCCGCGCGCCGGCCGGCGACCAGCTGGACCCTGCCCGGGAGCGGCACCGGCGGTGCTGCGCGCCCCCCCCGCTCGGCGGGTCGGGACGAAGCGCGGGCGCCCTCCCGCAGCGCGGAGGGCCGCGGCCTCTGCGCCCTGCCGGCCGGGGGGCGGGAGGCCGACCCGCCCGGCCAGCCGGCGGGCCAGCCCCCGCAGACGGCCTGGGCCAGCGGCGATGCCGCGCGGCGCATACCCGGCGCCTTGGGCCGGAGCTGCGGCCCCGCCCCGCCCCGTCCTGCCGCCATGATCCCCGCCTGGGTGGCCTTCACCATCGCAGCGGCCGGGCTGCAGTGCTGGCGCACCGCCCTGCAGCAGCGGCTGCGCGGCCAGCTTTCGGTCGATGGCGCGGCGGTGGTGCGATACCTCTACGGCGTGCCGGCCGGGCTTGTGCTGCTCGGCGCCTATTGGCTGGCCTTC
>JANWYF010000024.1 GCA_025057055.1 Rhodovarius sp. | reverse complement strand
GCGCCGGCCGGGCGGCCCATGCTCGGCCGCCACCGCGCGCAACCAGGCGGCGGCCAGACCGCGATCGCGGGTCAGCGCGGCATGGGCGCGCGGCAGCCCGCCATCCTCGAGCACGACGAGACCCGGCCGCAGCAGGGCGGCACGCAGAGCAAAGGCTCCTTCCGCCGCATCGGCCAAGAGGAAGAGATGGGGAAGGGCCTGAAGGGCCGCATCCTCCCGCCATGCGGCGAAGGCGATGGCGGGGCCGGGGGCGAGCTCCCGCGCCGAGGGGCCGGGCAGCAGGAAGCGGCACCTGGCCTGCGCCGCAAGGGCCGCGAGCAGCGGTGCGGCGCGCCGGGCGGCCGGCCCGGCGAGCGGTGCCGCGACGACGATATCGGCAGCCTGCCTCACCCCAGGCGCTTCTCCAGCGCGCGCAGCCGCAGCTCAAGCCGCGCCTCGGCCAAGGCGATCATATCCTGTACCTGATCGAGCCAGCCGGCTGCCGGCTCTTCCACCGCGGCGGCCGGGGGTGGCACGGCCGGAGGCGCCAGCTCCGCCAGGCGCTCCTGCAGCTCTCGCCTGAGGGCAGCCAGTTCAGCCCGCAGCTCGCGCACCAGCGGTTCGGCCATGGCCAGCGGCGGAGGCGGGGCGCTGCGTGCGGCCTGCTGGCGGATCAGCCCGTGCAGGAACTCGGTGCGCAGGGCAAGCTGGGCGGCCAAGGCCTGTTCCGGCGGGCTGGGCAGCAGCGGCTCCTCGATCACCAGGCTGCGGCCGCGCTGCAGCGCCTCCGGGGAGGTGACCACGGCGTGGATCGCGCGCAGCCGGCCCTCCTGCCCCTCCGCGGCCATGGCGCGGAAGTGCTGGTAGCCTTCCTCATCCGGCCAGCGGCCGAGGACCGCGAGATAGAGGTTGATCACGAAATCGTGGTCGGAGCCGTAGAGCAGGTCGGCGGCGCGCAGGCTGGCCATGGGGTGGCGTGCTCCTCCCCTCGCGGATTCCTGGATGATCGGGGGGTTGGGGCGGGTGTGGCGCAGGGGCCCCACTGCGGTCAACCGCCCGGCCGGGGTGGCGCTGCCCTGCTTTTCGCCGCGCCTGCTTCTCCTCTAAACGAGGGTGGCTACAGGAAGGCAGCAGATGACCCCAACACCGGGCACGATCGTTCCCGTCATCCTCTCGGGCGGCACTGGCACCCGCCTCTGGCCGCTGTCGCGGGAGACCTACCCCAAGCAATTCTGGCCGCTGATCGGGCCGCAGACCATGCTCGCCGCCACCGCCCTGCGCGCCACCGGGCCGGGCTTTGCCCCCCCGATCCTGGTCTGCAACGAGGCCCACCGCTTCCTGGTCGCCGAACAGCTGCGCGCCGCCGGCATCACCGCCCCGCGCATCGTCCTTGAGGCGGAAGGCCGCAACAGTGCCCCGGCGGTCGCGGTGGCCGCCCTGCTGGCCGAGGAGTGGCACCCGGGCGGGGTGCTCTGGATCATGCCGGCCGATTCCGCGATCGCCGATGAGGCCGCGCTGCGCGAGGTGCTCCAGTTTGCGGTCGCGGGGGCGGAGGCGGGGCGCATCGTCACCTTCGGCATGCGCCCAACCGCGCCCGAGACCGGCTACGGCTACATCGAACCCGGCGAGGAACTGCCCGGACTGCCGAGCCTGCGCGCCGTGCAGCGCTTTGTCGAGAAGCCGGATGCCGAGCGTGCCGCCGCCTTCGTGGCCGGCGGGCGGCATCTCTGGAACAGCGGGCAATTCGTCGCCACCGCGGCGACCATGATCGCCGAACTGGCCAGTCACGCGCCCGCGGTGCTCGAGGGGGCGCGCGCGGCGGTCTCCGGCGCGGTGCGGGATATGGACTTCATCCGCCTGGATGCGGCGGCCTTCCGGCTCTGTCCCTCGATCTCGATCGACTACGCGGTGATGGAGCATACCAACCGTGCGGCGGTGGTGCCGGCAAGCCTCGGCTGGTCGGATGTCGGCAGCTGGGATGCGCTGTGGCAGATCGCCGCCAAGGACGGGGCGGGCAATGCGGTCCAGGGGCCGGTCCACCTGCTCGATGCACGCAACTGCCTCGTGCGCAGCGAGGGGATGCTGACCGGTGTCATCGGCCTCGAAGATGCGGTGGTGGTGGTCACCGACGATGCCGTGCTGGCCATGCACCGCAGCCGCGCGCAGGACGTCAAGACCCTGGTCGAGCGGCTGCGCGCCGCGGGGCTGCCCCAGGCCAGCGAACATCGGCGCATGTATCGCCCCTGGGGCCATTACGAGGGCCTGATCAAGGGCGACCGCTTTCAGGTCAAGAAGATCCAGGTGCGGCCGGGCTCCAAGCTCTCGCTGCAGAAGCATTTCCACCGCGCCGAGCACTGGGTGGTCGTGCATGGCACGGCGATCGTCCATCGCGACGGGGAGGAGATCCTGCTGCGCGAGAACGAGAGCGTCTATCTGCCGCTCGGCTGCGTCCACCGCCTCGAAAATCCGGGCAAGATCCCGCTCACCCTGATCGAGGTGCAGGTCGGCAGCTACACCGGGGAGGATGACATCGTCCGCATCGAGGACACCTACGGCCGGGCCTGAGCCCGTGCATGCGGCCGATATCACCGATCTGCTGAGCCTCTCTCGCCACATTAGGCTGCCCTCGGGCGTGACCCGGGTGCAGACGCGGCTGCTCGCCGCCGGGGCGCAGCACTTCACCCTGGTCGCGCATGATCCGGCGACCGGCCGCTTCCGCCGCTTTCCCCGCCCCCTCTTCGATCGGCTGCTCTCTGCCATGACGCAGCCTGGCGGGGCGCGGGATCCGGCCTGGCAGGCGCTGGTCGAGGAGGCCTGGGCCAGCCTCGCCGCAGCGCCCGAACACCGTTTCGCGCCGGGCGAGTGGCTGCTCGGCATCGGGGCCGCCTGGTGGCTGCCCGGGCATGCCGGGCGCATCCAGGCGGCGCGGGAGGAGACCGGCCTGCGCTATGCGAGCTTCGTCTACGACCTGATCCCGCTCACCGTGCCCGAACACGTGGCGCCCGAGCTGGTGCGCAGCTTCGTGCAGCATTTCGCGGCACTCTGCCTGCTCGCCGATCACGCGATCTGCATCAGCGAGGCAGTGCGCCGTGATTTCATCGCCTGGCAGCGGCGGCTGCTGCCCAATCTCTCGATCCCGGCCGATGTGCTGCGGCTGGATGCCCGCTTCGCCGCCCCCGAAGCCGCCGATCCCCCGGCCGGGACCCTGCCGGCCGAACCCTTCGTGCTCGCCGTCGGTTCGGTCGAGTCGCGCAAGAACCAATACGGGCTGCTGCGCGCCTGGCTGCATCTGCTGCGCCGGCATGGGGAGCAGGCGGTGCCACGCCTCGTGCTGGTCGGGATCCGCGGCTATCTGGCCGAACAGGTGGAGCAGCTCCTCGCCGGCGCGCCGGAACTCGCCCGCCGGGTCGAATGGCGCCGCAGCGCGACCGATCCCGAACTGGCCGCACTCTACCGCCACTGCCTGTTCACCATCTTCAACTCCCACGCCGAGGGCTGGGGCCTGCCGGTGACCGAGAGCATCGCCCACGGCAAGGTGCCGCTGCTGCCCGACCTGCCGGTGCTGCGCGAGGCCGGCGGGCCGCATGCGGTCTATGTCGAACCCGAATGCGTCCCCGCCTTGGCCGAGGCCGCCTGGCGGCTCATCAGCAACCCTGGCGAACGGATGGCGCGGGAGGCGGCGCTGCGCGCAGCCCCTGGCCTCCGCAGCTGGGAGGAGCTGGCCAGCGCCTGCGCCGCCCTGCTCGATCGCGCCCCGGGTGCGGCGCGGGGGGACCGCTTCACCCTGCCGATCGGGGCCGCGGTGCCGGGCGGCCTGCCACCCATGCCCGCCCTGCCCGGCCTGCCCCCGGCATACGCGGCGGCGGGGCCGCTGATCCGCCTCGGCCCCGGCTGGGCCGAACAGGAGGAATGGGGCACCTGGGCCATCGCCCCCGGCCCCGCTTTCCTGCGCCTGCCGCTTGATCCCGCGCTGCGCGGGCAGCCGCTCACCCTGCTGCTCGAGGTGACCGCACCGGGGGCCGGCCACCATGGTCGGCTGCGCGCCCAGGGCGGAGATTGGCAGGAATGGCGGCTGCCAGGGGGTGAAGGGCAGCTCCGGATCGATGTCGAAGGCCCGGCCGAGGGGCCGCTGCTCGTCGAGATCGACATTGGCGAAGGGGTGGAGGTGCCGCCCGATCACCGCCGGCTCGGGCTCGGCCTGCGGCGGCTTCGGCTCCTGCCGCGGCCGGCGCAGCAGGCCGGGCCTGTGCCGCCTCCGCCTGACCCGGCCGCGCCCGCTGACGATCCCGCCTCCGATACCCCCTCCGCATCCCCGCCCCGGGCGGGCGGCCTCTGGGCGCGGTTATTCAGCCTTCGCCGGGGGCGCTGAGGCGCAGGGCGAGGGCATGGAGGCCGGTCGCGAACTCGGCGGCCAGCGCCTCATGCACCAGCCGGCTGCGCGCGACACGGGAGAGGCCGGCGAAGGCCGGGCTTTCCATGGTGATGGTGTAGTGCGTCTCCCCGCCCGGAGCGGCGCCGGCATGGCCGGCGTGAAGGTGGCTGTCGTCGCGCACCACCAGGCGGGTGGGGGCGAAACGGGCGGTCAGCAGCGCCTCGATACGCTCGGTGCGGCTCATGGCCGGCAGCTAGCGGGGGGGCAGCCGCCGCTCAAGATCCGCCCGGTCACGCGTGCTCCAGCACCTCCGCCACCGGCCGGCGCGGGGTGGGCGGCAGGGCCGGTCCGCGCCCGACGCGCAGCAGGAGCTGGGGTGCCTCCTCGCTGCCCAGCATGGCGGCCAGCCGCGGGCGCAGCCCGGGCACCTCGATCGGCTGGTTGAGGTAGCTCGCGGTCAGCCCGGCCCGCTGCAGGGTGATCAGCACCTCGGCCAGGGCGCGCCCCGCGGCCAGCCAATCGGCCGCCGCATCGCCCGGCGTCGTCAGCACCGCCAGCGCCGGCGAGCCTTCGGCCAGCGCCTGATCGCGCGCCGCCTGACCAGCGCCCAGGTCGAAACTGCGGATGGCCAGGGCGCCAAGGGCCGAGAGGATATCCGGCACGCCGACAGCCTCCCCCGACATCCCATCGCGGGAGGGGGCGTGGCGCGAACGCACCCAGTGGGCGAGCTCGGCGCGGAAGGCGGGATCGGCCATCTGGATGCGGTCGGCCTCGGCAATCAGCTCGGCCGCCAGGTAGCGATCGCGCGGCGTGATCAGCCAGCGCAGCGTCGCCCCGGCGGCCAGGGCGGCATCATCGGCGGCAAAGAGCGCATCCATAGGCAGGGCTTCGGCGGGGAAGGGCCGGCGAGTGGTGCGCCGGGCCTTGATCGCCGCCAGGATCTGCGCGGCATCGGCCGGCGGGGGCAGCGCCGGCCCCAAGCTCAGCCGCGCCAGCAGATCAGGCTGGGCGGGATCGGGCAGGGGCGCGACCTCGAGCCCCTGGCCCAGGGCGCGCGCTGCGATCAGCATCACTCCCAGCGCGGCGCCGCAGGAGATCACGAGCTCCCGCCCCGCGGGGTCGACCACCGGCAGCGCGCGGCGGCGATCAGCGAGCAGCTCGAGCTGCCGCCCACGGGCGCGGAAGAGCCAGGGCTGGCTGTTGTGGCTCGAGGGCGCGAGCACCGCCCAGGCGCAGAGGACCTGCCAGCGCTCCGCATCGCTGCGGCAGGCGGACAGCGCCTCGGGCGCGATATCCCAGGGGTCATCCGGAACCGCCATGGCCGCCACCCTCCGCATCCGCGCTGGCAGAGGCAGCCTGGTCCGCCTCGGCTGCAGCGGGCCTTGACCTGGCGCAAGCCCGCCGCGCGGCGAGCACCGCGGCGGCCAGATCCTCCCCGGCCCAGCCCACCGATTTGAAGGCGGTGATCTCCTCCTCCGCGGTGCGGCCGGGGAGGCTGCCCCGGCAGAGGTCGGCCAGTTCGCCGAGGATGGCGGCGGGCGTGATCGCCCCTTCGGCGATCGCCTGCAGGATGTCCCCGGCCTCGGCCATCGCGCCGGCGCGGGTGTCGACAAACAGCCGCGCGCGGGCGAGCGCCGCCCCGTCCGCCTCGCGCATGTCGGGGCGGAAGGCGCCGACCAGGTCGAGGTGGGTCCCGGGGCGCAGATCGGCACCGCGCAGCAGAGGCTCCCTCGCCAGGGTCGCGCAGGAGATGATGTCAGCCCGCGCGGGGTCGGGGTGGCGGGTGGCGCGCGCTGGCAGGCCGCGGGCGGCCAGCCGCGCCGCCAGCGCCTCGGCCCGTGCCGGGCTGCGGCTCGTGATCGCGATCTCCTGCAGGGCGAAGCAGGCCGCATAGCATTCGGCGAGGGCAGCTGCGATCCGCCCCGCGCCGAAGAGCAGCAGGCGGCGCGCATCGCGCCGGGCGAGGAAGCGCGCGGCCAGCACCGAGGCGGCGGCGGTGCGCCGATCGGTCAGTTCTGCGCCGTCCAGCAGGGCGATCGGCTCTCCTGTCTCGGCCGAGGAGAGGAGGTAGGTCGCATGCACGGCCGGCCGGCCGAGCGCGGCATTGCCGGGGTGGACATGGACGATCTTGACGCCGCTGTAGCCGCCCGTGCTCCAGGCCGGCATCAGCAGCAGCATCGCCTCCCCGGGCAGGCTGTGGCGGTGGCGCAGCGGGGCGCTGCAGCCGGTGCGGAACATCTCGGCCAGCGCCTCGATCAGGTCGTGCCAGGGCAGGGCGGCCGCCACCGCGGCCTGGTCCAGATGCAGCATGGCGCGAACGGTGGCATCTGCCTCCGCGCCGGGCAATGGCGGCCTTGCCATTGCCTGCGCCGGGTCCTTGCCGCATGGAGGGCGGGGCGGCGGGCCGGCTATGCTGGCCCCTGAGCCCCTGCGCCCTCCGCCGGAGATCCGCCATGAGTGCCGCCGCCGAGACCCTGCAATCCTCCGCCCGGCCCGACCAGCCGCCCGCCATCCGCATGATCGGCGTGCACAAATGGTTCGGTGCCCTGCATGTGCTGCGCGACATCAACCTCGACGTCGCGATGGGCGAACGGGTGGTGGTCTGCGGCCCCTCGGGTTCCGGCAAATCGACGCTGATCCGCTGCATCAATCGGCTGGAGGAGCACCAGCGGGGCCGCATCATCGTCGACGGGATCGAGCTGACCGATGACCTGCGCAGCCTGGATGCCATCCGGCGCGAGGTCGGGATGGTCTTTCAGTCCTTCAACCTCTTTCCGCACCTGACCATCCTCGAGAACTGCACGCTGGCCCCTATCTGGGTGCGCAAGATGCCGCGGAAGGAGGCCGAGGAGCTGGCGATGGAATACCTCACCCGCGTCCGCATCCCGGAACAGGCGCACAAATACCCGGGCCAGCTCTCCGGCGGGCAGCAGCAGCGGGTGGCGATCGCGCGCGCGCTGTGCATGAAGCCCAAGATCATGCTGTTCGACGAGCCGACCAGCGCCCTCGATCCCGAAATGATCAAGGAGGTTCTGGACACCATGGTCATGCTTGCCGAATCCGGCATGACCATGGTGGTCGTCACGCATGAGATGGGCTTCGCCCGGCAAGTGGCCGATCGGGTGGTCTTCATGGACCAGGGCGAGATCGTCGAGGTCAACACGCCCGACGAACTGTTCCGCCATCCGCGGACCGAACGGCTGCGGCTCTTCCTCTCCCAGATCCTGCGCGGGCATTGAGCGATGGCAGAGGGGCAGATCTCGATCCTGGCGCAGCGGCGGATCGAGGCCGCCTTCGCCCGCGCCGTGCTGGCCGAGATGGAAGCCGCGATCGGGCCGGAGGCAGCGCGCGCCATCCTCTCGCGCGCCATCCTGCGCCTCGCTGAGGAGGCAGGGGCGGCGCTGGCGGCCGAGACGCCGGTGCCAAGCCTCGCGCATTTCGCCGCCAGCCTCGAGCGCTGGTGCCGCGACGATGCCCTGACCATCGAGGTGCTGCGGCAGGATGCCACGCATTTCGACTTCAACGTCACCCGCTGCCGCTATGCCGAGACCTACCGCGCCATGGGGCTGGCCGAACTGGGCGCGATCCTCTCCTGCAACCGGGACGGGGCGCTCTGCCGGGGCTATCACCCGGCGCTGAAGCTGGAACGGCGCCAGACCATCATGGAGGGCGCGCCCTGCTGCGACTTCCGCTACCGCTGGGAGGAGGAGCCGGCCGGGGGCGCCTGACCCCCTGCCCGGGGCCGGCGAACTGCCCTAGATAGGCGCGGCCATGACGAGCCCATCCGCAACCGCAGGAACCGAGGCCCGGGGGCGGCTGACGCTCGCTGCCTGCCTGGGCGTGCTCGGCGTGGTCTATGGGGATATCGGCACCTCCCCGCTCTATGCCCTGCGCGTGACGCTGCACTATTTCACCGAGGGCGGGATCGAACGCTGGGAAGTCTTCGGCGTGCTCAGCCTGATCTTCTGGTCGCTGACCGCCACCGTCACCTTCAAGTATGTGGCCGTCATCCTGCGCGCCGATAACCGGGGCGAGGGCGGGATCCTCGCCCTGATGGCCCTGGCCCAGCGCAGCACCACCACCCCGCGCGGGCGCCTGCTTGTGATCATGGCCGGGATTGCCGGCGCCTCCCTGTTCTTCGGCGATGGCATCATCACCCCGGCGATCTCGGTGCTCTCCGCGGTCGAGGGCCTCAAGGTCGTCGATCCGGTGTTCGAGCGGGCGGTGCTGCCGATCGCGCTCGCCATCCTGCTGTTGCTCTTCGCCGTGCAGTTCCGCGGCACCGCGCGCATGGGATTCATCTTCGGGCCGGTCTGCGCGGTCTGGTTCGCGGTGATGGCCGTGCTCGGCGCGGCCGAGATCGCGCGCAACCCGGAGGTGCTCTGGGCACTCTCGCCGCATCACGCCCTGGCCTTCGCCCTGCACTACCATGTCGCGGCCTTCGTCGCGATGGGGGCGGTGGTGCTGGCGGTGACGGGGGCGGAGGCGCTCTATGCCGATATGGGCCATTTCGGGCGCCGGCCGATCCGCGTCATGTGGCTCGGCTTCGTCATGCCGGCGCTGGCGCTCAACTATTTCGGCCAGGGGGCGCTGCTGTTGCGCGAACCCGCGGCGATCGAGAACCCCTTCTTCCTGCTCGCGCCCGAATGGTTCCGCCTGCCGCTCGTGCTGCTCGCCTGCGCGGCCACGGTGATCGCCAGCCAGGCGATGATCACCGGCGCCTATTCGGTGGCGCGGCAATGCGTGCAGCTCGGCCTGCTGCCGCGGCTGGTTGTGCGCCATACCAGCGCGACCGAGGAGGGGCAGATCTACCTCCCCCAGGTCAATGCGATGCTGCTGATTGGCGTGCTGATCCTGGTGCTCGAGTTCAAGGACAGCGACTCGCTCGCCGCCGCCTACGGTTTCGCGGTCACCGGCACCTTTTTGGTCAGCTCGGCTCTGGCGATGCTGGTGCTGCGGCGGCATTTCGGCTGGAGCGCGCTGCGCGTGGTGCTGGTCTTCGCCCCGCTCGCCACCTTGGATCTGATCTATTTCGCCGCCACCGCCACCAAGGTGCCCGATGGCGGCTATGTGCCGCTCCTGCTCGGCCTCGTCCTCTTCGCGCTGATGCTGACCTGGTATCAGGGCCGGCAGCTGCTGCTGCAGCGCATGCGCCAAGACAGCCTGCCGCTCAAGTCCTTCCTCGCCCGGCTGCCGCAGTCCCGCACCATCCGCGTGCCCGGCATTGCGATCTTCATGACCGGCGAGCAGGACTATCTGCCCGGTGCGCTGCTGCACAACCTCAAGCACAACAAGGTCCTGCACGAGGATGTGCTGTTCGTGACGGTGGTCAACGAGGATATCCCCTTCGTGCCCGAGGCGCGCCGGCGCGAGGTGACCGAGCTTGCCCCGCGCATCTACCGCGTGGTGCTGCGCTACGGCTTCCAGGAAAGCCCCCATGTCCCGCGCGAGCTCGAAACGCTGGCGGCGCGCGGCGAGATCCGCTTCGATCCCATGCAGGCGAGCTACTTCCTGGGGCGGGAGACTATCGTCGCCGCCGCAGTGCCCCGCCTCTTCGGCTGGCAGCAATGGCTGTTCCGCGTGCTGGCGCGCAATGCCGTGCCCGCGACCGAGTTCTTCCGCATCCCCTCCGACCGGGTGGTGGAGCTCGGCGTGCGGGTGGCGGTCTAGCCTGCCCCGCCCCGCGCGCAGAGCCGCCTTCCCCCCGCGTGGTGCAAGCGCCCCCGCCTGGGCTATAGAGCCGCGCCGGCAGGAGAGCCCATGACCCCGACCCATCCTCCGCATGACGCAGAAGAGGACCGCTTCCGCGAGGAATGCGGCGTCTTTGGCGTATGGAACCATGCCGATGCCGCGGCGCTGACCGCGCTCGGCCTGCATGCGCTGCAGCACCGCGGGCAGGAGGCGGCCGGCATCGTGACCCTGGCCCCGGGCGGCGTCTTCCACCACCACCGCGGCCTCGGGCTGGTTGGTGACATCTTCGGCGATGCCAAGGTGATCGGCGCTCTGCCGGGCCGCGCGGCGGTCGGCCACAACCGCTACGCCACGACCGGCGAGACGGCGCTGCGCAACGTCCAGCCGCTCTTTGCCGATTTCGCCTTCGGCGGTTTTGCGGTGGCGCACAACGGCAATCTGACCAATGCCGCCACGCTGCGGCGGGAGCTGGTGCGCCGCGGCTGCCTCTTCCAGTCCTCGACCGATACCGAGGTGCTGGTCCACCTGATCGCGATCAGCCTCTATGCCAATGTGCTCGACCGGCTGATCGATGCGCTGCGGCAGGTGCAGGGTGCCTACAGCCTGGTGGCCCTGCACCAGGGCGGGCTGATCGGCGTGCGCGATCCGCTCGGCGTGCGCCCGCTGGTCATCGGCCGTCTGCCCCATGCCACGGCGGCGCCGGCCTGGATCCTGGCCTCGGAGACCTGTGCCCTCGACATCGTCGGGGCCGAGTTCGTGCGCGACGTCGACCCCGGCGAGATCGTGGTGATCGACGATTCCGGCTTGCGCAGCATCAAGCCCTTCGAACAGCAGCCGCGGCGCTTCTGCATCTTCGAATACATCTATTTCGCTCGCCCCGACTCGGTGGTCGAAGGCACCGGCGTCTATGAGACCCGCAAGCGGATCGGCGCCGAACTTGCCCGCGAAAGCCCGGTGCCTGCCGATGTCGTGGTGCCGGTGCCGGATTCAGGCGTGCCTGCGGCCATGGGCTATGCCGCCGAATCCGGCATCCCCTACGAGCTCGGCATCATCCGCAACCACTATGTCGGCCGCACCTTCATCGAGCCGACGGACCAGATCCGCCACCTCGGCGTCAAGCTCAAGCACAGCGCCAACCGCGCAACCCTCAACGGGCGGCGTGTCGTGCTGGTCGACGATTCGATCGTGCGCGGCACGACCAGCCGCAAGATCGTGGAGATGGTCCGCAATGCCGGGGCGGCCGAGGTGCATATGCGCATCTCCTCTCCGCCCACCACCCATTCCTGCTTCTACGGCATCGACACCCCCTCGCGGCGGGAGCTGCTGGCCGCCCAGCACGACGTGGCCGAGATGGCGCGGCTGATCGGCGCCGACAGCCTCGCCTTCATCTCGCTCGATGGGCTCTACCGCGCGCTCGGCCGACCGGGGCGTGATCGGGCGGCGCCCGGCTTCTGCGATGCCTGCTTCACCGGCGATTATGCCATCCCCCTCACCGACTGGCCGGCCGAAGCGGCAGGCCGGGACCCGCAGGCCGCGTCATGACTCCGCTGGCCGGCTCGGTAGCGCTGATCACCGGCGCCTCGCGCGGGATCGGGGCGGCGGTGGCGGTGGAGCTGGCCCGCCTCGGCGCGCATTGCATCCTGACCGCGCGCACCCAGGGCGGGCTCGAGGAGACCGACGATGCGATCCGCGCCGCCGGCGGTGCGGCGACCCTGCTTCCGCTCGACCTCGACCGGCAGGCGGCGGAGCTCGATATGCTCGGGCCCTCCATCGTGCAGCGCTTCGGGCGGCTCGACATCCTGGTCCATGCCGCTGCGCTGCTGCCGAAGCTGACGCCGGTGGCGCATATCGAACCCAAGGACTGGGCCGCGAGCATCGGCGTCAACCTGACCGCCGCGTGGCGGCTGATCCGCAGCTGCGACCCGCCGCTGCGGGCTGCCCCGGCGGGGCGTGCGGTGTTCCTCACCGACCGGGCGGAGCCTGCGGCCTATTGGGGACTCTACGCCGCGCCCAAGGCCGGGGCGGCGCATCTCGCCCTGTGCTGGGCGGCAGAAGTCGCGCGCACGTCGCTTAGGGTCAATCTCGCCCTGCCGCCGCCGACCGCAACCCGGCTGCGCCGCATCGCCTTCCCGGGGGAGGATGCGGCGCGCCTGGCCGCCCCGGCCGATCTTGCCCCGGCCATCGCCGCGCTCTGCCTGCCCAGCGAACAGCGGCACGGGCAGATCATCGCCCTCGGGCAAGGCTGAACGCCCGCCCGCTGTGCGCCGGTCCCGGCCGGCCGACCGGCGATCGGGGCGAGAGGATCACTCCTTGGCCCCGGCCGGCCGATGGCGGCCAGGCTTGGTCCCGGATGGCGGACGCAAGGCCAGGATCTCCGCCTCGAGCCGTGCCGGGTCGCAGTCCTGAGGCCAGTCGCAGGAGCGCCGCAGCGCCGCAGCCAGCCGCGCCTTGTATTCGGCGCGCGGGATTTCCACCGTCCCGAACTGCGCGAGATGGGCGGTGGTGAACTGCGTATCCAGCAGGCTGAATCCGGCGATCCGGAGCCGGGCCACCAGATGCACCAGGGCGACCTTCGAGGCATCGGTCGCACGGCTGAACATGCTCTCTCCGAAGAAGGCACCGCCGAGCGCCACGCCGAAGAGGCCGCCCACCAGCGCGCCGCCGCGCCAGACCTCGATCGAGTGGCCGTAGCCCCTGCGATGGAGGTCGTTGAAGAGCGCCTCGATCGCCGGGTTGATCCAGGTATCCTCCCGCCCCGGGGCGGGCTCGGCGCAGCCGGCCACCACCGCCGCGAAGGCCCGGTCGCTGGTGACCTGAAAGGGGCCGCGCAAGACGGTGCGGCGCAGGCGCCGCGGCAGCCGGAAGCGATCGAGCGGCAGGATGCCCCGCCATTCCGGATCGAGCCAATAGAGGCGCGGGCTCATCCGCCCCTCGGCCATCGGGAAGAGGCCGGCGCAATAGGCGCGCAGCATCAGCTCGGGCGTCAGATCGGGGCCACGGCGGCTCATCGCGGGCTCAGTCTAGACCGGCTGCCGCCCGCGCGCCGAGAGCGGCCAAACCCCTTTGAGGGCGTCACGATCAGGCCTAGCCTGCATCGGGGGATGCGCCGATGCCGCATCCTGCCGAGGGAGGAAATGCCATGCCACGCCTTCACCGCCGGGCGCTGCCGCGCCTTCTGGCGGCTGCCCTGCCCGCGCCGCTGCTCCCTCCGCGCAGCGCCGGCGCCCAATCCGGCTGGCCCGGGGAGCGGCCGATCCAGATCATTGTCCCCTTTCCTCCAGGTGGGGGGACGGATGTGAACCTGCGCGCCATGGTGCCGCATTTCGAACGTCATCTGCCGGGTGCGCGTTTCGTGGTGGTCAATCGCCCCGGCGCGGGGGCCGAGATCGGCTACACCGCCGCGGCCCAGGCGGCGCCGGATGGCTACACCATCGGCACCGTCATCACGCCCAGCCTGCAGACCATCACCATCGAGCGCCAGCCGCGCTATCGGCTGGAGGATTTCGCCTATCTCGGCACCGTGGTCTCCGACCCCTCGGGCCTGCATGTCGCACCGGAGGGCCCGATCCGGACCCTGGCCGATCTGCTCTCCCGCGCGCGGGAGAATCCGGGCGGCATCGCGGTCGGCACCTCCGGCATCGGCTCGGACGATCACCTGCTCATGCTCGCCCTGGAGGAGGCGGCAGGCATCCGCCTCAACCACATCCCCTTCGCGGGACAGGCGCCGACCGTCACCGCGCTGCTCGGCGGGCATATCCAGGTCGCCTCGATGAACATGGGCGAGAGCGTGGCGCTGATCCGCGAGGGGCGGATCCGCCCGCTCGCCTCGGCGAGTGCAGAGCGTTTCGCGATGACGCCGGAGGTGCCCACCTTCCGCGAGCTGCTCGGCAGGCCGATCGAGATGGGGGTGGTGCGCAGCCTGGTCGTGCCCGCCGCCACGCCGGCCGCGATCCGGCAGAGGCTTTCGCAGATGCTGGCCGATACCATGCAGGATCCGGCCTGGATTGCCGAAGCCGCGCGCCTCTTCGTGCCGCTGCACTACCTCTCGGCCGAGGAGACCCGCGCCCTCATCTTCCGCGAGGCGGAGGCGCTGCGCGCCCTCTGGCGCCGCCGGCCATGGCGGGATGCGTGATGCGGCGCCTCATTGACCTCACCCTGCCGGTGCAGACGGGGCATTTCCGCTGGCCGGTGGAGCGCCGACTGCTCAAAAGCCACGAGCAAGGCCAGGGACAGGCGACCTGGGCCGGCTGGAATGTCCATGCCTTCACCCACATGGATGCGCCGCGCCATGTCGATCCCTCAGGCTTCACCACCGATGCGGTGACACTCGAGATGACGGTGGGTCCGGCGGCGGTGGTCGATGTCTCCGCCGTGCCGGCCGATCAGCCGATCCCGCTCGAGCATCTGGCCGCCGCAGGAGCCCATCTGCGGCCGGGCGATATCGCGCTGATCCGCACCCGCTGGGACGAGCGGGCCAGCATCAACAGCCCGGACTACTGGCTCAAGGCACCCTGGATGACGGCAGAGGGCGCGGCGTGGCTGTTCGAACGCGGCATCAAGGCGGTGGGCTTCGACTTCCCGCAGGACCGCTGCATCCGCTTCTTCCTGACCGGAGAGCCGCGACCGCCGCTGCCGGAACATGTCACCCACTATCATCTGCTGGCGCGCGGGGTGATCCTGTTCGAATACCTCTGCAACATGGGAGCGCTGCGCCAGCCGCGCAACGAAGTCATCGCCCTGCCGATCCGCCTGCCCGATGCCGACGGTGCACCGGCGCGGGTGATCGCCATCGAACACGAAGAGGAGGGGTGAGACGGCGCGGATGCGCATGCGCCAGCGGAGCGGCGGACCGCCGGGGCCGTGGCGGAGGGCGGAGCAACCCGGCCCAGGCAGCGCGGCGGTGCCGCCCGATCGCTGCCGCAGCGGTCAGGCCCTGATCGGCAGGCCGGCGAAGAGGGGAGGAGAGCAAGGCCATGACCGTAGCCGTCAGAACTGCGCTGATCACCGGGGCCGGGCGCAATATCGGCCGCGCGATCGCACTCGCCCTCGCCGAGGATGGGTTCCAGATCGTCGTCAACGGCCGGCGCGACCGCCCGGCCTGCGAAGCGGTGGCCGAGGAGGTCCGCGCATGCGGCGTGCGCGCGCTGGTGGCCATGGGCGATGTCGGCCGGGCCGAGGATTGCGCCGCCATCGCCACGGCTGCCCTGGCCGAGTTCGGCACGGTCGATGTGCTGGTCAACAACGCCGCGATCCGCCCGGCCGGCCCCTTCCTGGAGGCGACGGAAGAGGATTGGCGCGCGGTCATGGCCGTCGATCTGGAGGCGGCGATCCGCCTCTCCCGTGCGCTGCTGCCTGGCATGATCGCGCGGCGCTGGGGGCGGATCGTCAACCTCACCGGCATGCAGGCGATCCATGGCTACGCCGGCCGGGCCGCCGTGTCGGTCGCCAAGCACGGGCTATGGGGCCTGACCAAGGCCCTGGCCAAGGAGTTCGGTGCCCACGGCATCACGGTGAATGCGGTCTCCCCCGGGCCGATCGCCCCGGATCAGGAGGAGGCGGCCGGCGCTGCGCAGCGCCGCGCGCAGCTCTCACGCATCCCGGCCGGTCGCCTCGGCACGCCGGCGGAGGTGGCGGCAGTGGTGCGCATGCTCTGTTCGGAGGGCGGGGGCTTCGTCAACGGCCAGATGATTCAGGTCAATGGCGGGGCCGAGACCTGAGGCGGCCCCGCCCGCTCAGTTCAGACGCAGCGCCTTGATATGCGCCGGATCGGGCGCGATCTCCCCGCGTTCGACCGCCTGCACGATGCGTATCAGCGCAGCATTGGCGGGGGTGGGGATGCCGAGTGCCGCCGCGCGTTCCACCACCACGCCGTTGAGGTCCGCAATCTCGGTCCGGCGGCCCTTGATGATGTCCTGCCCCATGGAGGGCCGATGCGCCCCGCCCCGGGCCTTAGCCTCGGCGAGGCGGCGGCGGTCGTATTCGGCGCGCGCCTCCGGATCGCCCTCTCCGGCGCGGGCGATCAGTTCGGGATCCATGTGCAGCACCTCCTCCAGCGCGAAGCCGAGCGCCTGGCCGACGCGGATCGCCTCCGCTCCGACCCGGGCGGCGAAGGCACGCAGCTCAGGATCCTGCTGGATCTCTCCGGTCCGCAGCCCGGTGCAGGCAGAAAGGCCGTTGCCCATCGCGTTGACCACGAGCTTGGTCCACCGCTCGCCCCAGAGATTGGTGGTGGTGGTCGACCGGTCGGCCAGCGCGCAGAGAGCCGCAACCTGCCGCACCCGTTCCGTGACGCGGCCATGGACCTCTCCGACGCGGAACACCACATGATCGGCCGATGCCTTACCCGCATTGCGATGGACCCGGCCGGGGCCCGTGAGCTCGACGGTGATGGAGGAGGCGATGGCACCGACCACGCGGCCCCAGCCCAGGATCTCGGCCAGACGGTCCTCGTTGATGCCGTTCTGAAGCGATACCGCAAAGCCCGCCGGCGCCAGATAGGGGCGGATCAGCGCCGCAGCCCAGGCCGTGTCGTAGGATTTGACGCAGATGAAGGCGATGTCGATCGGCCTTTCGCGCGAGAGCGCTTGCACATCGCAGATGTGCAGCGCCCGGACCGGGGTGTTAAGCGGCGGGACATCGCGCAGATGCGTCACCGTCAGGCCTTGGGCGCGCATCGCCTCGACATGGGCAGGCCAGGGGTCGATCAGCGTCACGTCCTGCCCGGCGGCGGCGAGATGGGCGCCGAGATATCCGCCGACGGCACCGGCGCCGATGATGGCGATACGCGGTTGCATGGGTGTCCTCCTGCTCCGGCTGCCGAGCTTGGGCCGCGGGGGCACAACAGCCAAGCCACCCCCGGCAGGCCAGGCGGGGCGCTTTCCCTGCGGACGGGATTGGGATAGAGAGAGCGCGGGGACCCGTAGCTCAGTTGGATAGAGCGTTGCCCTCCGAAGGCAAAGGTCGTGCGTTCGAGTCGCGCCGGGTCCGCCACGGTTTTTTGAGGGGTTGGGGAGGGAAATCGGCCGGCCGGGGCATTGCAGGAACCCAGGAGCGGAACCGGCGTGCCATTTCTTCCACCGTGACGCGGCTTGTCACTTACCGTTCATCCGCGGGTCCCACTGCTGGGATCCACCGTGGAGATGGACGAAGCGCCTCCGCGCCTGCGTCCTCGCCTCCAGGTGAGCCCGCGATGGCATGGGCCTTGGCCAGTCTGTCGGCCCTGGTCGAAGCGCGATCTGTCTAGCCCGCCGGAACTTGAACCGGATCGCCCCGCGTCGCATCTTATATCATACATGTCAGGGTTGCGGGACTTTGGAGGACAGTCACCTGCGCTGCTTCGGTAAGGGGCAAGAGACAGCTGGGATCATCTTCAGTGGTGGCTCGTCCGCGATGGCATGGCGGCTTATCGAGGGTTATCACAACCTAGATCGCATAACCGGCCGCAGTTTGCCTCCGCTCCGGGGCGTGCTCCAGCGTTGACGCCAGACATCGCCCCAAACTCGCAAAAATTTTGTCAATGATTCGTGCAAATTTGACCTCTAGAACCGCCGACAGGGGTCAATAACGGTATCCTTTTAGACGCGCTGGAGACATCATGTCCGAAAGCCAGGAATTGGACAAAGATCAGACGATGGCTGCAGTGGCGTCATGTGAAGAAGGTCCACCAGTCTGGTTGGATGTCACTCGCCTTCTCTGGCGGACGGCGCGGGGCGTGCTGACTGGCATAGACCGTGTGGAACTCGCCTACGCGGAGAGACTACCTGAACTCCTCCCGGGAGCAGTGAATTTTGTCGCATACGACCAACGTGGAGATTTCCGCCGCCTCCCAACTGCCTCGACCTACGCCCTCGTCCGCCAGGTGCGGCCCGCCGCCGCCGAGGGCTGCCTCAGTCGCCTCGGACCCGCGTCGATCGGACTCCTGGCGGGCGCTGCGGCAGGCTTCTGGGGCCGCATGCCAGCTGGTCTCTCCGGCCATGTCTACCTGAATGTCTCGCATTACCCCCTGCATCGGGACAGAGCGATTTGGCGTCTTGTACATCGTACCGGCGTCAGTTTCGTGCCGCTCCTGCACGATCTCATCCCCTTGGAACGACCGGAGTTCGTCAAGCCCAAGGAGACCGTGCGCCATGCACGGCGTTTGGCCGCAGTCGCCAGTTCCGCACGCGGCGTACTTGCCAACTCCCAGACGACCGCGGCGGCCCTGCGCAAGCGACTCCCAGCAGAACTTCCCGTGCAAGCCGTGCCACTCGGCGTGGCTCAGCTGCCAGAGCCAGCCGAACCGACAAGCGTATCTCTGCCCTTTTTCGTCGTGGTCGGGACGCTGGAACCGCGGAAGAACCACGCGCTGCTGCTTCAAGTTTGGCAGCGCCTCGCGATGGAGGTCGACCCGCCGCCCCGGCTTCTTGTGATCGGCCGCCGCGGATGGGGCAATTCCGCGATCGTCAATGCACTCATAGGAACCAATGGGGAGTTGCCACACATCGATTGGCATGAGCGGGTTTCGGATGCCACACTCGCTGCCATGATGCGCAGTGCTAGAGCCCTGCTGATGCCAAGCTTCGCTGAGGGCTTCGGCATTCCGATCGCTGAGGCACTGTCAGTCGGCACCCCTGTGATCGCGAGTGACCTCCCAGCACACCGTGAGGTCGGAGGCGATGTTCCCGAGTATCTCGATCCCTGCGATCTGCATGCGTGGTACCAAGTCATTCTTGACTACTGCCGACCAGAGAGCTTAGCGCGGCAAGCACAGCTGACACGGCTACGGCACTGGCGCGCCCGCTCCTGGGATACGCATCTGCAAGAGGTGCTCAGTTTCCTTCGCGCGCTTACAAAAACGGCCGAGGCTACACAACAAGCCGCATGATCAAGGCCATGGACGAGCCCCCAGCGCTGATCTGAGACGGCAGGCGGCGGGGAGGCTGTCTCAAGCTCCCCCATCATCGAATGCAGGATATGCTGGCCGTCCCGTTCGAGACGTGGGCGGCGGGTGGTTGCTTGGCTGCTGTTGGTGGACCAGCCAAGCGTGGTGGTGTGGGGATGATCGGGTGTGTTGAAGGCGATGGCCGGGTTGCGGCGGAGGCTCTTGCGCTGCTGAGGCCTCAGCGAGTGCCGCGGGCGGTGGAGGCTATTGGCCGCCGCGATGACGGCTGGGCCAGGGCGGCGCGGTGGCGGCGGCTTGGTGGGGCGTTGGCCGCCTGCTTGTTGCCATCGCGCGACTTGGTCGACGGGTCGTGCCCGCGCCCTCCGCAGAA
>JANWYF010000007.1 GCA_025057055.1 Rhodovarius sp. | reverse complement strand
GCGAGCACCAGGCCGCGCGCCCGCCCGGGCGGCAGCTGCCGCCAGGCCAGGACGGCCGCCGCGGCAGCACCGAGCAGGGTCAAGGTGGCAAGCAGCCGGTGGTTGAACTGCACCGCCGCGATATTGGCCGTGAGATTCTTCCACCAGGGGGAGAGGTCGAAATAGCCGGGCGGCAGCCACTGCCCGTCCATCAGCGGGAAGCTGTTGTAGGTGAAGCCGGCGCGGATACCGGCCACGAAGCCTCCCGCCAGCATGGTGGCGATGGCAAGCCAGACCGCCCCCCGCACCCAGGGGCGCAGCCGCGCCTCGGCCGGGCCGGCAGCGGCGGGCAGGGTCGGCCGCAGCAAGTCGAGCGCGGTCCACAGCACCAGGCCGTAGAGCAGAAAAGCCATGCCCAGATGCAGCACCAGCCGATAGGGGGAGACTTCCGTCCGCCCCTCCTCGAAGCCCGAGGCGACCATGAACCACCCGATCACCCCCTGCAGGCCGCCGAGCAAGAAGAGCAGCAACAGGCGCGGCAGCAGCGGGCGGGGGATCTGCCCGCGGATCCAGAACCACAGGAACGGGAGCAGATAGGCAAGCCCGATCAGCCGCCCCCACAACCGATGCAGCCATTCCAGCCAGAAGATGCGGCGGAAGCCCTCCATCCCGAAGCCGGCATTGACCAGCTGATATTGGGGGATGGTGCGGTAGAGGTCATACAGGCGCTGCCATTCGGCCTCGCTCATCGGCGGCAGGATGCCGCTGATCGGCGCCCATTCCATGATCGACAGGCCCGACCCGGTCAGCCGCGTCGCCCCGCCGAGCGCCACCATGGCCCAGATCATCCCCGCCACGGCAAGCAGCCAGAAGGCGATGGCGCGCGTGGCGGTGCGATCGCCCCGTTCGGCCGGGGCCAGGGTGGTGCTGCTGGCATCAAAAGGCATGATGCTGCCAATATAGCGCCGCAGCCGGCCGCGCGCAGGGGGCGGAGGCGGCGGTGCGGATGCCGCCCGGCCCGATTGTGGGGCGGGCTTCGCGGTGCTAGCCGGCCCTGATGGAGGCAGAGCCGCTACTCTCGGTCGTGGTGCCGGTGCGCAACGAGGCCCCCAACATCGCCCCGCTGGTGGCCGAAATCCGCGCCGCCCTGGCCGGCATCCCGCATGAGATCATCTACGTCGATGACGGCAGCACCGACGCCACCCCGGCCGAACTGGCGGCGGCCGGCGTGCGCAGCCTGCGCCACCGCCGCAGCTATGGGCAATCGGCGGCCATCATCACGGGGGTGAAGGCGGCGCGCGGACGCTGGATCGCGACGCTGGACGGGGATGGGCAGAATGACCCGGCCGACATCCCGCGCCTGCTCGCCGCCGCCCAGGCCGAGGCCGCCGCGCACGGCGAGGCGGTGATGATCGCCGGTCATCGCATCCGCCGCCAGGACAGCCTGACCAAGCGGCTGACCAGCCGCATCGCCAACCGCATCCGCGCCTGGCTGCTGCGCGATGCCACCCCCGATTCCGGCTGCGGGCTCAAGGTCTTCCCGCGCGCGCTCTTCCTCGAACTCCCGCATTTCGACCACATGCACCGCTATCTGCCGGCCCTGGTGCTGCGCCAGGGCGGGCGCGTGATCAGCCTGCCGGTCGCGCACCGGCCGCGGCTGCGCGGGCGGTCTAATTACGGCACGCTCGATCGGCTGGCGGTCGCCTTCCTGGACCTGATCGGCGTGGCCTGGCTGCAGCGCCGCTGGCAGCGGCCGGAGATCGAGTGAACGGGCCCTGGCGCAGCATCGGCAAGGCGCTGCTGCTGGCGGCCGGGCTGGCCGCGGCCGGGCTCTTGCTGCGCGCCCTCGGCGCCGCGCCGGGCACGGAATGGGTCGACCGGCACCTGCGCGGCGAGGGCGCGGCCAGGGCCCAGCTTCTCTTCCTGCTGGCGGGGGCGGCGGCCACCGCAGCCGGGCTGCCGCGGCAGAGCATCGCCTTCCTCGGCGGTTATGCCTTCGGGGCGGTGCTGGGCAGCATCCATGCGCTGGCCGCCCAGCTGGCCGGCTGCGCGCTGGCCTATCTCTGGGCGCGGCTGGTCGGGCGGGCCTGGGCCGAACGCCGGCTGCGCGGCCGCTTCGGCCCCCGGCTGCGCCCGCTGGTCGCAACCCTGCGCCAGACGCCCTTCGGGGCCGTGCTCGCGCTGCGCCTGCTGCCGGTGGGCAGCAACCTGCTGCTCAATCTGCTGGCCGGGATGGCTGCGATCCCGCTGTTGCCTTTCCTCGCTGCCTCGGCCATCGGCTATCTGCCGCAGACGGTGGTCTTCGCCCTCCTCGGCAAGGGGGTAAGGGTCGACGGCGCCTGGCAGATCGGGCTCTCTGCCCTGCTCTTCGCCGCCTCCCTGGGGCTCGGGCTGTGGCTCTATCGCCGCCACCGCGCCGGCGAAGCCGATCCGGTCGGGGCCGGGGCTGGCGGGAGCCGGCGCGGCTGATAGGCTCGGCCCGGCAATCTCAAGCAGGACCGGAGGACCCCGATGCCCTTCCGCTGCGACCTGATCATCCGCGACGCCACCATCATCGACGGCACCGGCGCACCACGTTTCCGCGGCGATGTCGCGGTGGAGGGGGACCGGATCCGGGCGGTGGGCGACCTCTCCGCCGCCGTCGGAGAGCAGGAAGTGCTGGCCGGCGGCCTCGCTCTCGCCCCCGGCTTCATCGACGCGCACACGCATGACGACCGGGCCGTGCTGTGCGGGCCGGAATGCCAGCGCTGCAAGGTCAGCCAGGGGGTGACCACGGTGGTCGTGGGCAATTGCGGCATCTCGCTCGCCCCGCTGCGGCTCGCGCGCCGCCCGCCCCCGCCGCTCGACCTGCTGGGCGATGAGAGCTGGTATCGCCTGGGCAGCTTCGCCGAATATGCCGAGGCGCTGGCGAAGCGGCCGAGCAACGTCAACACGCTGGCCTTCTGCGGGCATATGTCGCTGCGGATGGAGGCGATGGCGGGCGACGTATACCGGCCGGCCAATGACCGCGAGATCGCGGCCATGCAGGCGCGCCTGCGCGAGGCGCTGGAACAAGGCGCGGCGGGCTTCACCACCGGACTCTACTATCCGCCCAACGCCCAGGCCCCAACCGAGGAGGTAATCGCGGTGGGCGAGGCGCTGCGCGAGGTGGGCGGGATCTACATGACCCACATGCGCGACGAGGCCGATGGCGTGCTCGATTCCATCCGCGAGGCGCTGCGGATCGGCCGCGAGATCGGTGGCGAGGCCAGGCCGGTGGAGGTCATCATCTCCCACCACAAATGCGCGATGCCGGAGAATTTCGGCCGCTCGCGCGAGACGCTCGCGCTGATCGACCGGCTGGGCCAGGACCAGCCCGTCGCCTTCGATGTCTATCCCTATCCCGCCGGTTCGACCGTGCTGCTGCCTGAACGGCTGCGCCAGGATGTGCCGGTGCGGATCACCTGGTCAGTGCCGCACCCGGAACAGGCGGGTCGCGATCTCGACGACATCGCACGCGAGTGGGGCATGACCCGCCGCGCTGCCGCCGAGAAGCTGCTGCCCGCCGGGGCCATCTACTTCCAGATGGATGAGGCCGATGTGCGCCGCATCATGGCCCATCCGCGCAGCATGATCGGCAGCGACGGCATCCCGCACGATGCCAAGCCTCATCCGCGGCTGTGGGGCACCTTCCCGCGCGTGCTCGGCCACTATGTGCGCGAGGTCGGGCTGTTCAGCCTGGAGACGGCGGTCCACAAGATGACCGGGCGCACGGCCCAGGTCTTCGGCATTCCCGACCGCGGCGTGATCCGCCCCGGCGCCTTCGCCGACCTCGTGCTGTTCGACCCGGCGCGGGTGATCGACCGCGCAACCTACGATGATCCGACCGCGCCTGCCTTGGGCATCGAGCGCGTCTGGACCAATGGCGTCGAGGTCTATTCCGGAGGCGAGCTGACCGGCGCCGCGCCGGGCCGCTTCATCCCGAACCCGCGCCGCAGCGCCTAAGGCCCTGCCGGCTCAGAGGCGGGAGACGGCGGTCTCCTTGCTGGTGATGAA
>JANWYF010000006.1 GCA_025057055.1 Rhodovarius sp. | reverse complement strand
CAGCGCGCCGGCGGTGCTGCTCATCTCCTCCTTCGGCGTGGCCCTGATGATCCGGGCCCTGATCTACCTCTTCTGGGGGCCGACGCCGGAGAGCTACGCGCGCGGCTTCACCCCGCCGCTGCTGTGGGAGGGCCTGCGCATTCAGCAGCGCCACCTGGTGATCCTGGGCGGCGCGATCGTCTGTGCGGCGCTGCTGCACCTCCTGCTGGCCCATACCCGGGCCGGGCGGGCCATGCGCGCCATGGCCGACGATCCGGAGCTTGCGCGGGTGACGGGGGTGCCGGTCGGGCGCGTCATTCTGCTCACCTGGGCGGTGGCGGCCGCCCTCGCGGCGGTGGCCGGGGTCTTCCTCGCGGTCGATACCGAACTCACGCCCATGATGGGCTTCAACATCCTGCTCGCGGCCTTTGCCGCCGCCATCCTGGGCGGCATCGGGCGGCCCTGGGGGGCGGCGCTGGGCGGGCTCATCCTGGGCCTGGCCGAGGAGCTGTCCTCCTATCCCGTGCTCGGCGGGGTCCCGCTGCTCGATCCCTCCTACAAGACGGCGGTCGCCTTCTTCGTGCTGCTGCTCGTCCTGCTCTTGCGCCCGCAGGGCCTGTTCCGGGGGATGGGCTGATGGAACCGGTGCTGCTCTACCTTGCCACCCTGCTCACCCTGGCGGGGGTCTATGCCGCCCTGTCCCTCGGCCTCAACCTGCAATGGGGCATGACGGGGGTGATGAATTTCGGCCTGCTCGGCTTCATCGCCGCCGGTGCCTACACCTCGGCGCTGCTGACCGCGCCGCCCTCGCCCCAGCATCTGGGCGGCTTCGGCTGGCCCTGGTGGCTGGCCTGGCCGCTGGCTGCCCTGGCCGGGGCGCTGCTCGCACTGCCCATCGGCGCGATCGCGCTGCGCCTGCGTGCCGACTACCTGGCGATCGCGACGATCGGCATCGCCGAAATCGTGCGGCTGTTCGTCCGCAACGAGGATTGGCTGACTGGCGGGCCGCTCGGCGTGCCGGCCATCCCCCGCCCCTTCGAGGCGCTGGGCCAGCCGGTCGGGCAGGTGGCCTATCTGCTGCTCGTTGCAGCCGTGGTGGCCGGGCTCTACGCCATGGCCCAGGCCACGCTGGAGAGCCCCTTCGGCCGCAGCCTGCGCGCCGTGCGCGACGATGAGGAGGCCGCCAAGGCCGCCGGCAAGAATCCGGGGCGGCTCAGGCTGCAGGCCTTCGTGCTGGGGGCGGCCTGCATGGGGCTGGCCGGCGCGATGCTGGCGCATTTCTTCAAGTTCATGGCCCCCGATGCGCTCGATCCGGTGGCCACCACCGTGCTCGTCTGGGTCATGCTGATCGCCGGCGGGTCGGGCAACAACCGGGGCGCCATCCTGGGCGCGCTGCTGGTCTGGGCGCTCTGGGCGGCCTCCGACTGGCTGGCTGCCCAGCTGCCCGGAGAGATGGCCACGCGCGCGGCCTATGTGCGGCTGTTCCTGATCGGCTGCGCCCTGCAGCTCGTGCTGCTCTACCGGCCGCACGGCCTGCTGCCGGGGCGCTGAGCGGACCCCGGCCCGGGCAGGGCATGGCCCGCCTGCATCCGCCCCCCCTCGACAGGGCGGGCGCCCGGGCGGAAGAGAGGGCCATGGCGACACCCGATAGACTGCTCTCCGCCGCCGAGGCCGAACGGCTCGCCGCGGAATTCGGCCTCAAGCCCGAGGAGTATGAGCGCGTCCTCGCCATCCTCGGCCGGCTGCCGAGCCTGACGGAGCTCGGCATCTTCTCGGCGATGTGGAGCGAGCACTGCTCCTACAAGTCGAGCCGCATCTGGCTGCGCGAACTGCCGACCGAGGCGCCCTGGGTGATCCAGGGCCCGGGCGAGAATGCCGGGGTGGTCGCCATCGGGGAGGGCCTGGCCGCCGTCTTCAAGATGGAGAGCCACAACCACCCCTCCTTCATCGAGCCCTATCACGGCGCGGCGACCGGGGTGGGGGGCATCCTGCGCGATGTCTTCACCATGGGGGCGCGGCCGATCGCCAATCTCAACGCCCTGCGCTTCGGCGATCCGGCCCTGCCGCGCACCCGGCGAATCCTCGATGGCGTCGTGCGCGGCATTGGCGATTACGGCAACTGCGTGGGCGTGCCCACGGTCGGGGGGGAGGTCAATTTCCACCCGGCCTACAACGGCAATCCGCTGGTCAATGCGATGACGGTGGGCATCGCCCCGGCCGATCGCATCTTCACGGCCCGGGCGAGCGGGGTGGGCAATCCGGTCGTCTATGTCGGCAGCCGGACGGGGCGCGATGGCATTCATGGCGCCACCATGTCCTCGGCCGAGTTCGACGCCGCGGCCGAGGAGAAGCGCCCGACCGTGCAGATCGGCGATCCCTTCGCCGAGAAGCTGCTGCTCGAAGCCTGCCTGGAGCTGATGGCCACCGATGCGATCGTCGCCATCCAGGATATGGGGGCGGCGGGGCTGACCAGCTCCTCGGTCGAAATGGCCGGGCGCGGCGGCCTTGGCATCGAGCTCGACCTCGACGCCGTGCCCTGCCGCGAGGAGGGCATGAGCGCCTACGAGATGATGCTCTCCGAGAGCCAGGAGCGCATGCTCATGGTGCTCAAGCCCGGGCGGGAGGCGGCGGCCGAGGCGATCTTCCGCAAGTGGGAGCTCGAGGTCGCGGTGATCGGGCGGCTGACCGATACGGGGCGGATCGTGATCCGCCACCGCGGCCGGCTGGAGGCCGATATCCCGCTCGCCCCGCTGCAGTCGGAGGCGCCGCTCTACCGCCGCCCGGTCGAGGAGACGCCACCCCCCGCGCCGGTCGGCCCGCTGGCCGATCCGGTCGGCATCATCCCGGCCCTGCGGCGGCTGGTCGCCTGTCCTGATCTCTGCTCGCGGCGCTGGATCTGGGATCAGTACGACGCCCAGGTGGGTGGGCAGACCTGCCGGCGGCCGGGGCAGGCGGATGCGGCGGTGGTGCGGGTGCCGGGCTCGCGCCGGGCGCTGGCGATGACCACCGACTGCACGCCGCGCTATTGCCTGGCTGATCCCGAGACGGGCGGGGCCCAGGCGGTGGCCGAGGCCTGGCGCAACATCACCGCCACCGGCGCCACGCCGCTTGCCATCACCGACAACCTCAATTTCGGCAACCCGGAGAAGCCGCGCATCATGGGCCAGCTCGTCGGCGCCCTGCGCGGCATGGCCCGCGCCTGCCGCGCGCTCGATTTCCCGGTCGTCTCGGGCAATGTCTCGCTCTACAACGAGACTGACGGCCGGCCGATCCTGCCCACCCCTGCGATCGGCGGGGTCGGGGTGATCGAGGATGCGGCGAAGGCGGTGGGCATCGCGCTGCCCCCCGACTGCGACATTGTGCTGATCGGGCGCACCGAGGGCCATCTCGGCCAGTCGCTCTGGCTGCGCGAGATCCTGGGACAGGAAGCGGGGCCGCCGCCGCCGGTCGATCTGGCGGCGGAGCGGCGCCATGGCGATTTCGTGCGCGCGCGGATCCTCGCGGGCGAGGTGGCGGCTTGCCACGATGTCTCCGACGGCGGGGTGCTGGTGGCCTTGGCCGAGATGTGCATGGCAGGCGGGGTGGGGGCGCGGATCACGGTGGAGGGCGATCACGCCTTCTGGTTCGGGGAAGATCAGGGGCGCTATCTGCTCGCGGTGGCCGACGGGGCGGCGCTGCTTGCCGCGGCGGCCGCGGCCGGGGTGCCGGCGATGCTGCTCGGCCGTTCAGGTGGGGCGGACTTGATACTGGACCGGCACGGTCCTATATCGGTGCAGGAGCTCTCGGCCGCGCATGAGGCGACGCTGCCTGCGATGATGGAGGGGCTGTGAGCATGACCATGACGGTAAGGACGCCGGGGGTCGCTGCGGCCGGTCGGCTGGCCGGCCCGGTGCCGAACGGGAAGGGGTGCTGACGCCGTGCCGATGCGACCGGAGGAGATCGAGGCCTTCATCAAGGCCGCCCTGCCCGATGCCAAGGTGACGATCCGCGACCTGGCGGGCGATGGCGACCACTACGCCGCCCATGTGGTCAGCGAAGCCTTCCGCGGTCTGCCGCGCGTCAAGCAGCACCAGCTGGTCTATGCCGCGCTGCAGGGCCGCATGGGCGGGGCGCTGCATGCCCTGGCCCTGACCACCGCCACCCCAGAC
>JANWYF010000002.1 GCA_025057055.1 Rhodovarius sp. | reverse complement strand
CATGATCGGCGCTGCGGGGGGCGCCGGCGGCGCAGGGAGGGGGGCAGGAGCCTCCGCCGGCGTGGCGGAGGCCCCGGGCAAGACCGGGAGCGCCGGGCTCGCGCGGAGGGGCGGAGGGGGCGGCACAGATTCGGGGGCGGCCGGCGGAGCGGGCTGATCGGCCGCGGCGGGCGGCCATTCAGGGGCGGGCGCTGGCCCCTGCCCGATCTCGCCCGCGCGGCCCCCGGCCCCCGGCTGTGCCCAGAGCAGGGCGATCCCCTGCTCCGCGGGCGCGGGCGGCAGCTCGCGCGGCGAGGCGAGCAGACCGAGCAGGACGAGCGCATGCAGCAGGACCGACCCTGCCAGGGCACATGGCAGGGCGCCCCCTTCCGCCGAGACAGCGCAGCGCGCCGTCGGCGGCGCCGCGGTCACAGCACCAAGACCCCGCTGTGCTTGGCCTTGCCCTCGGGCTCGACGTGGATGGTGATCACCGCCTCGCCGAGTTCGGCGCGCAGCGCGGCCTCGATCCGGTCGCAGATGTCATGCGCATCGGCCACGCTCATCGCCGCCGGGACCACCAGGTGGAACTCGAGGAAGCTGCGCCGCCCGGCTTGGCGCATGCGCAGGTCATGCGCCTCCAGCGCGCCGGCGGCATTGCGGCCGACGATGGCCTTGATCCGCGCCAGCACCTCCGGTGCCGGGGCCTCGTCCATCAAGCCGGCGAGGGAGGCGCGCACGAGCCTCAGCCCCGACCACAGCACATTGCCCGCGGTGGCCGCCGCCAGCACCGGATCGAGCCAGGGGGTGCCGGTGGCCGCAGCCGCGGCGATGCCCGCGAGCACCCCGAGGGAGGAGACGACATCGGCCAGCAGATGCCGCGCATCGGCGAGCAGTGCGGGGGAGCGCAGCCGCCGCCCCGCGCGGAAGAGGTACCAGCACCAGGCCGCGTTGATCGCGCTCGCAGCCAGGGCGACGGCGGCCGCCAGCGGCGAGAGGGCCCAGGGCCGGGGTTCGAGGAAGGCCTGCCAGGCCTCCTGCAGGATGAGGAAGGCGGCGGCCAGGATCAGCGCCCCCTCGAGCACGGCCGAGATGTATTCCGCCTTGTGGTGGCCATAGGGGTGGTTGTGATCCGCCGGCATGGCGGCATAGCGGATGGCGATCAGGGCCGCCCCCGCGGCGGCGACATTGACCACCGACTCCAGCGCATCGGCGAAGAGCGCGACGCTGTCGGTCAGCCACCAGGCGGCCGATTTCAGCGCCAGCACCAGGCAGGCCACACCGACGCTGGCCCAGGCGATGGACAGCGCGCCCAGCGGCATGGCTGCTTTCCTCTCTCCCGTCTCCCGCAGCGGTCCGGCCGGGGGCCCCTTTGTGCCCCCCGCTGCCTTCTAGACCGCTTCGCGCGCCCCTGGAAACCGGCCGGTGGCATCGCCGGCCTGGATGCCCTCGTCTGGGGATGACCTTGGCCCGCCCGCTGCCCTTCCGCAGGGGGGTGCGCAGTCGCGGCAGAGAGGGCCCCGCCAATCTCGAGCCGGGGGCGGGGGGCGCTCCTCTGCCGTGGCCAGCCGTGGGGTGGATCCCGCTATTCCGCCGCGCGGGGCACAGCGGCCATCTCGCGCGCTGCGATCACGGCCGCAATCGCTTGCGCCACCGCTGCCTGGGCCGGTTCGATCACCGGCACGCCGGCCGCATCCTCGGCCGCGGCGCGGTGCTTGGCCATGCCGGCGCAGCCCAGGATGATGCTGCGCGCCCCCTGTTCGGCCAGGCGCTTGGCCACCTCCCGGATGCGTGCGCGCGGCGCCACCGGGTCGGTCAGCACCTCCATCTCCAGGTTGAGCGCGATCCAGGCGGCCAGGCGCCGTTCCACCCCGAGGGCGGCGAGGATCCGGTCGTGCCGTTCCCGGCTTGCCTCCGTAAAGCCGATGATGCCCATATTCTCGGCCCGCGCCAGGGCGGCGGCGATCGCGCTGCGCAGCATGCCGAAGACCGGGCGGCGGGTGAGGGAGCGCGCCGCCTCCAGCCCGGGGTCGCTCACGCAGCCGATGATATAGGCATCGGCTTCCCCCGCCTCGACAATGCGGCAGATCGGCTCGGCCAC
>JANWYF010000230.1 GCA_025057055.1 Rhodovarius sp. | reverse complement strand
AGGTGCAGGCCGCGCTCCAGCAGGCCGCGGAAGCGCTGCTCCTCGAGCCGCAAGGTCTCGACGATCAGCGGCGCAGCCCGGTGCAGTTCCGGATAGGCCGCGCCCATCTGCCGCTCCAGCGCGGGGAAGAGGCGGTAGAGCAGCGGCTCCTCGGCCCCCATCAGATGGGCATGGCGCATGGCCCGGCGCAGGATGCGGCGCAGCACATAGCCGCGCCCCTCATTGGCCGGCAGCACCCCGTCGGCGATCAGGAAGGCCCCGGCGCGCAAGTGATCGGCCACCACGCGATGGCTGATGCGGTGCGGCCCGTCGGGATCGGTGCCGGTCGCCTCGGCCGAGGCGAGGATCAGCGCGCGCAGCGTGTCGGTGTCATAGTTGTCGTGCTTGCCCTGCAGGATGGCGGCGAAGCGCTCGAGCCCCATGCCGGTATCGATCGAGGGCCGCGGCAGCGGCTGGCGCGTGCCCGCCGGCTGTTCGAGATACTGCATGAAGACGAGGTTCCAGATCTCGACGAAGCGATCGCCGTCGGCCTCCGCACTCCCCGGCGGGCCGCCCGGGATCGCCTCGCCGTGGTCGTAGAAGATTTCGCTGCAGGGGCCGCAGGGGCCGGTCTCGCCCATGCGCCAGAAATTGTCGTCGGTCGGGATGCGGATGATCCGCTCCTCGGGCAGGCCGGCGATGCGCCGCCACAGCCCCGCCGCCTCCTCATCGGTGGCATGGACGGTCACGAGCAGCCGGTCCTTGGGCAGGGCGAAATCGCGGGTGACCAGCTCCCAGGCGTAGGCGATCGCCTCCTCCTTGAAGTAATCTCCGAAGGAGAAATTGCCCAGCATCTCAAAGAAGGTGTGATGCCGTGCCGTATAGCCCACGTTGTCGAGGTCATTGTGCTTGCCGCCCGCCCGCACGCATTTCTGCGCCGTGGTGGCCCGGCGGTAGGGGCGCTGCTCCAGCCCGGTGAAGACATTCTTGAACTGGACCATCCCGCTGTTGGTGAACATCAGCGTGGGGTCATTGCGCGGGACCAGCGGCGAGGAATCGACGACCTCATGCCCGCGGCGGGCGAAGAAGTTGAGGAAAGTCGCACGGATGTCGTTGCTGGTGGTCACGCTCATCAACCCCGGGGTCTGGACTGGCGCAGCCCTTAGCGCAGGATCGCGCCCGGCGGAAATGGGCCCACAGCCGGTGCCCCTCGTCTGCCGCTAGGGCCGCGACGGCGCGAAGCCATAGACCAGTTCGCGGATCCGCTGCGGGTCGGACTGTTCCATCACGCGCCGGGCCAGCCGCGCGCAGTCGTCGATGTTGAGGGCGCGGACCGCCTGCTTGACCCGCGGGATGGCAGCCGCCGACATGGACAGGCTGCGGATGCCAAGACCCAGGATGAGCGGCACCAGATGGGGGTTGCCCCCCATCTCCCCGCAGATCGAGACCGGCATTCTGAGACGCAGCGCGGCCTCGGTCGCGAACTGCACCAGCCGCAGCACCGCCGGATGCAACGGATCATAGAGGTGGGCGAGGTCGACCTCGGCCCGATCCACCGCCAGGGTGTACATGGCCAGGTCATTGGTGCCGATGGCGAAGAAATCGGCCTCCAGCGCGATGGCATCGGCGGCCAGCGCGGCACCCGGGGTTTCGATCATCGCCCCCAGGGGGGGCAGCTTGTCGGGAATGCTCTCGCCCCGGCGGCGCAGGCGGCGGGCCACCCGTTCGTAGATCTCGCGCGCGCTGCGCACCTCCTCGGGGATGGTGACCATCGGCAGCATCACCCGCACCTGGCCGCGGCTTGCCACCCGGAGGATCGCGGCGAACTGCTCCTCCAGCAGTTCCGGGCGCTTGAGCAGCAGCCTGATCCCGCGCAGGCCGAGCGCCGGGTTGGGCCCGTGGCCGGTCGGCAGCCCCTCGGCCAGGGCCTGCATATCCTTCTCTCCCCCCCAGTCGAGGACCCGGATCGTCACCGGATCGCCCGCCATCGCCTCGACGATGCTGCGGTAGGCCTCGAACTGCGCTTCCTCGTCGGGCAGGCTGTCGCGGTTCATGAACAGGAACTCGGAACGCAGC
>JANWYF010000206.1 GCA_025057055.1 Rhodovarius sp. | reverse complement strand
GCCGCGCCAGCACGGGCTTGAGGCTGTTCATGCCGCCACCTGCGCGCGCGCCAGCCGGCAGAAGTTGGACAGGATCGCATGCCCGTGTTCGGAGGCGATGCTCTCCGGGTGGAACTGCACGCCCCAGATCGGCTTCTCCCGGTGCGCAAGGCCCATGATCAGCCCATCAGCGGTGTGCGCGGTGGCACGCAGGCAGGCGGGCAAGCTCTCCGCCTCCACGATCAGGGAGTGATAGCGGGTTGCGCGCAGCGGCGAGGGAATGCCGGCGAAGATCCCGCTGCCGTCGTGCGTCACCTCCCACACCTTGCCGTGCACCGGCTCGGGAGCGCGGATGACGCGCCCACCGAAAGCCTGCCCGATCGCCTGATGGCCAAGGCAAACGCCCATCAGCGGCAGCCCGGCCTCGGCCGCAGCGGCGATCAAGGGCAGGCAGATGCCGGCCTCGTTGGGCGTGCAGGGCCCGGGAGAGAGCAGCACCGCCTCCGGCCGCATGGCGAAGACATCCTGCACCGACAGCGCATCGTTGCGCCGCACCTCCACCGCCACGTCGAGGTCGCCCAGGTAGTGGTAGAGGTTGAAGGTGAAGCTGTCGTAGTTGTCGATCAGCAGGATCATGCGCGCGCCATCCGGCCTGTTGGGCGGGCGTGATCCTTGCGGCCGGCGCGCGGCAGGGTCAAGCAGGCCGGCCGCGGCGCAGGGCGGCGGAAGACGGCACCTTCCGCAGCCCGGGGCGGGTCGGATGGCGCGACGCAGGCCAGGCGCCAGGCCCAGGGCCACGGCTGATGCGCCCCTCGCCGAGGCCGCGGTGCAGCCCGGCCCGGGCCCGGAACATTGACCCAGCGCAAGGACGCCCCCTTCCCCCGCGGCCTATCCGGCAGTCTGCCGCCGCGCCACAGCGCAGGCGGAGGAGAAGGTGAGCGGGCCGAACCCGCCACCCGCAGGCAGAAAGGTCGAGGACCGATGAGTCGGAGAGGCAAGGCTGCGATCGCCGCCGGGATGGGGGCGCTGATGCTGGCAGGCGGGCCAGCGCAAGCAGAGGAGGCGCGCGGCAAGCGTGCGGGCGATCTGGTGCTGGGGCTGGGCGCGGTCGGGGTGATTCCGACCAACGGCAGCGGTCGGGTCGATCTGCTGGGCGGCCATCCGCGCGCCAGCGCCTCGGGCTTCCCGCTGGCCGATGTGACCTACTTCCTCACACCCCAGCTCTCGGCCAACCTGATCGCCTCCACCACCTATCACACGCTGCAGGTGCGCAACTCCGCCCTCGGCACGCTCAATGCCGGCAGCGTCTGGGCCTTGCCGCCTACGCTCACGCTGCAGTTTCACCCGCTGCCGCAGGCGCGGCTGTCGCCCTATCTCGGTGTGGGGTTCAACACCAGCTTCTTCTACGGCCATTCCGGCCCCTACAGCGCGCCGGTGACGCGGGTGCGCGTCGGCACCTCCTTCGGTGTCGCGGCCAATCTGGGCCTTGACTACGAGATCACGCCGAATTGGCTCGCCAATCTCGACCTGAAATGGATCCAGATGCAGCCGCGCCTTGGCATCAATGGCGGGGCGCTCGGCGGGCGGGCCGATCTCAACCCCTTCGTGGTCTCGGCCGCGGTGCGCTACCGGTTCTGAGGCACAAGCCCGCCGCCACGGCTTCCCGCAGCGCATCAGCCGGGGCAGGATGCAGGCCATGACGGAACTGCTCTGGATGCGCATGACCGCCCCGGAACTGCGCGAGGCCGCAGCCCGGGATGCGATCGTGATCCTGCCGGTGGCGAGCCTCGAACAGCATGGCCCGCATCTGGCCACCGGGACCGATATGGTGCTCGGCGCCGCGGTGGCCGAAGCCGTGGCCGAGCGCCTGCACGCGGCCGGACAGCCGGTGGTGGTGCTGCCCGTCGTCTGGCACGGGCTGGCCGAACATCACATGGCCTTCGGTGGCACGATCACTCTTGACCAGCCGAGCTTCCACGCCCTGCTCAAGGGGATCGGCGCGAGCGTCGCCCGCGCCGGTTTCAAGCGCCTCTTCCTGCTCAACGCCCATGGCGGCAATGCCGAGGCGATCGGGATCGCGGTCAATGAGATCGGGCGCGATACCGGCCTCGCCTGCATGGGGGGCACCTACTGGCACATCGTGCCGGGCGCCATCGCCCCCCTGCTCGAGGACCAGCCGATGCTGATGCACGCCTGCGAGGCCGAGACGAGCCTGATGCTGCATCTCTCTCCCGCCTCGGTGCGGCAGGAGAAGCTGCCCGAGGCGGTAGGCCCGGCCTCGAGCCGCCTGCCCGGCCAGCCGCCCGGCCTGCATGTCAAGCGCAGCTTCGCTGCGATCACGCGCAGCGGCGTCATCGGCGATGCGCGGCGGGCGAGCGCGGCCAAGGGGGCCGCGCTGCTCGATGCCATCGCGCAGGAGCTGGCGCAGCTGCTCGCCGATCCTGCCCTCTGGGCCTCCGCCGCGCGCAGCGCCGCGCCGGATCGGGCAGCAGGGGAAGGCTGACCGACGGCTCGCCGACCGGCCGCCTCGCTTGGCCGTGCCGGCGGAAGGCGTGCCTCGGGCCAGGGCCCGTACCGCCTGCCCGAGGCCAAGGCGCACAGCCGGGCGAGACGGCGGCCATCGACCACCGACCGCCACCTCCGCCGCGGTGAGCGCACGCGCGCGGCGGCAGGCCCCGCTGCCCCGGGCAAGGATCAGGCCGCCGCAGCAGGCGCGGAGGCAAGGGGCCTTGCCCGACTGCGCCGCCCGGGCCGTGGCCAGTGGCTGCGAAGGAGGAATGGCTTGAACTCCGCCCTGGGCAGGAGCACATGAGCCTTATGGAGCAGCGCCGCCCGATCCTCGACATGACGCCGGAGGGCGAGTTCCGAGGCCCGCCGCCACCCTCCCGGCTCGATCGGGTGATGGCGGTGGCGCTGCGCTGGGCGCTGCTGGTCGGCGGGATCGCGCTGCTCCTCACCCTGGCGGCCCTGTCGGTGATGGCCCTTGCGCTGCTTCTGCCCGTGCTCTTTGGCGCGGCGCTCATCGCCGGCGCGATCTTGTGGTGGCGCGGCCGTCGGCCGGGCCCCGAGGGCCGCAGCGGAGTGCGCATCGTCATCTTCCGGCGCTGAGCCGGGCTGCGGGCGGACGGCGCCAGCGCGCCCGTTCAGGCCCGGCCCGGTGCTCTCTCCTGCGCCCTGGCGGCGGTCAGCGCGCGGCGGATCTCCGCCTCGCAGGCCGAGAGCGCCTCCGCCGCCTGGAGCCGTCGGCTGCGGCTCTGCTCGGCGATGCGCAAGGAGTCCTCGATGGTGCCGATCAGCGCGGCATGGGCGCGCTGCACCGCGGCCAGATCCACCGCCCCGCGCTCCAGCTCGGTGCGTGCCTCGGCACTGCCGCGGCGCAGCGTCTCGGCATTGGCGGTCAACAGCTCGCCGGTCAGGTCGGTCGCCGCCTTCACCGCCTGCCCGGCCTCGCGCATGCGCTGGATGGCCAGCGCCTGGGCCAGCTGCTGCCGCCACAGCGGCACGGTGTTGGCAAGCACCGAGTGGATGCGCGCGGCGAGAGCCTTGTTGTTCTCCTGGATCAGGCGGATCGCCGGCAGGGCCTGCATCGCCACCTGCCGCGTCAGCTTCAGGTCATGGATCCGCCGTTCGAGCTCGTCGCGCGCCGCTCGCGCATCGCGCAGGCGCTGCGGCGCCAGGGGATCGGCCGGATCCTCAGCCGCCGCCACCAGGATTGGCAGCTTCTCCGCCTCGAAGCGCGCCAGCGCGAGCTCGCCCGCGGCGATATGGTCGGTCAGCGCATGGAACCACTCGAGCGTGGCCTCATAGAGGCGATCCAGACGCTCCACATCCTCAAGCAGACGGGTGCGATGGGCATCGAGCCGATCGCCGATCGCCTCGATCTGTCCGCGCAGCGTCTCATAGCGGCTGAGGATGCCCTGCACCTCTCCGCGCGCACGGCGAAAGAGTCGGGAGAGCAGGCCCGGCCTGTCACCGGCGCGGGTGACGTCGAAGCCGCGCAGCGCCTCGAGCATGGCCGAGAGCGACCGGCCCGCCTCGCCCGCCTCGCTGCTCCGCGCCCCCTCCAGCATGGCATCCGCCGCCTCCTGCGCGCGGGCCTGGATGGCGGCACCGAAGCGCAGGATGGTCGTCGAATCCGCGAGGTCGATCTCGGCCGCCAGGGCGGCGATCGCCGCCTGCCGCGCGCCATCGGGCAGTGACTCGGGCGGCGGGGAGTTCGGGGAATCGCTCATGGTCGCCTCTCGCGCAGCCGATCGGAGAGCACCTTGATGTGGATGTCGAGCGCCTCGGTCTCCAGCCGGCGCAGCCTTTCGCGCCAGGCATGGGCGGTAGCGGCCATCTCGGCGAGCAGCGGGGGGAGGCTGGCCGGCGGCTCCGCCCCGGCGGCGAGCCGGGCCTGAATCCGCTCGAGCCCCTCCAGGCTGGTCAGCAGGAAGCGCCGCGCCTCGGGCGGCGGATCTTGCCGCGGGAGAAGATCTAGGCGCAGGGCCTCTAGCGCATCGGCAGCGGAGATGAGCGCCCCCGCAAGCGGCAGCGACGGGGCTTGGGTGCGGATGCGCAACAGGCGCGCTGCCGCCTCCTCGAAGGGGGCAGAGGGCGGGGGTGATGGCGCATCCGCCCGGGCGGGGCCCGGGGGCGGGACAGCTTCCGGCACATCATCGAAGAGCAGCCGCGCGCCCGCATAGGCGCCGAGGCCGAAGACTGCCGCGATCGGGGCGAATATGCCGGCACAGAGCGCGCCGATCAGCCCCGCAGCAACGCCGACCAGCACCGCGGCGCGATGCCGATCCCCGTAGCGGCCGCGCCAGATCCGCTGTGCTGCCAGAGCGAGGAGGACGAGTCCGGCCAGCGCACCCAGCAGGCCCCGGCTGCTGCCAAGCAGGATGGACAGCGGCAGTTCGAAGGCCAGGGGCCAGGCCATGGCCAAGGGCAGCAGGCCGCACCAGGCGCCCGGCCGCCAAGTGCCGCCCGGTGGCGTCATCGCAGGAACAGCCCGAGGAAGGCCGGCAGCCACAGGCAAAGGGCGAGCAGCGCGAGGCCGGCCAGCTGCCGCCAGGGCGCGGGCAGCCCCGGCCAGAGCGGCCGCCGGGACATGGCCTGCGCAGCCTCCGGCGGGCCGGCGCTCTGCCTGCTCTGCTGCTGTTCCCCAAGGCCCATCGCCCTGCCACGCCTGTCTCTGCGCAGCTTAGGATGGAGCAAACGGGGGCCCGCCGCGAGGCCCCGAGGGAGGGTGCCATGCAGAGCATTGCCGTCATCGGCGCCGGCTTGATCGGCCGCGCCTGGGCCATCGTGTTCGCGCGCGCCGGCCATCGCGTCCGGCTGTGGGATCCCGAACCGCGGGCGCTGGGCGAGGCGCAAGCGATGATCGCAGAACGGCTCGAGGACCTCGCGAAGGCCGGGCTGCTGCGCGAGGCGGCGCCGGCGGTGGCCGCCCGCATCGCGCCCTCGGCCAGCCTGGGCGAAGCGCTGGAGGGCGCGCGGCATGTGCAGGAGAGCGGCCCCGAACGGCTCGATGCCAAGCAGGCGCTGTTCGCGGAGCTCGATGCCCGCTGCGGGCCGGAGGTGGTGCTCGCCTCCTCCACCTCCGGCATCCCGGCGAGCCGCTTCACCGAAGGCCTGCCCGGCCGGGCGCGCTGCCTCGTCGCACATCCGGTCAACCCGCCCTATCTGGTGCCGCTGGTGGAACTGGTCGGTGCGCCCTGGACGGCGGCGGAGGCGATCGCGCGCACCCGCACCCTGATGGCCACCGCCGGCATGGTGCCGGTGATCGCGCACAAGGAGACGGCGGGCTTTGTCCTCAATCGCCTGCAGGCCGCGCTGGTCGCCGAGGCGTTCCGGCTGGTGCGGGCAGGCGTCATGTCGGTTGAGGATGTGGATGCCTGCGTGCGCGACGGGCTTGGCCTGCGCTGGGTGCTGATGGGGCCCTTCGAGACCTGCGACCTCAATGCGCCCGGCGGATTTGCTGATTATGTCGCGCGCTACGGCCCGCTGTTCTCGGCCCTTGCGAAGGAGATGGGCGGTTGTGACTTCGACGCGCCGACGGTCGCGGCCGTGGATGCGGCGCGGCGGGCACAACTTCCGCGCGAGCAGATCGCGGCACGCAGCGCCTGGCGGGACCGCGCCTTGATGGCGCTGCTGCGGCGGCGGGCCGAGATAGCGGGCGCGGATTGATACGCGTCAGGCAGACTGCGCTTGTCCGCTGGAACCTGCTTCTGAAGTGCTATAGTGGAAGGTGTCCAGGAGACGTCCCCGAAGCGCCCCGCGAGGAGAGAGCGATGTCGGGATCTGTTAATGATTTCACCGCTCCGCCGGCTGAAGGCACCGCTGATGCGCTGGTCGCGCATCTCCTGAGTGCTCCCGGGGCACTGGATATCGTGCCGGGCAGCGCCTCCTTCATCGGGGCGCGCAGCGCCGTCTCGCTGTTCACGGCGGTGGATTTCACGGATCCAGAGAATCCGGCCACCGCCGGCGTGCAGATGGGGCGGGGCATCCTGCTGACCAGCGGAGACGGTGCCCCGCTGCTGACGAACTCTCGGTGGAATTACGGCTTTGCCCGCTTCCAGCCGGGCGACGAACAGCTCCGTCTGGTCGCGCTGGCTGCCCACGGTGGAGCCGGCCCCACCTTCGATGCGGCCATCCTGAGCTTCAGCTTCACCGCCTCGGCCCCCGGCTTCATCAGCTTCGACCTGATGTTCGGGTCCGACGAATACCCGGAATGGGTTGATACGAGCTTCGTCGACATCGCGGCGGTGTTCGTCAACGGCGTCAACTACGCGCTGTTCAACGCCGACCCCAGCAAGCCGCTCAGCATCCTCACCCGAAACCTTTCCGACTTCCGCGACAACAACAGTCATCCCGGCCCCTACAACATCGAGTATGACGGCATCACGCCGAGGTTGACACTGCTTGCCCCCGTCGTGGCGGGTGTGAATACGGTGCGCATCGGCGTCGCCGATACCGGGGATTCGATCCTCGACAGCGGCCTCTTCATCGGCAATTTCCGGTTCAGCGACCGACATGGGGGCGGCGTGCTGCTGCCCGTGGCGATTCCGAACCCCGAGGAGGCCAACAACGTCGCGCCCGCATATGCCGAGGCCCCGCAGCTCTTCCTGCCGCAGGCGGGCGACGACACGGTGCTGGGCGGCGCGGGCAATGACGTCATCTACGGCGGCACCGGCAACGACTCGCTGAACGGCGCGGGCGGCAACGACACCATCTACGGCGAAGAGGGCAATGACACGCTGATCGGCGGGGATGGCGATGATCTGCTGGTCGGCGGCCCGGGCCGCGACATCCTGACCGGCGACAGCTTCCCGCCCGGCGGTGGCACGGGGGGCGCCGACCGTTTCGCCTTCACCCTGACGGCCACCTATGGCGAGCAGAGCCGCGCCGGGAGTTCGGCAACCGAAATGCCGGGCATGACGGTCGCGGACATGATCCAGGATGTCAACCCGGCACAGGGCGATTGGGTGCAGCTGCGCACCCAGGGCGTGGCGCCGGCCGACATCTACTGGTACGGGCTGCACGGCAGCACGGCGATGTTCCGCAGCTTCGGCGAAGCGCTGCCCTCGGTCACCTTCCCCGCCGGCTATGACGCGCGCATCGCCTATGGCCTGCCCGATACGCACGGGCTGCTGCTGGTGGTGGACGAGAACCGCAACGGCCAGCTCGACCCCGAGGATTTCGCCGTGCGGATCATGTCGGGCGATTCGGTGGCCCTGGCCAACAGCCTCAACATCGGCGGATTCGCGGTGGTGACCAAGCTCGGCACCCATGGCGATGATGCCATCTTCGCCGAGGACCGGCCGGAAGGCGTGCGCGGCCTGCTCGGCGATGACACGATCTATGGTGGCAACGCCCCGGGCACCTTCGCCGGCGGCCCGGGCAATGACCATTACGTGATCCGCAACCGCGAACAGGAGGTGGTCGAACGGCCCGGCGAGGGCGAAGACACGGTGTGGGTCGGCGTCGGCACGCTCGCCTCTCCCTATGTTATTCCGGCCCATGTCGAGATCGTGCGGCTGTTCGGTGGCGCGACCGGCGTGATCGGCAGCAACTCCGACGAGCAGCTGGTGGCGAATCCGACCCTGCCCTCGCTGGTCAACGGCCTGGGCGGCCATGATGTGCTGTGGGGCGGGGCCGGCAACAACACGCTGATCGGCGGCGAGGGCGACGACATCATCCGCGGCGGCACCGGCAATGAGACCATGATCGGCGGCCCGGGCAATGACCAGTACGTAGTCCAGGCCCTGAATGCCGTGATCGAAGAGGCAGTGGGCGGCGGCATCGACACGGTCTGGGTCGCCGTCTCGAGCTACATGATGGCCCCCAACATCGAGATCGGCCGCCTGGCCGCGCCCGGTGCGACCACGCTCTACGGCAGCAACTCCGCCGAGGATCTGGTCGGCAACCCGCTGGAGGCCAGCTTCCTGTTCGGCGGTGGCGGTGACGACGTGCTGTGGGGCTTCGCCACCGCCGATTACATGGACGGCGGTGCCGGCGATGACATTTTCCGCGGCGGCGGCGGCGCCGACACGATGGCAGGCAGCATAGGCAACGATCAGTACGTGATCGTGGACGGCACGGAGGTGGTGGTCGAGAACGAGGGCGAAGGCTACGACACCGCCTGGGTGGCGGCGGCCGGCTACACCCTCGCCTCCCATGTGGAGCGCGGCAACCTGGCCGGCGATGCCAACTGGCTGATGGGCAATAATCTCGACAACGTGCTCGTGGCCAACCCGCTGCACGGCAGCACGCTGATCGGCATGGAGGGCAACGACCTCCTGTTCGGCAGCACCTTCGCCGACACCTTCAACGGCGGTGCCGGCAACGACACCTTCTACTCGCTCGGCGGGGCCGATGTGTTCGTCTACGACATCGCTCTGTTCGGCTACGACCAGATCAACGGCTTCGTGCTCGGCCAGGCCAAGTTCGACTTCCGCGGCTCCGGCTACAGCTTCAGCGATCTCTTCCTGAACGAGGCCGGCGGCAACACCCAGATCGAGGTCAACGGCCAGGCCATCCTGGTCTTCGGCGTCACCGGTCTGACCGCGTCGGACTTCATCTTCGCCTGAAAGGCGGCGCCGCGCCGGCGGGGCAGAGTTCAGGCCCCGCTGCGCAGCTGCGGCAGCGGACGCAGCGTGATGCCGGCCTCCTTGAGCGCCTGACGGGCGGCGCGCGCCACCGCCACCGCCGTCGGCTCATCGCCGTGGACGCAGAGCGTATCGACCCGGACCGGCAGCCGCGCACCCTGGCGGGTGATGATCACCCCGTCGCGCGCCATCGCCACTGCCTGCGCCGCCGCCCGCGCCGGGTCGTGATGCACCGCATCGGGGTTGCTGCGCGCGGTGAGCTTGCCGTCCTCGTCGTACATGCGATCGATGTAGCCCTCGACAGCGAAGGGAAGGCCGGCCTCCTCGCTCGCCCGCTGCAGGGCACTGCCGGCCAGGCCGACATGGATCAGGCCGGGATCGACGGCGCGGATCGCGCGGCAGATCGCCCGCGCCATCTCCTCATCGACCACCGCCATGTTGTGCAGCGCGCCATGGGTCTTCACATGCGTCACCCGCGCCCCATGCAGGGCGGCGACACCCATCAGCGCCCCGACCTGATAGGCGATGATCGCCTCGATCTCTCGCGCCGAGAGGCGCATCGGCCTGCGCCCGAATCCCTGCAGGTCGGGAAAGCCGGGATGGGCGCCGATCGAAACGCCATGGCGGGCGGCCAGCGCCACCGTCTCCGCCATCACCGACGGATCCCCGGCGTGGAAACCGCAGGCGATGTTGGCCGAATCGATCAGCGGCATGATCGCCGCGTCATCCCCCTTGCGCCAGGTGCCGAAGCTCTCCCCCAGGTCGCAGTTGATCGCGATCGCCCGCATGCCGGCCATCTCCTCCTCGCTGCCGCGGCCCCTTGCTTGCCGGGGCCCAGCTTGCCGGAAGCCGCGGTCCTGCCAAGATGCGCGCATGCGCATCCGGCGTGCCGGCGATGCGGCGCTGATCGCCGAGTTTTCACAGACCCTCGACCCCGCCGCGGCCGCCCGTGCGCGCGCGCTGGAACTCGCCCTGCTGGCCGATCCGCCCCCCGGCCTGATCGAGACCATGCCCGCCCTGCGCTCCCTGCTTGTGCGCTTCGATCCGCTGCGCCTCTCCGGCCGGGCGCTGGCGGCACGCCTGGCGGCGCTGGCGCAAGACCTGCCGGAGGCGCCGGCGCCGGCAGCACGGCGCTGGCGGATCCCGATCTGCTATGAGGCGCCCTTCGCCCTCGACCTGGCCGAGGTGGCGACGCGCACAGGCCTGAGCGAGGAGGAGGTGATCGCCCGCCACCTCGGCAGCGACTTCACCGTCCTGATGGTCGGCAGCTATCCGGGGCATCCCTACCTCGGCGGCCTCGACCCCGCGCTGGCCCTGCCGCGCCGCGCCCCGCCACGGACCAGGCTGCCCGCCGGCAGTGTCGGCATTGCCGAGACGATGAGCAACATCTACCCGCAGGAGGCGCCAGGCGGCTGGAACATCCTGGGCCGCACGCCCATCCCCCTGTTCGATGCGGGCTGGGAAAGCCCGGCCCTGCTCGCCGCGGGGGACAGGGTGCGCTTCGTCCGCATCACCGCCGAGGCTTTTGCCGAGATCGCCGGCCGCCCCTTCCGCGCCGAGGAGTGGGCCGCATGAGCCTGCTGATCGAGGAGCCGGGGCTCTTCTCCACCCTGCAGGATTTGGGCCGCAACGGCTTCATGCGCATCGGCGTTCCGCCTTCCGGCGCGCTCGACCCCCTGGCGCTGCGCGCCGCCAATGCGGTGCTGGGGCAGGATCAGGCAGAGGCAGCGCTCGAGATGTGCCGGCTTGGCATCACCGCGGTGGTCGAGGCCGAAAGCCTCCGCTTTGCGCTGACCGGAGCGGAGGCGCCGGCCAGCCTGAATGGGCGGCCGATCGCCTTCTGGCGCAGCCATCTGGCGCGGCGGGGCCAGCGGCTGGCGATCGGGCGGATCGCAGGCGGGGCGGCCTATCTCGCGGTGCAGGGCGGCTTCGCGGTGCCGGCGGTGATGGGCAGCCTGAGCACCTATGCGCGGGCGGGCATCGGCGGCTTTCACGGCCGGCGGCTGGCCGCGGGCGATCGCCTGCCGCTCCGGCTGCCCGAAGCGCTGCCGGGCCCTGATTTCGCACTGCCCCATCCGGTGCCGGCCGAGCGCGGGCGGCCCTTGCGCGTCATCCTCGGCCCGCAGGAGGAGATGTTCACCGACGCGGCCATCCGCTGCTTCCTGACCGAGCCCTGGACGGTCACCCGCGATGCCGACCGCATCGGGCTCAGGCTGGCCGGGCCGCGGCTGGCCCATGCCGGCGCGGCGGAGATCGTCTCCGACGCCAATACCACGGGCTGCATCCAGGTGCCGGGCGATGGCCAGCCGATCGTCCTGCTGCCGGATCGGCAGAGTGTTGGCGGCTATCCCAAGATCGCGACCGTCATCACCGCCGATTTGCACCGGCTGGGCCAAGCGGTGCCGGGCAGCGTGCTGCGCTTCGAAGCGGTAGCACCGGAACAGGCCGAGGCCGCGCTCTGGCTGCTGGAACGCGCCGCGGCCGAGACCTTCGCCGCCCGCCGCCCGGTGTAGGCGTCGGCTAAGGCTGTGGGCGATCGCCGCCCCGCGCGATGCCGCCGCCCTGGCCGCCGTGATCGCCGAACAGCGTGCGCGCTGGGCGGAGGTGATCCGAAGCCGTCAGCTCCGCCTCGAACTGTAGCATGCTCGGGCATGAAGCTGCCGGAGGCCGCACCCACCCGCCGATCCGTCTGGCGCGCCCCTGCCCGCTTGATGCGCGCGCCAAGTGCCGCCATCCTCTATCCGGTCCTGCCGGCATGGAGCCGGCGCCGGTCGGAGGAAACACCATGGCCTGGAAGACCCCGAAGATCGTCGAAGTCTCCCTCGCGCTCGAGATCAACAGCTACGCCTGCGCCGAGATCGGCTGAGGCATCCCTGCCCGGGGCCAGCGCTGCATGCTCCGGGCCATCGTCCTGGGCGCCGGTGCGGGCGGTGGTTTCCCGCAATGGAATTCGGCGGGCGAAGGCTGTCGGCGCGCCCGCGCGGGTGACCCTGCGGCGCGCCCGCGCACCCAAGCAGGCCTGGCGGTCAGCGCCGACGGCGAACGCTGGGTTCTGGTCAATGCCAGCCCCGATCTGCGCCAGCAGATCGCCGCCACGCCCGCTTTGCATCCGCGTCCCCGCCCGCTGCGCAATTCCCCGATTGCGGCCGTCATCCTGACCGGGGCCGAGGTCGATGCGATCGCCGGCCTTCTGCACCTGCGCGAACGCCACGCCTTCGACATCTACGCGGCGGCGGCCACCCTCGCGGTGCTGGCGGCCAATCCGATCTTCCGTGCCCTCGACCCTCAGCTGGTGCCGCGCCGTCCACTGCCCCTCGATCAGGCTTTCGACCTCTGCGGCATCCGGGTGCAAGCCTATCCGGTCCCGGGCAAGATCCCGCTCTTCGCCGAGGAAGACGGACAGGACCCGGGCCTGACGGAGGGTGAGGAAGCCCTCGGCCTCGCCCTCTCGGCCGGCGGTGGGGTGCTGCACTACATACCGGGCTGCGCGATGATGACCGAAGCACTCGCCGCCCGTCTCGACGGGGCGGATGTGCTGCTCTTCGACGGCACCCTCTTCACCGATGAGGAGATGCTCCGCCTCGGCGCCGGGCCGAAGACCGGCCGGCGCATGGGCCACATGAGCATGCGCGAGAGCATGGCCGCCCTTGCCCCCTTGCGCATCGGCCGGCGCATCTTCACCCACATCAACAACACCAACCCTGCCCTCTTGGCCGACAGCCCCGAACGGGCGGAACTGGCCGCCGCGGGCTGGGAGGTGGCCGAGGATGGCATGGAGATCCTGCTGTGAGATCGCCCGAGGAGCTGGAAGCCGCGCTGCGCGCGATCGGCGAGGAGCGCTACCACATCCACCACCCCTTCCATCGCCTGCTGCATGGCGGGAAGCTCACCAAGGGGCAGGTGCAGGCCTGGGCGCTCAACCGCTACTACTATCAGGCCTCGATCCCGGCCAAGGACGCCTCGCTGCTCGCGCGGCTGCCCACGCCGGAACTCCGCCGCGAATGGCGCCGGCGCCTCATCGACCATGACGGGGATGGCGTGCACCCGGGCGGGGTGGAGCGCTGGCTCGCGCTGACCGACGGGCTCGGCCTCGATCGCGCCTATGTGACCTCGCTCGCCGGGCTGCTGCCCGCCACCCGCTTTGCCGTCGATGCCTATGTCCGCTTCGTGCGGGAGGCGAGCGTGCTCGAGGCGATCGCCTCCTCGCTGACCGAGATGTTCTCTCCCACCATCATCAGCGAGCGGGTGGCCGGCATGCTCAAGCACTACGACTTCATCACGCCCGAAACGCTGGCCTATTTCACGCCGCGGCTGACCCAGGCGCCGCAGGATGCGGCCTTCGCCCTCGATTACGTCAAGCGCCACGCCGACACGCCCGAGAAGCAGGAGGCCGTCCTGGCCGCGCTGCGCTTCAAGTGCGACCTGCTCTGGGCGCAGCTCGATGCGCTCTATTTTGCCTATGTCGAGCCGGGGCTCCCGCCGCCCGGCGCCTTCCGGCCGTGATCCCGCGCTTCGCCCCCGGGGTACGGCTGCAGCATGACCGCGCCCGCGACCGCTGGGTGGTGATGGCGCCCGAACGCATGTTCATCCCCGACGAGACCGCGCTCGCCGTGCTGCGCCTGATCGACGGCGAGCGCGACCTCGCCGCCATCGTCGATGCCCTGGCCGCGCAATTCGCCGCCCCGCGCGAGGTGATCGCGGCGGATGTCGAGGCGATGATTGCCGATCTGCGCGCGCGGGGGGCGCTGATCGCGTGATCGCACCGCCGCTCGCGCTGCTCGCCGAACTCACCCATCGCTGTCCGCTGCGCTGCCCCTACTGCTCGAACCCGGTGGAGCTGGCGCGCGCCGGCGCCGAACTTCCCACCGCCGCCTGGGCGGAGCTGTTCCGGCAGGCGGCCGAGCTCGGCTGCCTGCAGGTGCATCTCTCGGGCGGGGAGCCGACGGCGCGGCGCGATATCGTCGAGATCACCGCAGCCGCGCACCGCGCCGGGCTCTATACCAACCTCATCACCGCCGGCGTGCTGCTCGATCGGGCGATGATCGCAGCCCTGCGCGCGGCCGGGCTGGATCATGTGCAGCTCTCGGTCCAGGATGCCGATGCGGCAGGGGCCGAGCGGATCGGCGGCATGGCAGGGGCCCAGGCGCTCAAGGCGCGCGCCGCCGCCCTCATACGGGAGGCGGGGCTGCCCCTCACCCTCAATGCCGTGGTGCATCGGCAGAACCTGCACAACCTGCCGGCGCTGATCGAGCTCGCGCTCGCCTGGGGCGCCGCGCGGCTCGAGGTGGCGCATGTCCAGTACCACGGCTGGGCGCTGCTCAACCGCGATGCCCTGCTGCCAAGCCGCGCCCAGCTCGAGGAAGCGACCCGGGTGGTCGAGGAAGCCCGCAGCGCCCATACCGGGCGGCTCGTCATCGACTATGTGCTGCCCGACTATCACGCGCTGCGCCCCAAGGCCTGTATGGGCGGCTGGGGAGAGCGCTTCATCGTCGTCACCCCGGCCGGGCGGATCCTGCCCTGCCATGCTGCCGAATCCCTGCCGGATCTCGTCTTCCCCCGGTTCGGGGAGATGAGCCTGCGCGAAGCCTGGGAGGAGAGCCCGGCCTTCCACCGTTTCCGCGGCAGCGGCTGGATGCGCCCACCCTGCCGGGGCTGCCCGCGCGCCGAGATCGACCACGGCGGCTGCCGCTGCCAGGCCTTTGCGCTGACCGGGGATGCGGCGGCCACCGATCCGGCCTGCGCCCTCTCGCCGCACCATCACCTGCTCGCCGAGGCGCTGGCTCGTGCCGGAGATGTCCCTTTCCGCTACCGTAGCTTCACCAGCTAGCCGAAGCCTGCGGCGAGAGTGCGGCGCGCAGCGCGCTCCAGCCGTTGCGGACGCGAACGCCCCGCCCCTTGCCGACCAACCGAGGCAAGCGTTGAATACCGCGGGGCCGAGAAGAGAGAGGGAGGGAACCGATGTTGCGTCGTCATCTGCTCGCACTGGTTGCGATCGCTGCCCCTGGCCTGGCCTTTGCCCAGGCCCAGCAGCCCGCTCCGCCCGCCTGGGCGCAGGGCCGCCCGCCGGAGATGGCGAACTCCCGCCTTGCTCCGCATCCGCCGCGCCTGACCGTCACCCCGCCCGAACAGGTGCCGCTCGCCGCCCTTCGCCTGCCTGAGGGGTTCCACGCTGAGCTCTGGGCGCATGGGCTGCCGGGGGCGCGGGTGATGGTGCGCGGGCCGAACGGCACCATCTTCGTGGGCACCCGCGTCATCGGCCGCGTCTATGCCGTGCGCGACACCGGGACGGAGCGGCAGGTCAGCATCCTGCTGCAGGGGCTGACCCAGCCCTCCGGCCTCGCCATCCGCGACGGGGCGCTCTACGTCGCCGCGATCAACCGCATCCTGCGCATCGACAATGTCGAGCAGAACCTGACCAACCCGCAACCAGTCGAGCTGACGGAGGCGTTCGGCCTGCCCTCCGACCTGCACCACGGCTGGAAGCACATCGCCTTCGGCCCGGATGGGAGGCTCTACATCCCGGTCGGCGTGCCCTGCAACATCTGCGAGACGGATGGCGAGCGCTATGCGCTGATCGCCTCCTTCAACCCCGACGGCAGCGACCGGCGCATCGAGGCGCGCGGCGTGCGCAACTCGGTGGGCTTCGACTTCCACCCGCGCACCGGGCATCTGTGGTTCACCAATCACGGGCGCGACTGGGCGGGCAACGACAACCCCTCGGATACGCTGCACGTCAATCTGCGCCGCGGCGAGCACCACGGCTTCCCCTGGTGCGCCGGCGGCTTCCAGGACCCGGCCATCCCGCGTGACCGGCTCTGCGCCGAGTTCCCGCCGCCCGCCCTCTTCCTTGGCCCGCATGTCGCGCCGGTGGGGACGCATTTCTACACCGGCACCGCCTTCCCCGAGCGCTATCGCAACGCGCTGTTCATCGCCAACCGCGGCTCCTGGAACCGGGAACGCCTGTCGGGCTTCAACGTCGTGGTGGTGCGCGAGGTCGAAGGCGGCCGCCTGATCCAGGAGGAGTTCCTCTCCGGCCTGCGCGATGATGCAAACCAGCGCTTCCTCGGCCGTCCGGCCGGGCTGCTGACCATGCCCGACGGCGCGCTGCTGATCTCCGACGAGGAGAACGGCGCGATCTATCGCATCACCTATCGCGGGCGGTGATGATCCGGCGCATCCTGCAGGCGGCGGCCCTCGCGGCCGCCGCTCTCTTTCTGCCCTGGCAGGCGCAAGCGGGCGGCCCGGCCGATCCCACGCGCGGAGAGGCGCTGGCCGAAGCGCGCGGCTGCGCCGCCTGCCACGGGCCGCGCGGCGTCTCGCCCGTGCCCTTGATGCCCTCCCTCGCTGGCCAGCAGGCGGAGTTCCTGGTGCTGCAAATGATCCTCTTCCGCGAGGGGCTGCGGCAGGTGCCCGCCATGGTCGAACCCCTGCGCGGGCTGACCGACCGCGATCTCGCGGACATCGCCGCCTGGTATGCCAGCCTGCCTTCCGCCCCCGAACCCGACCGCGGCCCGCGCGATCCGGCCCTGGCCGCACGGGGGGCCGAAATCTCGGCGGCGCGCCACTGCGGGGCCTGCCACCTGCCGGACTATTCGGGGCGGGCGAATGTGCCGCGCATCAACCACCAGCGGGAGGATTACCTGATCCACACCCTCGCCCAGTATCGCGACAATCTCCGCATCGGCGCCGATACGCAGATGAATGGGCTGATGTACGGGCTCTCCAACCAGGACATCCGCGCCCTCGCCCACTACCTCGCCCATCGCGACTAGCCCCGAGACCTCTGGCCATCTTCGCGGGCAGGGCGTGCGGCGAGCCCTCCCTTCCAGGCTTCGGCCCGACCCCGCGTCAGCAGAGGGGATGGCGGCCTCAGGCGCTGTCCTCCCGCGCGGAAAGACCCGGATCGCAACGGCTGGCAGCGCCGGCGTAGAGCAGGATGCCCTCGAGGGAGGAAGTTCACGCC
>JANWYF010000201.1 GCA_025057055.1 Rhodovarius sp. | reverse complement strand
AAGCGGCGGTCGAGCCTGATCGCCGCCGCCCAGGCCTTGGGGCCGCGGCAACGCCGCCGCATTCTGGCCGCCGCTGCGGACTGGCTGGCGCGCAACCCGGCGCGCGGCCGGGCCGGCATTCGCTTCGATGTGATGATCGTCGATGCCGCCGGCCGCCTGCGCCGGATCACCGACGCCTTCCGCGAGGAGGAATAGGCCCCCCCTCTGTTGCGGGCTGCCGGCCCGGATGGGGCAGGCTGGCCGTTCTGGCGCCCGGCGCGCAGATCGCCCGCGGCCTGCCCGCGGGGAGGGGGGCGCCCCGATCCGATCACCGCTGGCGGGCCGGGGCCGGCGGCGCCCAGCTGTTCCCCAGCCAAGCCCGGAGACCGTCCCGCCGGCTCGGCCGGGCGGAGGCGGCGCTAGCGCTTGGCGCGGCTGAGGAAGGCCAGGCGTTCGAAGAGGTGCACGTCGTGTTCGTTCTTGAGCAGCGCACCGTAGAGGGGCGGGATGGCGCTGCGCCCATCCTCGGCGCGCAGCGCCTCGGGCGGCAGGTCCTCGGCCATCAGCAGCTTGAGCCAGTCGAGCAGTTCCGAGGTCGCCGGCTTCTTCTTGAGCCCGTCGACTTCGCGGATCCGAAAGAACACGTTGAGGGCCTCGCGCACCAGGTCGCGGCGGATGCCGGGGTAATGCGCCTCGACGATGCGCTCCATGGTCGCGCGGTCGGGGAAGCGGATGTAGTGGAAGAAGCAGCGGCGCAGGAAGGCGTCGGGCAGCTCCTTCTCGTTGTTGGAGGTGATGATGACCACCGGCCGCTGCAGGGCCTTGACCGTCTCCCCGGTCTCGTAGACGTGAAACTCCATCCGGTCGAGTTCCAGCAGCAGATCGTTCGGGAACTCGATGTCGGCCTTGTCGATCTCATCGATCAGCAGCACCACCGGGCCAGGGTGCGTGAAGGCCTCCCACAGCTTGCCGCGCCGGATGTAGTTGCGGATGTCATGCACCCGCGGATCGCCGAGCTGCCCATCGCGCAGCCGCGCCACCGCATCGTATTCGTACAGGCCCTGCTGCGCCTTGGTCGTTGATTTGATGTGCCACTCGATGAGCCGCGCCCCGAGGGCGCGCGCCACCTCCTGCGCCAGCACGGTCTTGCCGGTTCCCGGCTCGCCCTTGACCAGCAGGGGGCGGGAGAGGGCGATGGCGGCGTTGACCGCGACCTCGAGCTCGCGGGTCGCGATATAGGCGGGGCTCGATCGGAACACGCGGCTCTCCTGCGGCGACTGTCTCTCCCGATCTTGGATGGCCTTGCCGCGCGCGCAACCCGTGCTAAGCGACCGCCATGGGCCTCTATTTCCTCGCTATGGTGGTCCTCTCGGTCGCCGCGGTGATCGAGGCACGCTGCTCCACCCCCGGCTTGCGCCCGGCCGACCCGGCGGCCGACCGCGCCTTCCGGCTGCTCGGCCGCAGCGCCTTCGCGGTCTGGCTCGGGCTGATCGTCTGGGGTTTCTTCGTCCATCCCTGGTGGCAGCCGGTGGCGGCCGTCATCGGATCGCTCGCCGCCAATGCCATGGTGGTGCAGATGGGGGGCCATCCCTGGTGGCCCGGCATCTCGATGGGGCTTGCCCTGCTCGGCCTGATGCTGGCGAGTTTCGCGCTGGTCCGCCTGGTCTGAACGCCCTTCCCGGTCCCCGCGCCCGCCCGGCGCGGATCGCCCGCGGCCGGACGTGGCCGCAGCGCGGGCGGCCAGGCTGCTTCGTGGCTGCCCGGCTCAGCCCGACGGGCTGGGGTTCTGCGCAGCCTCCTCCGCCTCCCGCGCGAGGCGCCGATAGGCACGCACCGACAGCACGATCACCGCCGTATAGAGCAGCCCGCCGAGGGCGAGGGCGGCCCAGGGTTCGGTGACCAGCAAGGTGGCATAGGCGAGGACGGCCAGCATCAGCGGCAGCACATGCTCGGGCTTGAGCTTGATGCGTTTGGCGTTCCAGGTCGGCAGGCGGGAGACCGCAAGCCCCCCCACCACGACCAGGAAGACCGCCACCACCGCGGGATAGCGCAAGGCCTGGGCTGCTGCGCTGAAGCCCCAATCCTCGAGCGCGAGCGCGGCGAAGAGGGGAAAGAGCACGAGCCCCGCCGCCGCCGGCGCCGGCACGCCGGTGAAGAAGTTCAGCGTGAACAGCGGGGGCGGGGGCCGCGGTTCTGCCGGATCATCGAGCAGGGCGGCGTTGAAGCGGGCCAGTCGCAGCGCAATCGCCACCGCATAGACGAGGCAGGGCAGGAAGAAGAGATGCCCCACCCACTGCATCGACCACAGATACAGAACGAGGGCCGGGGCGACGCCGAAGGAGAGGAAATCGGAGAGGCTGTCGAACTCCGCCCCGAAGGGTGAGGTGCCCTTGAGCAGCCGGGCGATCCGCCCGTCCAGGCCGTCGATCACGCCGGCCACCACGATCATCGCCGCCGCCTGGGCGAAGCGGCCCTCGAAGGCGAAGCGGATGGCCAGCAGCCCGGCGCAGAGGCCGAGCATGGTGAGCAGATTGGGAATGATGCGGTTGATCGAGGGGCCGGCATAGCGCGGACGGCGCGCCAGGCGCCTGGCGAGCGCGCGCCGGGCCCTCTCCCTCGCCGTGGTCACGGCTGGGTGAGGTCGGCGACGACCGTCTCGCCGCCGATCATGGTCTGGCCCTCGCGCACCAGGGGGGTCACGCCCTCGGGCAGGTAGAGGTCGGTGCGGCTGCCGAAGCGGATGATCCCGTAGCGTTCCCCGGCGTTGAGCTGCTGGCCCACGCGTGCGTCGCAGACGATGCGGCGGGCGATCAGCCCCGCGATCTGCACGCAGCCGATCAGCCGCCCGCCCCAGGTCTCGATCACCATGCCGTTGCGCTCATTCTCCTCGGCCGCCTTGTCGAGATGGGCGGCGAGGAACTTGCCGGGATGGTAGACGATGCGCACCACCCGCCCCGCG
>JANWYF010000166.1 GCA_025057055.1 Rhodovarius sp. | reverse complement strand
GGTGACGGGGCGTTACGCGTCCAGCGCCTCGGCATCCAGCCGGGCGGCATTCTCCTGGATGAAGCGGAAGCGCAGCTCCGGACGCCGGCCCATCAGCGCCTCCACGAGCTCGGCGGTACGGGCGCGCTCCTCGGGCGGCAGGATCACCCGCAGCAGGCGCCGCCGCTTCGGATCCATCGTCGTCTCGCGCAGGATGGCCGGGGGCATTTCGCCCAGGCCCTTGAAGCGGCTGATCTCGACCTTCTGGTGCGGCTTGAAGGCGCGCTTGAGCAGCCGGTCGCGGTCGGCATCATCCATCGCATAGACCGACACCCCGCCGGCCTGCAGCCGATAGAGCGGCGGCTGGGCGAGATACAGCCGCCCGGCCCGCACCAGCTCCGGCAGCTCCTTGTAGAAGAAGGTCATGAGCAGGGCGGCGATATGCGCACCGTCGACATCGGCATCGGTCATGATGACGATGCGGCCGTAGCGCAGCTTGCCCAGGTCGAAGCGTTCGCCCACGCCGCAGCCCAGCGCTTCGATCAGGTCGCGCAGTTCCTGGTTCTGGCGCAGCTTGTCGGCGCTGGCCGAGGCGACGTTGAGGATCTTGCCGCGCAGCGGCAGCACCGCCTGGGTCTCGCGGTCGCGGGCCTGCTTGGCGCTGCCGCCGGCGGAATCGCCCTCGACCAGGAAGAGTTCCGTCCCCTCCACCCCCTCGCGCGCGCAGTCGGCGAGCTTGCCCGGCAGGCGCAGCTTGCGGGTGGCGGATTTGCGGGGCGTGTCCTTCTGCTCGCGCCGGCGCAGGCGCTCCTCGGCGCGTTCGATGGCAAAGGCCAGCAGATTGTCGGCCATCGCCGGATCGCCGGCGAGCCAGTGGTCGAAATGGTCGCGCAGCGCGTTCTCGACCAGGCGCGCCGCCTCCTGGCTGGTCAGGCGCTCCTTGGTCTGGCCTTGGAACTGCGGGTTGCGGATGAACACCGACAGCATGCCGGCCATCGCCCCCATCGCATCCTCGGCGGTGATGGCGGCGGCGCGCTTGTCCTTCTTGAGCTCGCCATAGGCGCGCAGGCCCTTGACCAGGGCGGCGCGCAGCCCCGCCTCATGCGTGCCGCCCTGCGGTGTGGGGATGGTATTGGCGTAGGTGTGGAGGAACCCCTGGCCGTCTTCGAGCCAGGTCAGCGCCCATTCGACGCGGCCCTGATCCTCGGGGAAGGTGACCTCCCCGGCCCAGGGGGTGGGCACCACGGTCGTCCGGCCCTCGATCGCGGTGGCGAGAAAATCCTGCAGCCCGCCCGGGAAATGCAGCCGCGCCTCGGCCGGGACGTCACCGCCAGCCAGAGTGGGATCGCAGGCCCAGCGGATCTCGACCCCCTTGAACAGATAGGCCTTGGACCGGCAGAGCCGAAACAGCCGTTCGGGCTTGAAGCAGAGCGAGCCGAAGATCTCGGGATCCGGGCGGAAGCGGATCTGGGTGCCGCGCCGGTTCTGCACCGGCCCCGCGTTGCGCAGCGGCGTGACCGGCTTGCCGCGTTCATAGGCCTGGGTGAACAGCGTGCGCTCGCGGGCGACCTCGACCTCCAGCCGGGCGGAGAGGGCATTGACCACCGAGGAGCCGACGCCGTGCAGCCCGCCCGAGGTGGCATAGGCCTTGCCGCCGAACTTCCCGCCCGAATGCAGGGTGGTCAGGATCACCTCGAGCGCGGACCGGTCGGGGAATTTGGGATGCGGATCGACCGGGATGCCCCGGCCATTGTCGCGCACGGTGAGCCAGTTGCCGGCCTCAAGCGTCACCCAGATGGTGTCGGCATGGCCGGCCACGGCCTCGTCCATCGCATTGTCGATGATCTCGGCCGCCAGATGATGCAGCGCATTCTCATCCGTGCCGCCGATATACATCCCGGGCCGGCGGCGGACGGGCTCCAGCCCCTCCAGCACCTCGATATCGGCGGCGGAATAGCCGGGTGTGGCCTTGGGCGGCGCATGCCCGCCGAACAGGTCATTCATCGATGTTCGCGCTGTGTTCGCCTAACCGCGGCAAGGCTAGAGCATGGCCCCGAGTCGCGCGCAAGCACCCGGTCGAGGCCGGCCTCAGCCGGGCCAGGGGCGCGGGATGGCATCGCGCCGCACATAGAGCGGATGGCGCGGCGAACCGTCGGCATTCGTCGCCAGGCACATCAGCGCGATGCCGGCACGGCGCAACGCCTCGGCGAGTTCGGCCCCGCGTCCGGCCAGGGGGGCGGGCGGGCGGCCCCAGGCCGCGATCACCAGCGCCGCCCGGGCGGAGAAGCGCAGGATCGCCTCGTCATTGCCGGGGCCGACCGGATCAGCCACTTCGAGCAGCCGGCGCTTGTCGGTGGCGCGATAGGCGAAGGCATTGAGCATCACCGCCGCACCGAAACCCCAGGCGCGGGCGCGCGCCATGCAGCCGGCCACGGTCGGGTCATCCGCCTCCTCATCGGCCGTGCTCGGGTTCATGCCGATGAAGGCGACATGGCCGCCGCTGCCGAAGGCTGCCCCGTCCCAGCGCCGTTCGAGCCAGGTGCGGTAGCGCCCGCAGGGGGAAAAGCCGGCGGCGGAACGCGTATCGGGCGGCAGGCGCAGGCGCACCCGCCCGCCGGGATCATGCGCCATGGCCGGCCGCTTCGCGCATCGCCCGGGCCAGGGCGCGATCGCGCAGATCCGCACTGGCGGCCAGCGCCGCCGCCGCACCCTCGCGGTCGGCGGCGCTGCGGTTCTGCGAGAGCTTGCGCTTGCCGGAGAGCTTCTCGATCGTGAGCACGACGCCGACGATCCCCTTGAGCTGCGCGGCCAGGTAGTCGGCCGGCGCATCCGCCACCGACCAGGGGGAAGGCCGGCCCGCCTCATGGTGATCGGTCAGCGCGGCGACGATCTCGCGCAGCCGGGTCGGGTCCTCGACGATCTCGACCGGCCCTTCGGCGTGCACCGCCTCGTAGTTCCAGGTCGGAACGACGCGGTGATGCTCCGCCTTCGAGGGGTAGGAGGAGGGGCTGATGTAGCCCTCCACGCCCTGGAAGATCGCCAGGGCGCGCGGGGCCATCTGCCGCCAATGCGGGTTGGCCCGGGCCAGATGGCCGATCACCCGCCCCTCGCGGCAGAGCAGCGGCAGATGGGTGACCAGCGGCACGCCAGCGGGGCCGTTGCTGACCAGCAGCGAGAGCCGGGCGCGGTTGATGATCGCCTGAAGCAGGGCGGGATCGTCTTCGCGGAAGGCAGGCGGCGTGTACATCGCGGCCTCTTCTAGCGCACTTCGGCGGCCTTGCGGCCCCGCGGGGGGGCGGCCGGCGGGCAGGACCGCGGCTGCGGACAGGGCTTGACTCCCCGCCCCCGGCATGCGCGCAAGCGGCCATGGCCGATCCGCTGCCCGATTTCCTCGACCGCGATCGCCCGCCCGTGCCCGACATCGTCGTGCCCCAGGGCGTGCAGCCCTTCCACCTGCCGGGGCGGCCGGTGCGCGGGCGGCTGATCCGCCTCGGGCCCCTGGCCGAGGCCCTGCTGAGCCGGCACGACCACCCCCCGCCGGTCACCCGCTTGGTCGGAGAGGCGCTGGCACTGACCGCCGGGCTCGCCACCGCGCTGAAGTTCCGCGGCAGCTTCTCGGTCCAGGCCAAGGGGTCGGGGGCGGTCTCCCTGCTGGTGGCCGATTGCACCGATGACGGCCAGCTCCGCGGCCATGCCGGCATCCATCCCGGCCGGCTGGAGGAGCTGCTCTCGGTCGAGCCGGATCCGCCCGCCGGCGCCCTGCTCGGGGAGGGCTATATCGCCTTCACCTGCGACCAGGGGCCGGATATGGACCGCTATCAGGGCATCGTCGCCCTGCAGGGGGCGACGCTGGCCGATATGACGCATCATTATTTCGCGACCTCGGAACAGCTGCAGGCCGAGGTGCGGCTGGCCTGCGCGCGCGGGTCCCAGGGCTGGCGCGCCGGCGCCCTCATCATCGAACGGATCGCCGGTCAGGGCGGCATCGGCGAACTGGACGAGGAGGAGCAGGAGGAGGCCTGGCGCACCGCGCGCACCCTGGCCGCCACCTTGACCGACGCCGAACTGCTCGATGATGCCCTGCCGGGCCCGCGCTTGCTGCAGCTCCTCTTCGGCACGGAGGGGGTAGCGCTCGACCGCGCCCGCGCCCTCTCCTACGGCTGCCGCTGCTCGCGCGCCAAGCTCGCGGCGATCCTGGGCGGCTTTTCGGACGGCGAGCTGGATGAGATGGCTGATGCTGCCGGGCACATCACCGTCACCTGCGCCTTCTGCAACCACGACTTCATCTTTTCCCGCACGGAGATCAGGCGCGGATGATCATCGCGCTCGCCGGTCTTGCCGGGGCTGCGGCGGTGCTGCTGGCCGCAATCGCCGCCCACGCCGCGATGGGCGAGGCGGAACGGCGCATGCTGGAACAGGCCGCGATGCTGCTGGGCTGGCATGCCCCGGCCCTGCTCGCGCTCGGCCTGTGGGGGCGGGCGGCGGGGGCGGCGCTGCTGATGGCAGCGGGGCTTGCCGCCTTCGCCGGGGCGGTGGCCCTGCGCGCGCTGGCCGGCCTCTCCCTGGGGCCGGTGGCCCCGGCCGGGGGGATCGGGCTGATCGCGGCGTGGCTCTGGCTTGCCCTCGCCGCGCTGCGCCGCGGCTGAGGCGGGTTGCGGCCGTTTCTCCGCCGGGCCTCTTCCCAAGCCTGCGCAATCCCTCTATCCCGCGCCCCTTCGCCAAGGCTGCCCCGTCATGTCCCGCCATTCCCGCAAGACTCCGAAGGGCCGGCCGGTCGATGGCTGGCTGATTGTGGACAAGCCCTCGGGCATCGGCAGCACCGAGGTGGTCAACATCGTCAAGCGCGCCTTCCGCGCCCAGAAGGCCGGCCATGGCGGCACGCTCGATCCGCTGGCCACCGGGATCCTGCCGATCGCCTTCGGAGCCGCGACCAAGACCGTGCCCTATGTGATGGAGGGGGCGAAGACCTATCGCTTCACCCTCCGCTTCGGCGAGGCCCGCGATACCGACGATGCCGACGGCCGGGTGATCGCCACCACCGATGTGCGGCCGACCGATGCCGAGATCGAGGCCGCCCTGCCGCGCTTTCGGGGCGAGATCATGCAGGTCCCGCCCGCCTTCTCGGCGGTCAAGATCGGCGGGGAGCGGGCCTACGACCTGGCCCGCGAGGGCCAGGCGGTGGTGCTGGAGCCGCGCCCGGCACGGGTTGATCGCTTCGAACTCATCGGCCGGCCGGACCCCGACCATGCCGAGTTCGAGGTCGAATGCGGCAAGGGGGTCTATATGCGTTCGCTGGCACGGGATCTCGCCCAGGCCTGCGGCAGCCTGGGGCATATCTCAGCGCTGCGGCGCACCCGCGTCGGCCCCTTCCGGGAAGAGCACGCGATCCCCCTGGACTCGCTGCGCGGTTCGGAGGATACACCCCCGTCCCTGGAGCTTCTGCTGCCGCTGGCGACCGCGCTGGACGACATCCCGGCACTGGCCGTCACGGAGGCGGAGGCCGCCCGCCTCCGACATGGTCAGGCCCTCAGCCTGGTCGAGTTCATGGGACGGGTGCCGAAGGCCGCCGATCCCGCGGGGGGTCTGGTGCGCGCGATGGCAGGGCAGCGGTTCATCGGCCTCTGCCGGCTGGAGGGGGGGATGCTCCATCCCGAACGGCTCTTCGCGCAGGGCTGAACCGTCCACTCCACCAATGGGCCGCCCCGGGGCGGCCCCCGTCTTGAAGGAAGACCGCCGATGTCGATCACCCGCGAGCGCCGTGCCGCGCTGATTGCCGAATACGCGACCAAGCCGGGCGATACCGGCAGCCCGGAGGTGCAGGTCGCGATCATGAGCGAGCGCATCGCCAACCTGACCGAACACCTCAAGGCCCATCCCAAGGACAACCACAGCCGCCGCGGGCTGCTCATGCTGGTGGGGCAGCGGCGCGCCTTGCTCGACTACCTCAAGCGCAAGGACAGCGCGCGCTACGAATCGCTCATCAAGCGCCTGGGCCTGCGCTACTGACCGGCCGCACCGGGGCCTGGGGGCAAAACTTCGTCACATGCCGCCCCCCTGCCCCGTGCTACAATGGGTACATGATCGCGCGCCTCTCCGCGCCGGGGCATATCGCCGCCATCCGCTTCGGTCTGGGCCCGCGGCCCGATCAACCCCCGCCGGCCGAGCCCGAGGCATGGCTCCTCGCGCAGCTGCGCAGCTTCCCGCCGGCGGCCGGCCCTGACCTGGCCGCCTGCGCCGCCGTCTACTACCGACCCCTCGACGGCAATGAGGAGGCGCAGAACGCCCTGCGCGTGGCCCTGCTGCGGCAGGAATCCCTCGCCTGGGCGGAGCGGGTGCTCACCACTGAGGCCCCCTTCGCCGAACGGCTCGTCGCCTTCTGGGCCAACCACTTCACCGTCAGCCGCCGCCGCGGCGGCATTGCCCCCTTCATCGGCCATTACGAGCGGGAGGCGATCCGCCCCCATATCCTCGGCCGCTTCGAGGACCTGCTGCTGGCCGCGATCCGCCATCCGGCCATGCTCCTCTACCTCGACAACACCAACTCGGTCGGCCCGAACAGCCCGGCCGGGCGCAACCGCCGCCGCGGCCTCAACGAAAACCTGGCGCGCGAGCTGCTTGAGCTGCACACCCTCACCCCGCGCGCGGGCTACGGCGAGGAGGATGTGCGCGCCCTGGCCGCGCTGCTCTCGGGCTGGTCGATCGGGCGCGGGGCCGCCTTCCAGGAGCCCGACGGCTTCTTCTTCCGCCCCGGGGCGCATGAGCCGGGGCGCAAGATCCTTCTCGGCCGCAGCTTTCCGGAGGGCGAGGAGGGCGGCATCGAGGCGCTGCGCTTCCTCGCCCGCCATCCGGCCACGCTGGGCCAGCTGGCCTTCCGCCTCGCCCGGCATTTCGCCGGCGATGATCCGCCGCCCGCGCTCATCCGCCGGCTGGAGCACAGCCTGCTCGAGACCCAGGGCGATCTGGGCGAGGCGGCCAGGCTGCTCATCACCGCGCCCGAGGCCTGGCAGCCCCCCCTCTCCAAGTTCCGCAGCCCGCTCGACTATGTGATCGCGGTGCTGCGCGCGCTCGGGATGGGGGCGGAGGCGGCGCAACCCCTGCTGGCCGGCAGCTTCTTCCTCGATCAGTTCCTCTGGAACGCCCCCGCGCCCAATGGCTGGCCCGATACCGCGGCGGAGTGGGTCGCGCCGGAGCAGCTGATGCGCCGGATCGACTGGGCGCATGCCTGGGCCGGGCGCGCCGCCGCGGCCGGGCGGGTGCAGGCGCAGGCGCTGGCCGAACTCACGCTCGGCCCGCTGCTGCCGGCCGAGACCGCGACCGCCATCCGCCGCGCCGGGAGCCAGCGGGAAGCGCTGGCGATCCTGTTCGGCTGTCCGGAGTTCCACCGCCGATGACCCATCTGCCCCGCCTTGCCCGCCGCAGCTTCCTGCTCGGCCTCACCGCCGCGGTGACGGTCGGGCGGGCGCGGCTTGCCGTGGCCGATGCGCCCGGGGAGGCCCGGTTCATCGTGATCATCCTGCGCGGGGCGCTCGATGGGCTGGCTGCCGTGCAGCCCTATGGCGAGGCGGGGCTGCACGACCTGCGCGGCCCGCTGGCCCTGCCCGAGCCCGGGCAGGAGGGCGGGCTGCTCGACCTCGGCGGCTTCTTCGGCCTGCATCCGGCGCTGGCCCATCTGCATGCCATGTTCGCCGCCGGGGAGGCGCTGGCGATCCACGCCGTGGCCGGCCACTGGCGCAGCCGCAGCCATTTCGATGCGCAGGATTTCCTGGAGAGCGGCGAGGATCGACGCCTCGATTCCGGCTGGCTCAACCGCGCCCTGGCCGCCCTGCCGGAAGGCCGCGGCGAGGTGCGGCAGGGGCTTGCGGTCGGGGTCGGCGTCCCGCTGCTGCTGCGCGGCCCGGTCAAGGTGAGCAGCTACGCCCCGCCCGGCCAGCCGCCGGTGCCGGCCGATCTCCTCTCGCTGCTCGCCGGGCTGCATGCGCAGGATCCGCTGACCGCCGCCGCCTTCCGGGAAGGGCTGCGGGCCCGCGGCTTCTCCGCCGCCGCCCTGGCCGGGAGCGAGCCGCCGCCCGGCAACCGCAACGCCTTCGCCGCGCTGGCCGGCGCGGCCGGGCGGCTGCTCTCTCGCCCCGACGGACCGCGGGTCGCGGCGATGGAGCTCGGCGGCTGGGATACCCATTTCGCCCAGCCTGCGCGGCTGCCGCCCGTTCTGCGCGAGCTCGACCAGGGCCTGGCCGCGCTGAAGGAGGCCTTGGGCGCGGCCTGGGCGCACACCGCCGTGTTGCTGGCCACCGAGTTCGGCCGCACCGTGCGGGTCAACGGCACCCAGGGAACCGATCACGGGACCGCCGGGGTGGCCTTCGTGCTCGGCGGGGCGGTGGCGGGGGGGCGGGTGCTCGGCACCTGGCCGGGCCTGTCCGATCTGTTCGAGAACCGCGATCTGGCGCCCACCACCGACCTGCGGGCGGTGGCCAAGGCCCTGCTGGCTGGGCATCTCCGCCTGCCGCCGGCGGCGGTGGCCCAGGCTTTTCCGGGCAGCGAGCAGATCGCTCCTATGCAGGGCCTGTTGCGCGGCTGATCGCGATCGGCGGGCGGACCCGCTCCGGGCTTTTCGGCTGCTGGCCGTGCCCGAGCGGGGCGGCGGCTACGCCGGTCACTCGCCCGGGATATGCAGCGGCGTGCGTGGGGCGGGGCTCTGCTGCCGCAGGGTCTGGCTCAGGCGGGCCTGTTCCTGAAGGCGCGAGAGGCGCGCGCGCTCGCCGGCCCGGCGCTTCGCGTCGAGCCACATCATGGCCAGCGGCACCAGCGCCAGCACCGCCAGGAACAGCGCCAGGGCGGCCGGGGCGAAGGTGATCGACAGCGAGGACATCCTGGGCTCCTGAAACTGCGGATCGGGGCGAGGGCCGGACGGTCAGCCCGCACCTCCGCCTTGATCTTTTATGCAAGGGTTGCTCTGAACCGTCGCTGAGCGCATCGTTCAGGCGCGGTTCAGCAGCCGGGAACTGGAATCGTCCCATGCGACGGAGGGCTTTGATCTTGGCCGGGCTTCTCTGGCCGGCGGCGCCGGCCTTGGCGCAGCGGCGCGATCACGAACGCGCGCGCGCGGCGCTGGAGGCCGGGGAGATCCGCCCGCTGGCCGAGGTGCTGACCGACATCGAGCGGCGCTTCATGGGCCGCGTGATCGAGGCCGAGCTCGAACGCGACGACGGCCAATGGCTCTATGAGCTCAAGCTGCTGCCGCCCAACGGGCGGGTCTATTCGCTGGAGGTCGATGCCCGCACCGGGGAGGTTCTGAGCAGCCGCGGCCCGGTCCAGCATCGGCGCTGAGCAGGCGCTGCCTCTGGGGGCGGGCCCGGCGCCGGTGCGACGTGGCCTCGCGCCGCGCCGCGCCGGGCGGCCGCCTCGGCCCCGCCGCCCGCTGCCCGGTGCGGGGCTGGGCAGGGCGGGCTGAGGCCAAGGCCGGGCAGATGCCGGGCGGCCGCAAGGGGCGGGGCGGGGGGCTGCGCCGTCACCTCTCGAGGAGGAGCAGCCCATCGAGCCCCGGCGCGCCGGGCCAATCCAGCACTTCGGCCGCCAGGGTCGACAGGCCCGCCCGCGCCGCAAGGTGGCGGATCACCGGCAAGCCCCCGAAGTTGCGCCAATGCGGATTGTCGTGGTGATCCCCGCCGGGATGCTCCATGAAGTTCGAGACATGCAGCAGCGCCCGCCCGCCCGGGCGCAGGATGCGCGCCGTCTCGCGCAGATAGGACCAGACATCGGTCAGCTCGAAATGGACCATCGCGTCGTAGCAGAACAGCGCGCTGCGGCTGGCATCCTCGATCCCGGGCAGGTCATCGCCGGCATTGACGATGAAGACCATCCGCTCGCGCCCGGCGAAGCGGGCCCGACAGGCGGCGATGTTGCTCTCCAGCACATCGACCAGCGTGATCTCTCCGGCCTGGTCGAGGATCTGCGCGGCATGGCGCCCCCGCCCGCAGGCGAGTTCGACCACGCGCGAGAGGTCGAGCTGCCGGAACAGGCGCAGGAAGGGGCTGCCCTCGCTCCAGAAGGTATCGAGCCAGCCCTCGGCCGCGGCGTAATAGGGGCTCTCCTCCCACTCGGCGGCGATGGCACGGCGCAGGGCGGCAGGGTCGGTCATCGGGCAAGATTAGCACGCCACGGGCTTGGGGGCGGGGGGCCTCGGCCTGGCTTTACCCCCCTGTGCCCTGCTGCGCGGAAGGCGCAAGCACCGGGCCCAGGCGCAAGGAGGGCCGCGGCGGCGATATTGACCCTGCCGCGGCAGCGCCGCACATCCCTCTGCAATCAGGAGTGTCCGCCATGCGCATCGCCCGCCGCGCCCTGTTGTCTGCCCCCGCTCTCGCTGCCGCCGCCCTTCTTCCTTCCGCCCATGCGCAGGGGCAGGTGCTGCGCTTGATCGTCCCCGCCCCGCCGGGCGGCAGCACCGATATCCTGGCCCGCTCCCTGGCCGAACGGGCGGGGGCTCTGCTCGGCATGATCGTGACGGTCGACAACCGCGGCGGTGCCGGCGGCATCATCGGCACCGAGGCCGCCGCACGCGCGCCGGCCGACGGCAGCACGGTGGTGCTGGGCCACAATCAGACCCACGCCTCCAACCAATGGATGGCGCGCAACCTGCCCTATCACGTGATCGACAGCTTCGTGCCGGTGGCGCGGCTTGCCACCGTGCACCACGCGACGGTGGTGCCCGCCAACTCCCGCGCCCGGGACATGGCCGGGCTGATCGCGATGGGGCGCAATGGCGGGCGGGTCTCCTACGCCTCCTCCCAGGCCGGTTCGGCGAGCCACGTGATCGCCGAGACCTTCGTCCGACGCGAGGGGATGGATGCCGTGCATGTGCCCTATCGCGGCGGCGGCCCTGCCACCCAGGATACGGTGGCGGGGGTGGTCGATTTCTTCGTCTCGACCTGGCCGCAGGTGGTCAACCTGGTGCGCGAGGGTCGGCTGCGCGCGCTCTCGATCGGCGCGCCGGCGCGGATCGAAGGCTTCCCCGACCTGCCCACGGTGGCCGAGGCCGGCGTGCCCTACATGGCGGTGGATGCCTGGTTCGGCCTCTTCGCTCCGCGCGGGACGCCTGCGTCGGTGGTGGAGCGGCTAGCCGCTGCCTTCCTCGGCGCCCTGCAGGAGGCCGAGAACGCCCGCCGCGTGGAGGCCGCGGGCTTCAACCGCGCCCCCCTCTCCCCGGCCGAGTTCGCGGCCTTCCAGCGGACGGAGGTGGAGCGCTGGCGCGAGATGGCCGAACTGACCGGCATCCGGATGGAGAGCTGAGCGGACCTCGCCCCCCCTATCCGCGCCCGGCGAGGAAGGGGCGCGGGTCCACCGCCTGCCCGTGGCGGCGGAGTTCGAGATAGAGCAGGGCATCCTGCGCCGGCATCACGCCCACCGGCTCCCCGGCGAGGACGCGCGCCCCGGTCGCGGTGGACAGACGGGCGAGGCG
>JANWYF010000116.1 GCA_025057055.1 Rhodovarius sp. | reverse complement strand
CTGCAAGATGACGCTCTTCGAGCAGGAGCTGCGGCAGCGGGCGCGGATTGCGGGCTGGTATCACGCGGCGCTGGCCGGGCGGGTGACGGTGCCCGAGCTTCTGCCCGGGCACGCTTGGGGCCTCTATACCATCCGGCTGCCTGAACCTGGCCAGCGTGCCCGCGTCCAGGCTGCGCTGCAGGCGGCCGCCATTGGCAGCGGCGTGTACTATCCGAAGCCGCTGCACCAGCAGCCGGCCTATCGCGCCGCGCATCAGGCCGGCTTCGCGGCCGGCCCACCACCGCTGCCGGTGGCCGAAGCGCTCTGCCACGAGGTGCTGAGCCTGCCCATGCACCCCTATCTGACCGAAGGTGAGGTGGCCCGCGTGACGGAGGTGCTGCTGCGCGCCCTCTGACGCTTGTGCGCGCGGCGGGCCGGCGCCACATAGCGGACATGGACAGCTCCATCGCCATCACCCTCAATGGGGAGAGGCGGCAGATCGCCGCGGCGACGGTGGCCGAACTGCTGCGCGAGATCGGGCTTGATCCGCGCAAGGTGGCGGTCGAGCGCAACGAGGAGATCGTGCCCCGCAGCCGCTACGACAGCGAGCGGCTTTCGCCCGGCGACAGCGTGGAGATCGTGCATTTCATTGGGGGCGGCTGAGGCGATGGATGGCAAGCGTGGCGGCTGAGGCGATGGATGATCCCTGGGAAGTGGCCGGGCGGCGCTTCCACTCGCGCCTGATCGTGGGCACCGGCCGGTTCCGCAGCCTGGAGGAGACGCGCGATGCGATCGCCGCCTCGGGGGCGGAGATCGTGACGGTGGCGGTCCGGCGGGTCAACATCCACGATCCCAAGGCGCCGATGCTGCAGGATTACCTGCCGCCTGACCGCTACACCTATCTGCCCAACACGGCCGGCTGCCACACCGCGCGCGAGGCGGTGCGCACCCTGCGCCTGGCGCGCGAGGCGGGGGGATGGAACCTGGTCAAGCTCGAGGTTCTGGGGCCACCGCCCTACCTCTATCCCGACATGGCCGCGACTTTCGAGGCGGCGGCGGCGCTGATCGCCGATGGGTTTCAGGTCATGGTCTATTGCGCCGATGATCCCGTCGCGGCCAAGCGCCTGGAGGAGATGGGCTGTGTGGCGATCATGCCGCTCGCCGCGCCGATCGGATCGGGCCTCGGCATCGTCAACCCGCACATGATCCGTGCCATCAAGCGCGAGGTGCGGGTGCCGGTCCTGGTCGATGCCGGCATCGGCACGGCCAGCGATGCCGCGATGGCGATGGAGCTCGGCTGCGATGCGGTGCTGCTCAACTCCGCGATTGCCCATGCGCGCGATCCGGTGCGCATGGCGGTGGCGATGAAGCATGCGGTGATCGCGGGGCGGCAGGCCTATCTCGCCGGCCGCATGCCGAAGCGGGAGGAGGCCGACCCCTCCTCGCCGCTGACCGGGGTGATCGGCAGCGCTCCCGCCCCTGCCGGCTGAGGGGCCACGGCGGGAAGGCCTCTGATCCGGCCGCCGGCGGCCCCGGGGGCAGCGCCCGCTCCAGCACCCTGCGGCCGCGGAGGGGGGCTGAGCGGGGCGCCAGAGGAGGGGGGCAGGCGCCGGGATGCGGCGGCGCCTGCGCGTCAGGCGCCGTAGAGCCAGCGCGCATAGCCGTAATAGAGCGGCAGGCCGATCAGCAGGTTGAAGGGCAGCGTCACCCCGAGCGAGGCGGTGAGGTAGATGCCCGGATTGGCCTCGGGCAGGGCGGCGCGACAGGCGGCTGGGGCGTCGATGAAGCTGGCCGAGGCGCAGATGGCCCCGAAGACAAAGGCCCCGCCGAGCGAGAGCCCCGCCATCTGGCCGAGCGTGACGCCGAGCAGGCCGAAGCAGACCGGCATGATGGTGCCAAAAGCCAGCATGAAGCGCCCGACCTCGGCGAAGCCGCGGATCTGCCGCGCGGCGGTCATGCCCATCTCGAGCAGGAAGAGCATCAGGAAGCCGCGGAACATCCCCTCCCAGAAGGGCTGGATCTGCGCGTATTGCTGATCGGTGGCGACCGCCCCGATCACCATCCCGCCGGAGAGCAGCAGGATGCCGCGCCCGCGCAGCACATCGAGCAGCAGGGCGCTGAGCTGCATGCCGCCCCGTTCGCGCCCCATCGACCAGCGGGCGAGGGCGATCGAGAAGATGACAGCGAACTCCATCATCGCGACGACCGCGGTGAGGAACCCCTCGGCCGGGGTGGCCATGGCGCGGGCAAAGGCGATCGAGGCGAAGAAGGTCGCGCTCGAGACCGAACCGTAATGCGCCGCAACTGCACCGGCATTGGCGGCGTCGAAGCCGCCCAGGCGGCGCAGGATCTGGAAGCAGATCAGCGGGATCGCAAAGGTGAGCGCGAGGGCGAGGGCGAGCAACCCGGCCACCTCCCCGGCGGGAACCTTGGCGATCTCCCGCCCCCCGGTGATGCCGATGGAGAAGAGGAGAATGATGGAGAGCAGCTTGAGCACCGGTTCGGGCAGTTCGAGCTCGCTGCGCAGGAAGCCGGCGATCGCGCCCAGGACGAAGGCGAGGACAATGGGTTGCAGCAGATTGTTCGCAAGAAGGTCGAAGCCTGCCATGGGTTGCTCCCGGATCAGTGCGGGAGGCGGGTAGGGCAGAGGCCGCCCCGGAAGGAGCCCGGCGGGCAGGAGGGCCTCATTGCCGATCGCAATGCCTGGAGGTGCTTGCGGCGGCGCCACGCATCGGTCACATGTGGGGCGAGAGACCTCAGTGGAGGAAACCGTCGTGCTGGATCGCCTGCATCGCCGCAGCCTGCTGGCTGCCGCCGGCCTCTCGGCGCCGTTCATCGTCGGGCTGCGCCCCGTGCTGGGCCAGGGTTTTCCGGATCGGCCGCTGCGGCTGATCGTGCCTTGGCCGCCCGGGGGTTCGACCGACACCATCGCGCGCATTTTCCAGCCCCGGCTGGCCGAGGTGCTGGGCCGGCCGATCGTGATCGACAATCGCGGCGGCGCCTCGGGGGCGACCGGGGCGATCGAGGCCTCGCGCGCACCGGCCGACGGGTCGACCTGGATCCTGGTCTATGACACCCAGGCGACGAACGAGACGGTGATGCGCCTGCCCTTCCGGACCATGGAGGCCTTCGCCCCGGTCTGCCATGTCGCCTCCGGGCCGCTGGTCATGGTTGCGCATCACAGCACGCCCTTCCGCAGCTTCATGGATGTGGTGGAGGCGGCCCGGCGCGCGCCCGATACCATCACCTATGCGACGTCCGGGGTGGGCGGGCTGGCGCATGTCTCGACCACGCTGCTGCAGCAGGTGGGCAATTTCCGCATCACCCATGTGCCCTATCGCGGTGGCGGGCCTGCGGTGCAGGATGCGGTCGCCGGCCATGTGCCGCTGTTCATGACCAATGTGGTGATCGTCAGCCAGCACATTCGGGCTGGAACGCTGCGTCCGCTCGGTGTCACCACGCGGACCGAGAGCCGGCATGTGCCCGGCACGCCCTCCTTCTCGCAGCAGGGCTTCGGCGATTTCGAAGCGCCGACCTGGTGGGCCTTCCTCGGCCGCGCGGGGGTGGCGGAGGGGCTGATCCGCCAGATGAACGAGGCGCTGGTGCGCGTGCTGAACGAACCGGCGATCAAGGAGCGGATCGAGGCGCAGGGCTGCGACATCGTGGCCTCTGACCCCGAGGCCTGCGGGCGCTTCCTGCAGGCGGAGATCGCCAAGTGGGCGCGGGTGATCATCGAGAACAACATCCGCGCCGACAGCTGATTCGCGCGGCAAGGGCATGGCGCTGCATGGCGCCATGCGCTGCCTTGGCGGGGGTGGGATTTGACAGGCTGGGCTGATCTGCGTAGAAGCCCGCCACCGCCGCGCAGGGCAAGGGTTGACGGAGCGCTTCGGCGCGGCTAGTTTCCTTGTCCCGTTTTTGCGGGGTTGGCCGTCTGGCCTTTGCTGTTTTCACAATAGCATCTGGTTTCTGGGATTGTTGTTGTTGTTGGCCTGGCGTGTGTTGTTGCCTGGGCTGTGCGTGGTGTGCCTGCTGTGAGTGGTGGGTGTGCTGTGCGTGGTTTGGGTGGTGGTGCGCGCTGGGTTGTTTGTGGCCTGGTATCTGGTGTGGTGGTGT
>JANWYF010000093.1 GCA_025057055.1 Rhodovarius sp. | reverse complement strand
CGCCAGCCTGACGACGATCGCGGAGGCCATCCTCGGCAGCGAGGAGTTCAACGCCGAGGTCAGCGCGCGCTACGGGGTCGGGAACGTCATGGACCTCTCCAACGAGACCTTCCTCGAGTTCCTCTATGACCGCGTGCTCGGCCGCGCGCCGGATGCCGAGGGCTTCGCCTTCTGGCGCGACCTGCTCGAGGCGGGCAGCCTGTCGCGGGCCGAGGTTTTGGTGCTCTTCACCGAGAGCAGCGAGGCGCGCGAACGCTTCGCCGACCAGACGCAGGCGCTCTGGGCGGTTGATCTCGAGGCGTTGATCGTCCGCAGCTTCTACGAGGTGGCCTTCGGCCGCGATCCGGATGCCGAGGGCTTCCAGTTCTGGAAGAACGCGCTGGAGAGCGGGCTGTCCTTGCGCGCCATGGCCGATTTCTTCGTCGCCTCGGAAGAGTTCCAGGCCATCCTTGCCGGGCGCGAGATCGAGGAGGTGGTCGAGCTCCTCTACACCCAGGGGCTCGGCCGTGCTCCCGACGCAGAGGGCTTGGCCTTCTGGACGGGCCTCATCGAGGATGGCACTGGCAGCTGGTCCGACGTGCTGCTGGGCTTCATCCTGAGCGACGAACAGAACGGCCAGTTCTCCGCCTATCGCGACGGCATCGGCCTGTTCGGCATCGGCTGACCGGCCGCGGATGGGGGGCAGGCTGCCCGCCTGCCCCCCCTTCCTCTATCCTGGGCGGGGCTTGCCGCGCAGGACATGCGATGACCGAAGATGCCAGCACACCGATCCTGACCCGCCAGGGGGCGATCGCCACCCTGCGCCTCAACCGGCCGCGCCACCTCAACCGCATCGAACCGGCGGATCTGGCCGCGATCGCCGCCGCCCTGTCCGAGGTCGAGGCCGATCCCGACCTGCGCGTGCTGATCTTAACCGGCACCGGCCGCGCCTTCTCCTCCGGCTATCACCTCGGCGACCTGGCCGAACGGTCCGAGGCGGCGGTGGCCGAAGGCGGGGCCGGGCTGAGCTTCGAGGAAGTGGCCAACCGGCTCGAGAACTTGCGCCAGCCGACGATCTGCCGCCTCAACGGCGGGGTCTATGGTGGGGCGACCGACCTCGCCCTCTGCTGCGACTTCCGCATCGGCGTCACCGGCATGGAGATGTTCATGCCCGCCGCACGGCTCGGCATCCACTACTACCCCTCCGGCCTGCTCCGTTACGCCTCGCGCCTCGGCGTCGATGCCGCCAAGCGCCTCTTTCTGACCGCCGAGAAGCTGGGCGCCGAGGAGCTCCTCGCCATCGGCTTCCTCACCTACCTCGTCGCGCCGGAGGAGCTCGACCAGGCGGTTGCGACGCTGGCCGATCGGCTCGCCGCCATGGCGCCGCTCGCCGTGCAGGGGATGAAGCGCGCGCTGAACGAGATCGCGCGCGGGACCTTCGATGCCACAGCCTGCGCGGAGCGGGTCCGCGCCACCCAGCGGAGCGAGGATCTGCGCGAGGGCCTGGCCGCCTACCGCGAACGCCGCGCCCCGCTCTTCCGCGGGCGGTAGCGGCGTCCTCCTCGCGGACCAGAGGGCGGGATCCTCCGCAACGGACCGTCCGGCCCGTGCCCCCTACCCCCCTGGACCGCCGCAGGCGGCGCAGAGGCCCTCGATCTCCACCGTCATGCGCTGGGCGCGGAAGCCCGCGCGGGATGCCGCCTGCGCCAGGGCGGCGGCCACCTCGGCGTCGCTGATCTCGGCCGCCGTGCCGCAGCCGCGGCAGATCAGGAACTGATGCTGATGGGCCTGCCCGGGACCGGCGCAAGCGGTGAAGGCGTTCAGCCGCTCGATCCGGTGCACAAGCCCCTGTTCCAGCAGAAAGTCGAGCGCGCGATAGACGGTGGGCGGGGCGGCCGGCCCGCGGCGTTCGCGTAGCCGCTCGAGCAGGGCGTAGGCGCCGATCGGCTGTTCTGCCTCAAGCACCAGGGCCAGCACCTGCCGCCGGAGCGGGGTCAGCTGCACGCCGCGCGCCGCACACAGGGCCTCGGCGCGCGCCAGCGCGGCCTCGGGCCCCGGCGTGTCGCTCAAGGGCTGGCGATGCGTCTGCTGCGGTGCGTTCCCGGCCATGGCGGTGCTATAGCATGGTCATGGACGCCTCGCCCCTCCTCGCCGCCATCCGTTTCGACGCCGCCGGACTCATCCCCTGCATCGCCCAGCAGCACGACACCGGCGAGGTGCTGATGATGGCCTGGATGAACCGGGAGGCGGTGGCGGAGACCCTGGCCACCGGCCGGGTCTGCTACTGGAGCCGCTCGCGCCAGGCCCTCTGGCGCAAGGGAGAGACCAGCGGGCAGGTCCAGCGCCTGATCGAGCTGCGGCTGGATTGCGATGGCGATGCGCTGCTCGCCCTGGTCGATCAGCAGGGGGTGGCCTGCCACACCGGCCGGCGGTCCTGCTTCTTCCGCGCCTTGCGGGATGGCAGGCTGGTCGAACTCAGCGCGCCTCTGATCGCACCGGAGCAGCTCTACGGCGGCCCCGCAGCCTGACCCACAGGATGACCGAAGCCAAGGCCAGGGTGATGCCGTTGGCCAGCACCACCGGCAGCGCCGCAACCGCAATCCCGTAGCCGAGCCAGAGCGCCACGCCGGCGACGAACATCAGCAGCATGGGCAGGCTGAAATCCTCGGCCGAACGGGTGCGCCAGGTGCGCAGCACCTGCGGCACGAAGGCCGCGGTGGTCAGGGTTCCCGCCGCAAGACCCAGGGCTTCCGCAACATCCATGGCCGCCTTATGCACCCTCCCATGTCCGGCATCGAGATCAGGACCGCCTCGGGGGAAGCGCTGCTGCCCTATCTGCCCAGCCTCGCCGAGCTCCGGATCGAGGTCTTCGCGGAATGGCCCTATCTCTATGAGGGGGATGTCGGCTACGAGGAGCGCTACCTGCGCCATTACGCCGAAAGCCCCGGCGCAGCCGTGGTGCTCGCGCTGGCCGGCGATCGGGTGGTCGGGGCGGCCACCTGCCAGCCGATGAGCGAGGCCGCGCCCGCGGTGCGCGAGGCGATCGCCGCCGCCGGCCTCGATCCTGCCCGGTTCTGCTATTTCGGCGAGAGCGTGCTGCGCCGCCCCTTCCGCGGCCGGGGCATCGGCGTGCGCTTCTTCGCCGAGCGCGAGGCGCATGCCCGCGCCCTGGGCCTGACCCACGCCGCCTTCTGCGCCGTGCAGCGCCAGGCCGATGACCCGCGCCGCCCGCCCGACTACCGCCCGCTCGATGCGTTCTGGATGAGGCGCGGCTACACCCCGCGCCCCGACATCACCTGCCGCTTCGACTGGGCCGAACCGGGCAGCGGCGGGCGCGAAATCCCCCACACCCTCAGCTTCTGGGTCCGCGCGCTGTGAGGGTGGGCGCCCTGGCCTGGCCGGTGGAGCCGACGGCAGGGCCGGCGGGGCTGGCGGCCAAGCTCGACCGCTGGATCGGCGCCGCCGCCGGGGCGGCCGATCTGCTGCTGATGCCCGAATACGCCTGCATGGAGCTCGCCCAGCGGGGGGAGGAGGCGGCCGAACTCGCCGCCATGGTGGAGATGGCCGATGCTGTGCTGGCCGAGATGCGCGCTGCCGCCATCCGCCATGGCGTCTGGCTCTGCCCCGGCAGCCTGCCGATGCGCAGGGGCGGGCGGATCGTCAACCGCGCGCCCCTGATCCGCCCCGACGGCGCCATCGCCTTTCAGGACAAGTGGCAGATGACCCGCTTCGAGCGGGAGCGCTGGGGCGTGGAGCGCGGGGCTGGGCCCTCCGTCTTCGACACGCCCTGGGGCAGGATCGGCATCTCGATCTGCTACGATGCCGAGTTCCCGAAGCATGTGCGCGCCCAGGTCGAGGCCGGGGCCTGGCTGATCCTGGTGCCTGCCTGCACCGACACGCCGGCCGGAGCGACCCGCGTCCGGCTCTGCGCCCGCGCCCGCGCGATCGAGAACCAGTGCATCCTGGCGGTGGCCCCGACGGTGGGCGATGCTCCCTTCTCGGCCACGCTCGATGTCAATCACGGGCGGGCGGGCATCTATGGCCCGGCGGATCGCGGCTTTCCGGATGACGGGGTGATCGCCGAGGGGCCGCCGGATCAGCCGGGCTGGGTCTTCGCCACGCTCGATCCGGCCGCGATCGCCCGCGTGCGGGAGGAGGGGGCCGTGCGCAACCACCGCGATTGGCCGCGCGGCCCGCTGCCGCCGGTCCGTCCCGCCGCCTTTGCCTGATGCTTGTCTATCTGATCGCCGGGGAGGCGAGCGGCGATGTGCTGGGGGCGCGGCTGATCGCCGCCCTGCGCGCGCGCGCACCTGACCTTGCCTTTGCCGGCATCGGGGGCGAGAGGATGGCCGAACAGGGGCTGGTGAGCCTCTTTCCGATGCGCGAGCTCGCGCTGATGGGGCTGATCGAGGTGCTGCCCCGGCTGCTGCAGCTCAGGCGCCGCTTGGCGCAGACCCTCGCCGACATCGAGGCCTGCCGCCCTGCCCTGCTGGTTACCATCGACAGCCCGGGCTTCACGCTGCGGGTGGCGCGGGCGGCCAAGGCCCGCGGCATTCCCGTGCTGCATTATGTGGCGCCGCAGCTGTGGGCGTGGCGCGAGGGCCGGGCGCGCAAGCTGCCGGGGGCGGTCGACCGGATCCTCGCGCTCTTGCCTTTCGAGCCGGCCTTCTTCGCCCGCTATGGCATGGCGGCGGAGTTCGTCGGCCACCCCGTGCTGGAATCGGGGCTTGCCGCCGGGGATGGGGCGCGGTTTCGCGCCCGCCACGGGCTGTCAGCCGACCAGACCCTGCTGCTGGTGATGCCGGGGTCGCGTCGGACCGAGGTCGCGCGCCTGCTGCCGATCTTCGGCGCCACGCTGGGCCTGCTGCCGCCTCTCACCCCGGTCGTTCCCCTGGCCGGTCCGGTCGCCGAGGAGGTGGCGCGCGGCAGCGCGCTCTGGCCCCGCCCGCCGATCCTGCTGCGCGATCCGGCCGAGAAGCCCGATGCCTTCGCCGCCTGCACAGCGGGGCTGATCAAATCCGGCACCTCCTCGCTCGAATGCGCGGTGGCGGGTCTGCCGCATGTGATCGCCTATCGCGTCCATCCGCTGACCGCCGCGATCGCGAGGCGGCTCGCCCTGGTCCGCTACGCCTCGCTGGTCAATCTGTTGAATGACGGGCCGGTGGTGCCGGAACTCCTGCAAGAGGCCTGCACGCCTGCGCAGCTCGCCGCGGCGCTGGCGCCGCTCCTCTCGGGCGAGGGGGTGGCCGCCCAGCGCGCCGGCTTCGCCCGGGCCTTGGCGCAGCTGCGCCCGCCGGGCGGCGTCTTGCCGAGCGAGGCCGCGGCCGCCGCCGTGCTGCGCATGCTGGGGCGGGGGCCCTAGAGGAGATCACGGAGGGCCGAGATCGCCGGCGATGGCGCCTGCGCCCGACCGAGAAGGCCCGGAGTGGTCGGAGCAGGCAGCCGCGAGCGATGCCGCCCTTAGGTCCCGAGCACGAACAGGACCCCGGCGACGGGAGAGCCCTTCTCCTGCCGCAGGATACAGGGCTGCTCGGCGAGGACGGTAAACCCCGCCCCCTTCGCCAGCTCGGCCACATAGCGGGGCTGGTGGCGGTAGCGCAGCCCCTCGCCCAGCCGGAAGGGGCGATCGGTCTCGCCGGGCAGGGCGGCCTCGATGCTGAAACCCGCCCGCCCGCCGGGGCGCAGCGCGCGGCGCATGGCCGCCAGGGCCGGGGCCAGCTCGCCCAGGTAGTTCAGCACATCGGCCGCCGCGATCACATCGAAGGCGGCGCGCCGCCTGGGCAGGAAGGCGAGCAGATCGGCCTCGTGCAGGGCATCGTAGATGCCGCGCGCCCGCGCCTGTTCGAGCATCCGTGGCGAGAGGTCGACCCCCTCGAGCCGGCCCGCCATGGGCCGCAACGCCACGCCTGAGAGGCCGGTGCCGCAGCCCAGATCGCACACCGCCCCGCCGGCCGGTGCCCCCGATGCCTGCAGCGCCTCGGCGAGCAGGGCCGGCGTGCGGTAGCCGAGCGCGCCCTGCAGATCCGCATCGAAGCGCGGGGCGAAACGGTCGAAGAGGGCGCGCAGATAGGCCGGAGGGGCGCGCTCGGGGGGCGGGGCGGCTCCGAGCGCCGCCAGCAGGAAGGAGGCCTGTTCGGCCAAGGCGGGCTGGCGGCGGGAGAGGCCGAGCGCGCGCATGGCGGCCTCTCGCGCGGCCTCGCCCCGGCCGAGTTCGGCCCTGGCATGGGCGAGCATCAGCCAGGCCTCCGGTGCCTCGGGCGCGAGACGGGTGGCGGTCTCGAGCGGGGCGATGGCGGCATCCGGCCGCCCGGCCGCGACCAGCGCCTGGCCCAGATTGCGCCAGGTCATGGCATCCTCGGGGTTGGCCGCCAGCACCCGCTGCATCAGCGGGATCGCCTGGTCGAGCCGGCCGGCCTCGGCCAAGGCTGCGGCATAGTTCGCCTGCACCGCCCAGGCAGCGGGCAGCAGCGCGGCAGCGCGGGCGGAGAGGGCGAGCCCCTCTTCCAGCCGGCCGGTCTGGCGCAGCAGAAGACCGAGCAGATTGAGCGCATCCGGATGCTGGGGCCTCAGCCGCAGGCAGCGGCGATAGAGGCTCTCCGCCTCCGCCAGGCGCCCCTCGCGGTGCCGGGCGGCGCCCAGCGCCACCAGCTCATCGGCCTTGTCCATGGCAGGGGCATGCGCGAGAGGCCCAGGCGGCGCAAGCCGGGCTGGAAAATGAACTTTTGTTCACCTATCTGGCGGCCGCGGCCGGGCCCCGGCGGCCGCGGCCCCTGCGCGGCGGGGCCGGATCAGCTAGGAGTGGGCCATGCAGCACCTCATTCGCGGCGCGCGTGACCTGCGGGCGGACATTTTCCGGGGCGTCGCGCTGTGGTTCATCTTCATCAACCACATCCCCGGGAACTGGGCCGGCTGGTTCACCACCCGCAACTATTCCTTCGCCGACGCGACCGAGGTCTTCGTCTTCCTCGCCGGCTATGCGGGCGGCATCGCCTACGGCAAGCTGATGGAGCGGGAGGGCTGGTTCTTTGCGGCCTCGCGCGTGATCGGGCGGGTCGGCACGCTCTATGTGGCGCACATCTTCCTCTTTGTGGTCTTCACCGCCCAGGTCGGCTTCTCGGCCGCCACGCTGGACCGCGCGATCTATCTCGACGAGCTCGAGATGGACCCTCTCGGCAGCGATCCGTACACCGCCATGCTGATGGCGCTGCTGCTGCTCTACCAGCCGGCCTTTCTCAACATCCTGCCGCTCTACATCGTCCTGCTGCTGCTCTTCGCCCTGGCCCTGCCGCTGATCGGCCGGCCCTGGCTGCTGCTCGGGCTCTCTTTCGCGCTCTATGTTCTGGTGCGCGCGCTCGGGATCAACCTGCCCTCCTGGACCGGCGGCGGCTGGTTCTTCAACCCCTTGGCGTGGCAGTTGCTGTTCGTCTGCGGCGTCGTCATCGGCTATGCGCCGCCGGGGCGGGCAGCACTCGCCCTGCCGCGGCGGCGCTGGCTGATCGCGCTCGCCCTGGCCTTCCTGATCCCCTCCGCGGCAGTGATGCTCGCCGCTTGGCATGCGCCGCAGCTGCTGGCCGAGATCCCGGGGCCCTGGACGGCGCTCCTGCAATCGGTGGACAAGGCGGGGCTGCATCCGCTGCGCCTGCTCTCGCTGCTTGCCATGGCCTATCTCGTCGTCTGCTATGTCCCGCGCGATGCCGCCTGGCTGCGCAGCAGCTGGGCCCAGCCCCTGGTGCTGATGGGCCAGCAGGCGCTGCCGGTCTTCTGCGTGGGCATCTTCCTCTCCTTCCTCGGGCGCATCGCGCTCGAGAAATCCGACGGCTTCGCCATGCAGGCAGCGGTCAATATCCTGGGTTTCCTGGTGCTCTTCGGGGTGGCGGTGATCGCCGCCTGGTACGGGCAGAAGGTGCGCGGCGGGCGGGCGGCGGGGGCCGCACAGCCCTTGCCCGCGGCGATGCGGACGGATACGGCTTGAAGATGCTGCGCAGGAGCCTGCTGCCGATCCTGCTCGCCGCGGCCACCGCGCCCGGGGCCGGGGCGCAGCCTGCGGCCCTGCCCTCGCTCTCGGCCTGCGCCCTGCCGCCCGACCTCATCGATCCCGCCCGCCTGCCCCGCACCCGCGCCGCGCTGGAGCGGGGGCGGCTGCGCATCCTGGTGGGCGGCAGCGCCGAGCCCACCGGCACCGCGACCGCCCTCTACCACGCCCGCCTGCGCGAGGCGTTGAACGCGCTGCTGCCGCAGGTCGAGGTCACGGTCGAGGCGCGCGGGCGGCGCGGGGCCACCGCGGGCGAGGTCTGGACCCTGCTGGAGGCGGGGCTGGCCAGCTTCCGCCCCCATCTCGTGATCTGGCAGACCGGCACGGTGGAGGCCGCGCGCAGCCTCGAGCTCGGCGAATTCGTCGACAAGCTGAGCGAGGGCATCACCCGCTGCCGCATCGCCGGCGCCGACATCATGCTGCTCGAGCCGCAGTTCAGCCGCTTCCTGCGCGCCAATGCCGACATCGAGCGCTACCGCGACGCCATGCGCCTCGTCGCCGCGGCCGAGGGGATCCCGCTGCTGCGCCGCTTCGAGTGGATGCGCGGCTGGGCCGAGCAGGGCCTGGACCTCGAGCGGGTGGGGCAGGCCGACCGGCCGGCGGCGCTTGCGCGTCTGCACGAATGCGTCGCCCAGGCCATTGCGGCGCAGATCCATGCCAGCACGCGGCCCTGACCGGGTGGCGGGCGGGGGCTGACCATGCCCGACGGTGCCCGCCTGGCCGAGCGTGAGGCCGCGGCCGAGGCGGCACCGCCGCGGCCGCGCCGGCGCTGGGTCAGCCCGCTGCTGCGGCGCATCCTGCTGGTCAATGCGCTGCCGCCCGCCCTGCTCGCCGCTGCGCTGCTCTACCTCGATCAGTACCAAAACGCCCTGCTCGCCGGAGAGATCGAGGCGATGCGCACCCAGGCGCGCATCTATGCCGGCGCGATCGGGGAGGCCGCGGTCCGCATCGAGAATGACCGCGCCGTGCTCGTGCCCGAACTCGCGCGGCCCTTGCTGCGCCGCCTGGTCGATCCCTCGCCCAACACCCAGGCCCGCATCTTCGACACGGCCGGGCTGGTCGTGGCCGATTCCCGCGTGCGGGAGGCGCCGGGCGGGGTGGTGATCACCGAACCCCTGCCGCCGCCGCTGCCGCGCGGCGCCCTCTCGGCCGTGCTCGGGCGGCTGTATGAGCGGCTGCTCGCGCTGCTGCCGCGGCTCGCCGGCACCCCGGTCGTGGTCGATACCGCGACCGATGAGGACAGTTTCGACTGGCAGCCCGCCCTCGGCCCCGACCGGCGCGAGGAGCTGCGCATCGCCCTCGAGGGCGGCCTGACCCCCTATATCCGCCGCACGCCGGAGGGACGGCTGCTGATCAGCGTGGCCGAACCGGCCCGGCGCGGCGCCCAGCCGGTCGCCATCCTGCTGCTGACGCGCGAGGCGCGCGAGGTGGAACAGCGCCTCTTCGAGATCCGCCTCAGCGTGCTCGGCCTCTTCGCGCTGGCGCTGCTGCTCACCCTGCTGCTCTCGCTCTATCTGGCGCAGACGCTCGCCGCACCGATCCTGCGCCTGGCCGCCGCAGCCGGGGAGATGCGCCAGGGCCGCGGGCGGCAGGGCAGCGTGCCCGAGGATCTGCTGGCCCGCCGCGACGAGATCGGCATCCTCGCGCGCGACCTGCAGCAGGCGGCGCGCGCCTTATGGGCGCGGATCGACGCGAACGAGCGCTTCGCCGCCGATGTCGCGCATGAGCTCAAGAACCCCCTGACCAGCATGCGCAGCGCGATCGAGACCCTGCGCCGGGTCGAGGATGTCACCCAGCAGAAGCGCCTGCTCGGCATCATCGCCGAGGATGTCGTGCGCATGGAGCGGCTGATCGCCGACATCGCCGACAGCTCGCGCGTCGATGCCGAACTCTCGCGCAGCATAGCCGAACCGGTCGACATCTCCGCCATCCTCTCCGTGCTCGCCGAATTGCACAACACCACCCGCGGCGAGGGCGATCCGGTGGTGCGCGCGGAACTGCCGGAGGAGCCGCTGCGCGCCCTGGGGGTGGAGGACCGGCTGGTGCAGGTGTTCCGCAACCTGATGGGCAATGCGCTCTCCTTCAGCCCGCGCGGCGGTACCGTCTGGCTGAAGGCGCGGGCGGTGGGCGACATCATCGAGGTGCTGGTCGAGGACGAGGGCCCAGGCATTCCGGAATCGAAGCTCGAGAGCATCTTCGAGCGCTTCTATTCCGAACGCCCGCGCGGGGAACGCTTCGGCCAGCATTCCGGCCTTGGCCTGTCGATCAGCCGACAGATCGTCGAGGGCTTGCGCGGGCGGATCAGTGCCGAAAACCGCCGCGATGCGTCCGGGCGGGTGCTGGGGGCGCGCTTCATCGTCCGCCTGCCGGCGGCGCGCTGAGCCCCTGCCTCCCCCCCTGCCCCCTGGCTGCTCAGGCGGCGGCGTTGCGCCGGGCGGTGCCGTGGCCGGGCAGTTCGATGCCGATGGCGAGCGTGCTCATGCCCTCGCCGCGCTCCAGGCTGACCTGCACCTTGTTCGGATCGACCGTGACATAGCGCGCCACGACCTCGATCAGCTCCTTCTGCAGGCGGGGCAGGAAATCCTCCCCGTCGCGGCTGCTGCGCTCATGGGCCAGGATGATCTGCAGGCGGTCCTTGGCCATGGCGGCAGGCGAGGGCGAGGCGGCACGGCGGCGACTGCGGAAGATGTCGAGCCAGGACATCACGCCGCCCTCCCGCCGAAGAGCCGGCCGAAGAAGCCCCGGCGCTTCTCGACCGTGAGGAAGCGGTGCGGCCGCTCCTCACCCAGGAAACGCGCCACCGCATCGGCATAGGCCTGGCCGGCCGGGCTGTCGGCATCGAGGATGACCGGCGTGCCGGTGTTGGAGGCGCGCAGCACGCTCTCGCTCTCCGGCACCACGCCGAGCAGCGGGATGGCGAGGATCTCGAGCACGTCCTCGAGCTTCATCATCTCCTGCTTCTCGACCCTGACCGGATCGTAGCGGGTCAGCAGGAGGTGCTGCCGGACCGGCTCGCGCTTCTCCTCCGCCCGCTTGGAGCGCGACTGGATCACGCCCAGGATGCGGTCGGAATCGCGCACCGAGGAGACTTCGGGGTTGGTGACCACGATCGCCTCGTCGGCGTAGTAGAGGGCGAGCAGCGCGCCCTTCTCGATCCCGGCCGGGCTGTCGCAGACGATATAGTCGTATTCGCGCGACAGTTCCTCGATGATCTGACCCACCCCCTCGCGGGTCAGCGCGTCCTTGTCGCGGGTCTGGCTGGCCGGAAGGATGGACAGGCCCTCCACCCGCTTGTCCCGGATCAGCGCCTGGCTGAGCTTGGCCTCGCCCTGGATGACGTTGACGATATCGAAGACGACCCGGCGTTCCACGCCCATGATCAGGTCGAGGTTGCGCAGCCCGACGTCGAAGTCGATGACGACGGTCTTCTTGCCTCGCTGCGCCAGGCCAGTGGCGAAGGCAGCGGAAGTGGTGGTCTTGCCCACCCCTCCCTTGCCCGAGGTGACGGTGATGACCTTTGCCATGAACCCCCCTTACAGCCTCTCGCAACGCAGCGATTCGCCATCCAGCCGGACCATGGCGGGCCGGCCGATCGGGGCGGCGGACAGCCCCTCGCGCACCACGTAGTAGCCGGCGATGGCGATCAGCTCCGGATCGAAATGCAGGGCGAAGACTCGCGCCTCGGTATCGCCGCTCGCGCCTGCCACCGCGCGCCCGCGCAAGGGGCCATAGACGTGGATATGCCCGTCGGCAATCACCTCCGCCCCCGGGTTGACCGTGGCGGTGACGATCAGGTCCGTCCCCTCGGCATAGAGCCGGCTGCCGCTGCGCACGGGCTGGTCGATCAGCATCGCCGGCCGCCTGGGCGCCGAAGCGGGCGGGGGCGGGGCGGGAGGTGGCAGCGCCTCGGCGGGGGCGGAGGCTTCCGCCGCGGCGGGCGGGGCTGCGGCCACCTCCACCCCCGCCGGGCGCAGCGTGGACAGCCCGGCCGCCGCGGCTGCCTGCCGCATCGCGGGCGTGCCGCCCACCACGCCGATCGGGATGATCTCGAGCGCCCGCAGCCCCTGCAGCAGGCGTGGGAAATCCATCTCCTGCGGAGGGATGGTGAGCTCGTCGAGACCGATCGCGAGCGGGGCGAAGCGCAGGAACCCGGGGGCGCGGCGGAACTGCTCGCCGAGCGCGGGCAGCACGGCCTCCGGCCGGTGGTCGAGCAGACGCAGCACCAGGATGCTGAAGCTGCCGGCGCGCAGCCGGAAGGCATCGGCACCGGGAAGGACATGGGGCTGGACGGCGGCAGGCATCGGCGGCGGGTCCTGTGCTGGGCTGGCGGCTGGTCGCTGGGGTCGGGCGGCGGTGTCGGGCGGCAAACCTCGGGCAGCGGTCATGTTCCCTGCGGCACGGCCGGATGATGGCCGAAACGCGCCGAGTCTTAAGCCTAGGCACGCCGGGGGCGGCCGCGATACCCCCCCTCCGCCTGTGGATAACGCGGATCACGGGGGCGGCATTGACGCGCGCGCGATCCTGCCGCTGCATGCCCCTCCTTGGCGGAGGGTGCGGATGCGAAGCCTGCAGAGACTGGCGATCCTGGACGACTATCAGGGCGTTGCGCTGCGCCATCCGGCCTGGGCGCGCCTGCCCTGGCTCGAGAAGACCGTCTTCCGCGACACCCTGACGGATGAGGAGGCGCTCGCGGCACGGCTCGCCCCCTTCGATGCGATCCTGGCGATGCGCGAGCGCACCCCCTTCCCGCGCCGGCTGATCGAACGGCTGCCCCGGCTGCGGCTGCTCATCACCACGGGCGAACGCAACCGCGCCATCGACGCGGCCGCCTGCCGGGAACGCGGCATCACCCTCTGCGGCACCCCCTCCTTCGGCGCGCCGACCGTGGAGATCACCTGGGGCCTCATCCTCTGCCTGTTGCGCGGCCTGCCGGAACAGATGGCCAGCCTGCGCGCCGGGCGCTGGCAGGGGCTGACCGCGCTCGGCGATGTCGGGCGGACGGTGGAGGGCAAGGTGCTCGGCGTCATCGGCCTGGGCAAGCTCGGCAGCCGGGTGGCGCGGGTGGGCCAGGCCTTCGGCATGCGGGTCATCGCCTGGTCGCAGAACCTGACGGCGGAGGCCGCGGAGGCGGTCGGCGCCTTGCGGGTCGAGAAGGAACGGCTGCTCGCCGAGGCCGACGTGGTCACGCTGCACCTCGTGCTCTCCGAGCGCACCCGCGGCATCATCGGCGCGCCCGAACTTGCCCTGATGAAGCCCACGGCGGTGATCATCAACACAAGCCGCGGGCCGCTGATCGAACAGCAGGCGTTGCTCGCAGCCCTGCATGAGGGGCGGATCGCCGGTGCGGGGCTGGACGTCTTCGACCAGGAGCCGCTGCCCGCCGACCACCCGCTGCTCTCCGCCCCGCGCACCGTGCTCACCCCCCATCTCGGCTACGTCACGGAGGAGAACTACGCCGCCTATTTCGCGGGTGCGGTGGAGGCGATCGAGGCCTATCTGGCCGGCCAGCCGATCCGCGTCATCGGCTGAGGCAGGCCGCGGCGGAAGGATGGGAGCGGTGCGACCGGGCGGGATGGCCCCCTCGATCGAGGCGGCAAGGAATCGCGGGCGGCGCGGCGGCGCGCCGGACGCGCTGCGGGCCGCCGGTGCTCTGCCTGGCTTGAGGGGTGCGGCAGCGCCGGGCGCTTCCCCTCCGCGCTGCCAGGCCCTGCCGCATGCCGGCTGCGCCTGGCCCGCCGGTGGCGCTGCAGCACCAGGCCTGCCCCTCCCGGCGGAGCCGCCGCGGTGAGGATCCCCCTCTCCTCTCCGGTCGCAGCTGCCGAAGCCGCGCTCGAGCGGATCGAGGCCTTCGCCGATCCGGCGCTCTTCATCACCCGGATCGCGCCCGAGGCGGTGCGTGCGCGCGCCGCCGCGCTGGAGGCCGAGGGCCCGCGCGGCCGGCCGCTCTGGGGCGTGCCCTTCGTCATCAAGGACAATATCGACGCGGCCGGGCTGCCCACGACCGCCGCCTGCCCCGCCTTCGCCTATGTGGCCAAGCAGGATGCGCCTGCGCTGTCGCGCATGCTGGCCGCCGGCGCGCTGCTTCTGGGCAAGGTCAATCTCGACCAGTTCGCGACCGGCCTGGTCGGCACGCGCAGCCCCTATGGGACGCCGCGCAACGCCGTGCTGCCCAGCCACATCCCGGGCGGCTCCTCCTCCGGCTCCGCCACCGCGGTGGCGGCAGGCATCGCGATGGTCTCGCTTGGCACCGACACCGCGGGCAGCGGGCGCATCCCCGCCGCCGCGCAGGAGCTCATCGGCCTCAAGCCCAGCCTGGGCCTGGTGCCGACCCGCGGCGTGGTGCCCGCCTGCCGCAGCCTCGATTGCGTCTCGGTCTTCGCGCGCAGCGTGGCGGATGCGGCCGCGGTGCTCGCGGTGATCGCGGGGCCGGATCCGGCCGACCCCTACTGCCGCCCCGCGCCGGCGCATTGGCGGGCGCTGGAGGCAGCACCACCCCGGCCCCGCATCGCGGTGCCGGCCGATCCCTCCGCCCTGTTCGACACGGCCGGCGATGCGGAACGCTTCTCCGCCGCCCTGGACCGCTTCGTCGCGCTGGGCGCGCTGATCGTGCCGGTCGACATCGCCCCGCTGCTCGCCATCGCGCGGCGTCTCTATGAGGGGGCCTGGGTGGCCGAGCGCAGCGCTGCCCTCCGCCCCTGGGTCGAGGAGCGGGCGGAAGCGCTGCACCCGATCACGCGCGCCATCCTGGCCGAGGGGCTGACCCGCCGCAGCGTCGACGCCTTCGAGGATTTCCACGCCGCAGCCCTGGCCCGGCTCCATGCGCGCGGCATCTTCGCGCAAGCGGATGCGCTGCTGCTGCCCACCCATCCCGGCCTGCCCAGCCTCGATCAGGTGGCGGCCGAGCCGATGGCCGCCAACAGCCGCCTCGGGACCACCACCAACTTCGTCAACCTCTGCGATCTCTCAGCCGTCGCACTGCCCAACGGCCGCCGCCCCGACGGCGTGCCCTGCAGCATCAGCCTGATCGGCCCCGCCTTCGCCGAGGGGCGGCTCGCCGGGCTCGCCGCGCTCTTCCTCGGCGAGGCGATCGACCCCCCGCCGCTCGCCCCGGGCGAGGTCACGCTGTTCTGCATCGGTGCGCATATGTCCGGCCTGCCGCTCAACGGCCAGCTGCTGGCCCATGGCGGGCGTTTCCTGCGCCTGGCCGCCACCGAGCCGGAATACCGCCTGTTCGATCTCGGCGAGCGGCCCGGCATGCTGCGCGTCGCGGAGGGCGGCGTCTCCATCCCCGGCGAGCTGTGGGCCCTGCCTGCGGCCGCGATCGGCCCGCTGCTCGCCCTGCTGCCGGAACCGCTCGGCTTCGGACCAGTGCGGCTGGCCGACGGGGAGAGATCCCTGGGCTTCCTCGCCGAGCCTGCGGGCGTGGCAGGCAAGCCCGATATTTCGGCAAGCGGCGGCTGGCGCGCCTATCTCGCCACGCGCGGCAGGGGTTGAGCGCAGAGACCCAAGGGCGGAGAAGCGGCATATGGAAGTCAACCACCCCGAGGCCCTGGCCGAACTCACCGCCGCCTTCTACCGCTACGAGAAAGCGCTGATGGACAACGACGTCGCGGTGCTCAACGAGCTGTTCAAGGCAGCACCCGAGACCGTGCGCTACGGCGTCACCGCCGCCGAACATCTCTACGGCCATGACGCCATCGCCGCCTTCCGCGCCGCCCGCACCCCGCAGCCGCCGCGGCAGCTGACGCGCACCGTCATCACCACCTACGGGCGGGATTTCGGCACCGCCTGGACCGAGTTCACCCGCCCCGGGATGACCAAGATCGGCCGGCAGACCCAGGCCTGGGTGCGCTTCCCCGGCGAGGGCTGGCGCATCGTGGCCGCCCATGTCAGCCTGACCCTGGACTGACGCGGCAAGCCGCCGCGCCAGCCGAGGAGGTGCGTGCCATGCTGCTGGCCGAAGTGCTGACCGCCGCCGGGCTGCCAGCAGGCTTGGCTGATGGTGCGGTGCTGACCGGCAGCGGCATCGTCCAACCCTCCTCCTTCCCGGTGGATCGGGTGGCGCAAGCCACGATCGCCGCCGCCGGCCTGGCCGCCGCCGCGATCCATGCCGCGCGCGGGGCGGCGATGCCGCGCGTCTTCGTCGACCTCCGCGCCGCCGCCATCGAGTTCCGCAGCGAACGCCATCTGCGCCCGGCGCGGGAGGCTTGGGATTCCATCGCCGGCCTCTACCGCAGCGCCGATGGCTGGCTGCGCCTGCACACCAACTTCCCGCATCATCGCGCCGGCATCCTGCGGCTGCTCGGCTGCGCTGGCGAGCGTGCGGCGGTGCAGCAGGCCCTGGCCGGCCGGCGCAGCGAAGACTTCGAGACCGAAGCGACCGCGGCCGGGCTGTGCGTGGCGGCCTTCCGCACACGGCAGCAGTGGTTCGCCCATCCGCAGGCGGCGGTGCTGGCCGCGCAGCCGCTGATCGCGATCGAACGCATCGCCCCGGCGGCGCGCCGCCCGCTGCCTGAGGCCGCCGCAGCCCCCCTCGCCGGGCTTCGGCTGCTCGACCTCACGCGCGTGATCGCCGGGCCGGTCGCCGGCCGCACCCTGGCCCATCACGGGGCGGAGGTGCTGCACATCAGCGCTCCCCATCTGCCGAGCATCCCGGCGCTCGTGATGGACACCGGCCGGGGCAAGCGCAACGCCTTCCTCGACCTGCGCGAGCCGGCCGATGCCGCGCGCTTCGCCCGACTGGTGGCGGGCGCCGATGCGCTGGCCTGCAGCTATCGCCCCGGCGCGCTGGCGCGGCTCGGCTTTCCGGACGAGCGGCTGGCCGAACTCAGCCCCGGCATCGTGGTTGCGCATCTCTCGGCCTATGGCACCGAGGGGCCCTGGGGCGGCAAGCGTGGCTTCGACAGCCTGGTGCAGACCGCCACCGGCATCAACGCCGAGGAGGCCGAAGCGGCCGGAGAGGAGACGCCTCGACCGCTGCCTTGCCAGGCGCTCGATCACGCGAGCGGCTATCTGCTCGCGCTCGGCATCATGGCCGCTTGGCTGCGCCGGGCCGAGGAAGGGGGGAGCTGGCGGGTGCGCGTCTCCCTCGCCCGCACCGGGCATTGGATCCGCGGGCTGCCGCGGATCCCCAACGGGTTTTCCGTCACCGAACCGACGCAGGAGGAGGTGGCCGACCTGCTGGAGACAGAGGAGAGCGGCTTCGGCCCGCTCACCACCGTCCGCCACGCCGCTCTGCTCGAGGGGATCACGCCGCGCCCCTCGCCGGCGATGCCGCTGGGCAGCAGCCCGGCCGAGTGGCTCACGCCCTGAGGTAGCGCTCCGCCGCCTCGCCCAGGATGGAGACGCCGAGGACGAGATCCTCCTCCTTCGTATCCTCGCTCCAGTGATGGCTGATGCCCCCGATCGAGGGGGTGAAGAGCATCGCCGCCGGCATGATGCGCGCCATATACTGCGCATCATGCCCCGCCCCCGAGGGCATGCGCTGCCAAGCCCCTGGGGCGAGGGCTTCCGCCGCCTCCTCCAGGCAGCGCATCATGGTCGGGTCGCACAGCGCGGGCTTGGAGAGGGAGAGCGCATGGAGCGTGGCGGGGCAGCGCTCGCGCCGGTTGCTCTCCTGGATCAGGCGGCGCAGCACTGCCTCGAGCTCGCGCAGCTTCTCCTCCGACAGGTCGCGGAACTGGAAGAGGATCTCCGCCCGCCCAGGGATGATCGAGGGCGCGCCGGGATCGAGCGTGATCCGCCCCGTGGTCCAGGTCGTCCGCTCCCCGACATGGCGCGGGAACTCGGCATCGATCGCGGCAAGCAGCCGTATGGCGGTGAGCCCGGCATCGCGCCGTTCGGCCATGGTGGTGCCGCCGGCGTGGTCCTGCTGACCTTCGATGACGATCTTCCACTGCCAGATCGCGACGATGCCGGTCACCACCCCGGCGCGCAGCCCGGCTTGCTCGAGCTGCGTGCCCTGCTCGATATGCAGCTCGAAGAAGCCCTTGTAGCGGGCGGGATCGAGGGCGGGCCGCGGCAGCCCGGCGAGCCCCGCCTCGGCCAGCGCCTCGCGCAAGGGCTGGCCGGTGGTGCGGTTGCGCGCGGCGTCGATCTCGGCCTCGCTCAGTTCGCCGAGCAGGCTGCGGCTGCCGAGGAAGCCGCCGTAATGCCCCTCCTCATCGGCGCAGGCGACGACATCGACCGGCAGCCCGGCGCGCGCCAACGCCAGCCCGGCCACCACCCCGAGCGCGCCGTCGAGCCAGCCGGCCTCGTTCTGGGTTTCGATGTGGCTGCCGACCAGCAGCTTGGGCCCCGGCCCCGGATGGCGGCCCAGCACGTTGCCGATCCCGTCGATCGAGGGCTCCAGGCCGCATTCGGCCATGCGCTCCATCAGCCAGCGCCGCGCCTGCATATCCTGCGGCGAATAGGTGGGCCGATGCACGCCGGTGCGGAAGCGGCCGATCTGGCGCAGCTCGTGCAGGTCCCGGAGGAAACGGTCGGTGTCGATCCTTGCCATGGCGGCAGTTTGCACCAGGGCCCGGGCGGCGTGTAGCGTGGCGCCATGCTGCCGATCACGCGCTTTCCCCCGCCCGCCGGAGGGCGGCCCTACCCGCCGCTGTCGCTGGCCGTGGCGCATGGGAACACCCTTTATGTCAGCGGCCTCGGGCCGGTGCGGGCGGATGGGACGATCCCTGCCGCCTTCGCCGACCAGTTCGCCGTCGTGATCGGGCATCTGCGCGACGTGCTGGCCGCCGCCGGCACCGATCCGACGCGCATCCTCAAATGCAACGTGCTGCTCGTGCGCGCCGAGGATGTGGCGGAGATGAACCGCCTCTATGCCGCGGCCTTCCCCGCCTCGCATCTGCCGGCGCGCACCACCTGCGTGGTCGCCGCCCTGCCGGTGCCCGAGTTCCTGCTGGAGATCGAGTGCATCGCCGCCCTGGCTTGAGGGGGCGCCGCCTCACACATAGCCGAGCCGCTGATCCCGTGCCCGTGCGGCCGGATCGCGCGCGGCAGGCGGTCCGAAGCCGCCTCCGCCTGAGGTCTCGAGCCGCACGACATCGCCCCGGCGCAGCGGCACATTGTCGCATTTGGGCGGCAGCGGACTGGCCTGCCCATCGCGCAGCAGGGTGAGTCGGCCCGGGGCGGCCGGCATGCCGCCGGCCAGACCATAGGGGGCACTTGCAAAGCGGTCCATATTGGCGGTGAAGAGGCATTGCGGCGCCTCCACCCGCCATTCCCGGATCAGGCCAAGCCCGCCGCGATACTGCCCATCCCCGCCCGACCCCGGGCGCAGCCCGTAGCGCGTCACCGACAGCGGAAGTTCGGCCTCGATCATCTCGACCGGGATATTGCTGTTGTTGTGCATGCCCGAGGCATAGGCGTTGACGCCATCCTTGTGCGGTGCCGCGCCCGAACCGCCGATCTCGATCTCCACCAGCACATCGCGCTGGCCATCCTCCCGGATGGTCTGGAAGGTCGCGACATAGGAGCAGCCGTAATAGGCGGCGGGGATGCGATCCGGCACCGCCTGGTGCAGCGCCCCATACATGGCGTTGAGCAGGCGGTGGGTGACGGCGACGCGATGCGCCACCGGTGCCGGCGGGCGCGCATTGACCACCAGCCCCTCTGGCGCGATCACCCGGATCGGGCGGTAGCAGCCGGCATTCATCGGAAAGCCGCCGCCGGCCGCACTCATCATGGCAAACATCACGGCCGAGTTGCTGCTCGCCAGCGTGGCGTTGGTCGGCCCCTGCACCTGGGGCGAGCATTGCGAGAGATCCACCGTCGCGCTGTCGCCGTGGATCGTGAGGCGCACATGCAGGTGGATCGGCTTGCCGAGCTCCACGCCGTCATCGTCGAGCATGTCGGCGAACTCGTAGGTGCCATCGGGCATGGCGGCGATGGCGGCGCGCATCGCGGCCTCGCTCATCGCCAGGATGCGCGCGCTGGCCTCGAGCATGCCTGCCGCACCGTAGCGCCGGGCCAGCCGGGCAATGGCGGCGCGCCCGACCTCGAGCGAGGCGATCTGGCTCTCCAGGTCGCCGAGCAGCAGCTCGGGCTTGCGCACATTCTGGCGGAGGATGCTCCAGACCGCCTCGTTGCGCCGCCCGCCCTCGATCAGCTTGAGCGGGGGGATGCGCAGCCCCTCCTGGAAGATCTCGGTCGCGCGGGCGGCGTAGGAACCGGCCGCCATGCCGCCGACGTCGATATGATGGCAGAGCGCCCCGACATAGGCGATGCGCACGCCCTCATGGAAGACGGGGCGGAAGGCCAGGATGTCGGGCAGGTGCTGGCCGCCGCAATAGGGATCATTGGTGATCACCACATCCTCGGGGCCCCATTCCTCGGGGCGGATGAAGCGCTCGAGCAGGCTGCGCAGCGCCGCCGACATGGAGTTGAGATGCTGCGGGATCCGTGCCGATTGCGCGAGGTTCCAGCCATCCGCGTCGAACACCGCGGTCGAGTAGTCGAGCAGCTCGCGCACGATGGTCGAACGGCTGGTGCGCCAGATGGTCACGTCCATCTCGGCCGCCGCGGCGGTCAGCGCGTTGCGGATCACTTCGATGTCGATCGGGGTCATGAGGCGGCCTCCCGCCGGGCGATGATCGCCCCGGCCGGGCCGAGGCGCGCCGACCAGCCACGGGCGATGCTGTGGGTGGCGAAGGGCTCCTCGATGATGGCGGGCCCTTCGATCAGATCCTGAGGCCCCAGCGCCTCACGGTCCCAGACCAGCACCTGATGCCAGGCACCGCCGGCAAAGATGCGCCGGCTGCCCTTGACCGCCGGGCGCGCGGCAGGCGGGGGCGGGGCAGTGGCGGGCCGCGGCAGCCGGCCGGTGGCGGTCACGCGCAGCGTGACGAGTTCGACCGGATCGGCCTCGGCCGCGTAGGAGAAGCGCGCCCGGTGCAGGGCATGAAAGCGCGCGCAGAGTTCCTGCAGCGCCGCCCTATCGGGGCTTGCGACATCGCCCCAGGGCACCAGCAGCTCGAAGGCTTGGCCGCGATAGCGCAGATCGGCCGCGACCGAGAGCTCGGCCGGCAGGCCCTCGCGCGCCATGCGCTCTGAGGCCTCGGCGCGCAACTCGGCGAGCAGCAGAGCGATGCCGGGCAGGGAGGCCTCCTCCAGCCGGAACAGGCGCGAGCGGGCGAGATCGAGCCGAAGATCGCCGAAGAGGATGCCATAGGCCGACAGCGTGGCCGGGTCGCGGGGGAAGATCACCTCCTCGATGCCGATCTCCTCGGCCACCTCGGTCGCATGCAGCCCGCCCGCCCCGCCGAAGGAGAGCAGGGCGAAGTCGCGCGGGTGCAGACCCTTCTCGAAGAGGGAGAGCCTGACCGCAGCCGCCAGATTCGTGTTGGTCAGGCGCAGCACGCCTTCGGCCGCGGCCTCGGGCGGCAGGCCGAGCGCCGCCCCGAGCCGGGCCATGGCCGCCGCCGTGCCCGCGGTGTCAAGCCGCATGGAACCGCCCAGGAAGAAGGCCGGATCGAGCCGGCCGGTCGCCAGATGGGCATCGGTCACCGTCGGCTCGACCCCGCCGCGGCCGTAGCAGACCGGACCCGGGCGCGCGCCCGCGCTCTCCGGCCCCACGGTCAATCTCCCGCCCGGTTGGATGCGGGCGATCGAGCCGCCGCCGGCGCCGATCGTGCGCATCTCCACCATCGGCAGGCGCACCGGCAGGCCGTCGATCTCGCCCTGGGTGATGAGGGAGATCGCACCCCCCTGCACAACCGAGACGTCGTAGGAGGTGCCGCCCATGTCGACCGCGACCAGATCGGGCCGGCCGAGCTCCGCCGCAAGCCGCGCCGCCGCCAGCGCCCCGCCGGCGGGGCCGGAGAGCAGCAGCCGCGCCGGCTCCTCCGCGGCCGTCTCCAGGCTGCAGACCCCGCCATTGGACTGCACCAGCAGGATGCGCGGGGCGAAACCGCCCTCGCCCAGGCGTGCGGAGAGCCGGGCCAGATAGCCGCGCACCACCGGCATCAGCAGGGCGTTCAGCACGGTGGTGCTGCAGCGTTCGTATTCGCGGATCTCGGGCGAGATGTCGGAGGAGAGGGCGATCGGCAGCGCCGGGTGCCGCGCCCTTATGGCATCCCGCAGCGCCCGCTCATGGGTCGGGTTGGCATAGCTGTGCAGCAGGCAGATCGCCACCGCCTCGGGCGCGAGGGCCGCGAGCCGGTCGAGCAGATCGCCGAGCACGAGCGGGCGTTCCACGCTGCCATCGGCGCGCAGCCGCTCGTTCACGCCAAGCCTGCGGTCCCGCTCGATCAGGCAGGGGAAGGGATCGGGGGCGAGGGCATAGAGATCGCGGCGGACGTGGCGCGTGATCTCCAGCACATCCTCGAAGCCCGCGGTGGTGAGCAGCACGCCGCGCGGCAGCCGCCGCTCCAGCACCGCATTGGTCGCGATGGTGGTGCCATGCAACAGCAGCCCGACATCGGACAGCGCGAAGCCGAAGCGGGCGGCGGCCTCGCGCACGCCGGTCAGCAGCCCCTCGGACGGGTCGGCCGGGGTGGTCGGCGTCTTCCAGGCCTGCACGCGGCCGTGCCGCGCATCGAGGATCATCAGGTCGGTGAAGGTGCCGCCGATGTCGACGGCGATGCGCACGGGGCGCATGGCGGCATCCGGCGCGGGATCGGTCGCGGCCATCAGGCTCCTATCGCAGCAGGGAGGGCAGCCAGAGCGCGATCCCGGGCTCCAGGATCAGGATCGCCACCGCCAGCAGATAGGCGAGAAGAAAGGGCATGACGCCGACGAAGACGTCGGTGATCGGCCCGGCGGGCTGCGGGCGCATGCCCTGCAGCACATACATCACGGTGCCATCCGGGGGGGAGATCATCGCGATCTCGACCAGCATCACCACGATCACGCCGAACCAGACCGGATCGTAGCCCAGCGCCACCACCACCGGGAAGGTGACGGGCACGGTGGTGATGATCATCGAGAAGCCCTCCATGAAGGTGCCGAGCGCGACATAGAGGGCGACGATGCAGGCGATGATGGCCCAGGGCGGCAGCGGCAGTTCGGAGATGATGCGCGCGAGCGCCTGGGGCACGCCGATGATGGTCAGGATGTAGTTGAGCAGATAGGCGCCGAACAGGATCAGGCCGATCAGGGCGGTGTTGCGTGCCGCGGCCTCCGCGCTCGCATGCAGCATGCGCAGGCTGGCCCGGCCCTCCAGCGCGGCGAAGAGGATCGCGCCCAGCACGCCCAGGGCGGCCGCTTCGGTCGGCGTGGCGAAGCCGCCGTAGATCGACCCCAGCACCAGCAGGATCAGCGCCAGCGTGGGCAGCAGATCCAGCAGGGCGCGCAGCCGAGCGGCGAGCGGCGCAGGCGGCGGCTTGGGCAGCGGCTCGCGCAGGCCATGCGCGAAGATCAGCAGCGTAAAGAGCAGCACGACCAGCCCCGCCGGCAGCAGCGCCGCCAGATACAGCGCACCGACCGAGGTTTCGGTGATCAGCGCATAGACGATGAAGACCACGCCCGGCGGGATCAGGTTGCCCAGCGCCCCGCCGGCCGCGAGCGAACCCAGCACCCAGCGCGGGTTGTAGGCGGTGTTGCGGAAGTAGGGCAGGCCCACGCTGCCCATGGTGGCGGCGGTGGCGACGCTGCTGCCGCTGATCGCGCTGAAGATCGCGCAGCTGGCGATGTTGGTGTGCAAAAGCCCGCCGGGCAGGCGGTGCAGCCAGAGGTTGAGCGCGCGGTAGAGCCGATCCGACAGCCCGGCGCGCAGCAGGATCTCTCCCATCAGGAGGAAGAGCGGCACCGCGACCAGCACGAAGTTGGAGGAGGGCCCCCACAGCGTCTGCCCGGCAAAGAGCCACCAGGCACGGTCGCTGAAGAGGAAGCCCACGAGGAAGGCGAGCATGCCGAGCACTGCCGCCACATGGACGCCCGCCCCGAAGAAGAGGACGAAGACGCCGATCAGCATCAGCACCTCGGCGAGCGGCAGGCTCGCCCCGCCGGCCGCCGCCGCCCACAGCAGTGCCGCCAGCAGGAAGAGGAGAAAGAGGACCGCGATCACTGCCGGATCATCCGCGCTGCCTGGAGCGCCTCCTCCGTCTCCTCGCGGAAGCCGCGGCTGGCGAGCAGCCGGTCGACCTCCTGCGGACGCCCGGCGAGCAGGTTGAGCAGGCCTTCGACCAGCAGCACGCCGGCGGTCAGCGCGAAGGCGAGGATGCCTATCGCCCAGATCCCCTGCGGAATCGCCAGCGGGATGCGCAGGGCCGAGTTGTCGTGCGCGTTGAAGAGCAGGCTCTCATCGACCAGCGCCCAGCCGGCCCAGGCGCAGAAGGCGGCGAAGACAGCCAGCAGCAGCAGCGCGAAGAGGTGCAGCGGCGCGCGCAGCGAAAGTGGGAGGCGGTTGAGCAGCACATCGACCCGGATATGCGCGCGCACCATCAGCGTATGCGCCAGGGCCCAGGCGATGCCGCAGGCCAGCATGTAGCCCGTCACCTCCACGGTGGCGCGGGAGGAGAAGCCGAAGAGGTTGCGCGCCACGATGTCAAAGCCGATGAAGGCCGCGCAGGCGATGTAGTTCCAGCCGGCCAGGTAGGCCATCAGCGCCGCCAGCGCGGCCACCGCCCGCCGCAGCCGGGCGGCGGCCCGAAGCAGCCCGCTCAACCGCCGTACCGGATGCCCACGATGGGCGCGATGATCTGGTTGTAGACCTCCCCGCAGCGCGCGCCGCAGCGGCGGACATAGCCCGGCAGCACATGCTGCTGGAAGATCTGGCGCACCAGGGCGAGATCGGCCGGGCTGCCCGGCACCTCGGTCATCGGGCGGGGGGCCAGGGTGTGGATGCGGCAGGAATCGGCGCGGCCCGCGTTGCAGTCGATGCCATCGCGCGTCGCCACCGCCCCCAGCGCCCAGAGCTCATCCGACATCTGGCGGAAGGTCCCCTCGAGGAAGGCGCGCACCGCCGGGTCCTGCCGGTTCCACCAGCCGAGGTTGACGAGATAGCCGGGGACCGCCCAGGCGATCGGGATGCTCGAGATGTGGGTCGAGACCTCGTACCAGCGCGCCGCATTGCCGCTGCCGCTGCCGGTGATCGCGCAATCGACCACGCCGCGCTCGAGCGCCGAGTAGACCTCTGGGAAGCCGATCGAGGTCGGCTGCGCGCCCAGGGCGGAGAAGAAATCGACGAGCGAGTTGCCGAAGGTGCGCACGCGCCGCCCGCGCAGATCGGAGAGGCTCTGGAAGGGGGCGCGGCAGAAGATCACCTGCGCTGGGAAGGGATAGACCGCCACCAGCCGCACCCCGAAGCGTTCAAGGTCGCGGTTGGCGACCGGCATCATCGCCTCGGCAATGCGGCGGGCATCGCCGATGTCGGGGGCGAGCCCGGCAAGGTCGATGCCATCCAGGATCGGCACATCGCCCGAGAGGGTGGAGAGGGTGCCGGCGCCGATCTCGACCTGCCCCGCGCGCACCAGGCGCACGATCTCGGCCCCGGTCAGGTTCCGTTCGGCATGGGAGGCGACGGTGACCTCGATCCGCCCGCCCGAGCGTTCGCGCACCAGATCGCGCAGGATCGCCTGATCGACGCGGATGAACTGGGGCATGGTCGGCACGGGCTGGGTCACCGCCACCAGCGACACGCGCGGCCCGGGCGGCAGGCTCTCCGGCACCTGTGCCGCGGCGGGCAGGGCCAGGGCGCAGAGAGCGGCGGCGCGCAGAAGGATGCTGCGGAACATGCTGCGGGGTCTCCTCCTCACCTCTCCCGATGCCAGCATGCCATGTTTCGCTGCCGCAGCCAGCACCGGATTCGCCCGCCCCTCCGCCGGGGCACTGGCCCTCTGCCGCAAATCCGGGCAAGGGGAGCGCATGGGTCAGCTGCCGCTGCCGCTGCCTGCCTCCCCCTCCTGGGCCGAGGCCGACTTCATCGCCGACTCGAGCAATGCCGAGGCACGCGCCTTCCTGGCCGAACCCGCCCTGTGGCCGGATGGGCGCCTCGCCCTCTTCGGCCCGGCCGGTGTGGGCAAGACCCACCTCGCGCGCATCGCCGCCCGCCGCCGCGGCTGGCTCTACCAGGAGGGGACCAGCCTGCACGGCCTTCCGGAACTGCCGGCGCGGGGCTGGGTGCTGGATGGGGCCGATGCCGCCGGCGATGCCAGGGCGCTTCTGCATGCGATCAACGCCGCGGCCGAGGCGAGGCTCCCCCTGCTGCTGATCGGCCGCAGCCCCCCTGCCCGCTGGCCGCAGCCCCTGCCCGACTTGGCCAGCCGCCTGCGCGCCACCCTTGCCGTGGGCATCGCCGATCCTTCGGATGGGCTGCTCGCTGCCCTGCTCGCCAAGCTGCTGGCCGACCGGCAGCTCGCCCTGCCGCCCGCGCTGCAGGCCCTGATCCTTGAGCGCGCCCCGCGGTCGGCCGCCGCCCTGGCCCAGCTGGTCGCCCGGCTGGATGCGGCGGCGCTGGCCGCCGGCAGGCTGGATCGGGCCCTGCTGGTCGGCCTGCTCGAGGAGGCGCGCACCGCCGAGGCGGCCGAGACGCTGCGCGCCGACCGGGCCACGGTCTAGGATGGTGCCATGCCCGATACCGCCCCCGCACCCCCTTCTGCCCAGGCCCACGATCTGCCGCGCTTCATCAACCGCGAAATCTCCTGGCTCGACTTCAACACGCGCGTGCTCGAGGAGGCCGCCAACCCCCGCCACCCGCTGCTCGAGAGGCTGCGCTTCGTGGCCATCTCCGGCTCCAACCTCGATGAGTTCTACTCGGTGCGGGTGGCAGGCCTGGTCGGGCAGGAGCGCGCCGGGGTGACCACGCTCAGCCATGACGGGCTTACCCCGAGCCAGCAGCTCGCCGCGATCCATCAGCGCTCCCAGAAGCTGATCGAACAGCAGCAGCAGACCTGGCGGGAGCTGCGCGCCCTGCTCAGCGCCGCCGGCCTGCATGTGGCCGAGGCCGAGGAGCTCTCCCCGGCCGATCTCGCCTGGCTCGAATCCCATTTCCTCGAGCGGATCTTCCCGGTGCTGACGCCGCTCGCGGTGGATCCGGCCCACCCTTTCCCCTTCCTGCCCAACCTCTCGCTCTGCATGGCGCTCAAGCTCGTGCGGGAGGAGGATGGGGGCATGATGCGCGCGCTGGTGCCGCTGCCGCACCAGGTGGGCCGCTTCATCCGCCTGCCGCCCGAGGAGGGAGGGGGCAACCGCATCCGCTTCATCGCGCTCGAGGAGACGGTGGGGCTGTTCCTGCACCGCCTCTTCCCCGGCTTCATCCCGGCCGAACGCGGCCTGTTCCGCCTGATCCGCGACACCGACGTCGAGTTCGAGGAGGAGGCGGAGGACCTGGTCCGCAGCTACGAGACCGCGCTCAAGCGCCGCCGCCGCGGCCGCGCCATCCGGCTCTCGGTCGATGCGCGCATGCCCCCCGATATGGTCGCCTTCGTCGCCGAGGAGCTGGATGCCGACCCCGCCGCCACCTTCACCGTCGATGGGCTGCTCGGCGTGGCCGACCTCACAGCGCTGATCGTGCCCGACCGGCCGGACCTGCTCTTCACCCCCTACACCCCGCGCTTTCCGGAACGGATCCTGGATTACGGGGGGGATTGCTTCGCCGCGATCCGCGCCAAGGACATCGTGGTCCACCACCCCTATGAGAGCTTCGACGTGGTGGTGCAGTTCCTGCGCCAGGCGGCGCGCGATCCGAACGTGGTCGCGATCAAGCAGACGCTCTACCGCACGAGCCGCGACAGCCCGATCGCCCGCGCCCTGATCGAGGCCGCCGAGGCCGGCAAATCCGTCACCGCCATGGTCGAGCTCAAGGCCCGTTTCGATGAGGAGCGCAACATCGCCCTGGCGCGGGAGCTGGAGGCGGCCGGGGTGCAGGTGGTCTTCGGTTTCGTCGAGCTCAAGACCCACGCCAAGGTGAGCCTCGTGGTCCGGCGCGAGGGGGAGGGCTTTCGCTCCTACGCCCATTTTGGCACCGGCAACTACCACCCCATCACCGCGCGCATCTACACCGACCTCAGCTTCTTCACGGCCGATGCGGCGCTGACGCGCGATGCGGCGAAGCTGTTCAACTACATGACCGGCTATGCCCGGCCGGAGACGATGGAGAAGCTCGCCTTCGCCCCGCTCACCCTGCGCCCGACGCTGCTTGCCCTGATCGAGGCCGAGATGGAACACGCCCGCGCCGGCCGCCCGGCCACGATCTGGCTCAAGATGAACGCGCTGGTCGATGAGGTGCTGATAGATGCCCTCTATCGCGCAAGCCAGGCCGGGGTGAAGATCGCCTGCGTGGTGCGCGGCATCTGCTGCCTGCGCCCGGGCGTGCCCGGCTTGTCCGAGAACATCACGGTCAAGTCGATCGTCGGGCGTTTCCTCGAGCACTCGCGCATCTGCGCCTTCGGCAACGGCTATCGCATGCCAAGCCGCCGCGCCAAGGTCTTCATCTCCTCGGCCGACTGGATGGCGCGCAACATGGACTGGCGGGTCGAGACCCTGGTGCCGGTGGAGAACCCGACCGTGCATGCCCAGATCCTCGACCAGATCATGGTGGTCAACCTCAAGGACGACGCGCAGAGCTGGGACCTCGGCCCCGACGGGCAGTGGCGGCGGCGCACCCCGGGGCCCGAACCCTTCTCGGCGCACGAGTATTTCATGACCAACCCGTCCCTCTCGGGCCGCGGCAGCGCCCTGCACCGCCCCGCCCGCGGCGCCGAACGCGAACGCCGCCCCCGCCCGGATCGCATCCGGCATGACTGAACCGCTCTCTGCCCTGCGGCTGCAGCAGGCACTGCCCCGCCCGCCGCGCATGGCGGTGGTCGATCTCGGCTCGAATTCGGTCCGCCTCGTCGTCTTCGAGGGGCTGTCGCGCAATCCGCAGGCGATCTTCAACGAGAAGGCGGTGCTCGGGCTTGGCCGGGGCCTCGCCGCGACCGGTCGGCTCAACGAGGAGGCGGTGGGACAGGCGCTCACCGTGCTGCGCCGCTACCACGCCCTGGCGCGCGGGATGGGGGCCGACCCGCTCGAGGTGCTGGCCACCGCGGCGGTGCGCGATGCCGCCAACGGCCCGGAGTTCCTGCGCGCCCTGCGGGCGGCGCTGCCCGGCACGCCGATCGAGGTCCTCTCGGGCGAGGAGGAGGCGCAGCTGTCGGCCGAGGGGCTGCTGCTCGGCTTCGCGGCGGCCGACGGGGTGCTGGCCGATCTCGGCGGCGGCTCGCTCGAGCTGGTCCACCTGCAGGCCGGGCGGATCGGCGCCACCGCCTCGCTGCCGGTGGGCACCATCCGCCTCGCCGAACGGGCGGGCGGGGATGTCACGCGCGCCCGCGCCATCGTCGAACGCGAGCTCGAGGCCCTGCCCTGGCTGCGGGAGCTGCGCGGGGCGGATCTCTTCGCGGTGGGGGGCGCCTTCCGGGCGCTCGCGCGCATGCACATGGCCCAGACCGCCTATCCGCTCGCCATCGTCCACCACTACGCGATCCGGCGGGAGGAGGCGCGCGATCTGGCCGGCGTCGTGATGAACGCCCCGCGCCGGGTGCTCGAGCGGATGCCCGCCGCCCCGGCCAAGCGGCTGCCCGATCTGCCCTTTGCGGCGGTGGTCCTGCGCCGGCTGCTGCGCGCCACCGGCGCGGGGCGGGTCGTCTTCAGCGCCAATGGCCTGCGCGAGGGCTGGTATGCGCGCCGGCTTCCCCCCGCGCTGCGCCGGGCCGACCCGCTCTTCGCCGCCACCGAGGAGCTGGCCGCCGCCTTCGGCCGCAACCCTGACTTTCCGGCCGCGCTCGAGTCCTGGCTCGCCCCGCTGCGGCTGGCCGAGACCCCGGCCGAGGCCGCGCTCATCGCCGCCGCCGCCCGCATCAGCGATATCGGCAGCCACGACCACCCCGAATACCGCGCCGAACAGGCCTTCCTGCGCGTGCTGCGGCAGAACGGTGTGGGGCTTGACCACCACATGCGGGCCTTCCTCGCCCTCACCCTCGCCCTGCGCTACGAGGCCGAGCCGACCGCACCCTTCCTGGCGCCGATCCGGCCGCTGCTCGGCAGCCAGGCGCTGCGTCGGGCCGAGACGCTGGGTGCGGCGCTCAGGCTGGCCTTCACCCTCTCGGGCGGAGTGGCGGCGCTGCTGGAAGCGAGCAGCCTCACGCGCGAGGGGGGGCGGCTCATCCTGCGCCTCCATGAGGCGGCCGGCCTCTTCGCGGGAGAGGCGGTGGAGCGTCGGCTCGAGGCGCTGGCGCTGCAGCTCGGGCTTGAGCCGGTGCTCACCGTGGTCTGAGCGGCAGGCCCGCAGCCGGTGGTTGCGCTGCCCCGGCCTTGCGCCACATGATGGGGTCTCGCGAGGATTTGCGCATGCCCATCCAGGCCAAGTTCGGTACCATTGCCCTGCTCGGCGCGGCCTTCGCTGCCGGCGTCGTGACCGGCCCCCTGCTCGTCGCCTCGGCGCAGGAGGGCAGCCGGGCCGAGACCTTCCGGCTGCTCAACCTCTTCGGCGATGTGTTCGAGCGGGTGCGCGCCGAATATGTCGAGCCCGTCTCGGACCGCGAGCTGATCGAGAATGCCATCAACGGCATGCTGACCGGGCTCGATCCGCACAGCGCCTACCTCAACCCGCGCAACTTCCGCGACATGCAGGTCCAGACGCGCGGGGAGTTCGGCGGCCTCGGCATCGAGGTCACGCAGGAGGGGGGATTCATCAAGGTGATCTCCCCGATCGACGATACCCCGGCGGCGCGCGCTGGCATCCGGCCGGGGGATCTGATCACCCACCTCAACGGCACCACCACCCAGGGGCTGACCCTGCAGGAGGCGGTGGAGCAGATGCGCGGCGAACGCGGCACCACCATCCGCCTGACCATCCGGCGCGAGGGCGAGCCGCGGCCGATCGAACTGACCATCACCCGTGACATCATCCGCCCGCAGGTCGCGCGCTTTCGGCTGGAGGGGGGCGATATCGGCTATATCCGCCTCTCCGCCTTCAACGAGCAGACCGAACCGGCACTGCGCCGCGCGGTGGCCACGCTGCGCCAGCAGGCCGGGCAGAACCTGCGCGGTTTTGTGCTGGATCTGCGCAACAACCCGGGCGGGCTGCTCGACCAGGCGGTGCAGGTCTCCGACGCCTTCCTCGAACAGGGCGAGATCGTCTCCACCCGCGCGCGGCGGCAGGAGGATGCGCAGCGCTGGAACGCCCGGCCGGGCGATATCGCAAGCGGCCTGCCGATTGCGGTGCTGATCAATGCGGGCAGCGCCAGCGCGAGCGAGATCGTGGCCGGTGCGCTGCAGGACCACCGGCGCGCCGTGGTGCTCGGCACCCGCAGCTTCGGCAAGGGCTCGGTGCAGACGGTGATGCCGCTCGGCGCCAACGGCGCGATCCGGCTGACCACCGCGCGCTACTACACGCCCTCCGGCCGGTCCATCCAGAACGCGGGCATCGAGCCTGACATCGAAGTGCGCGCCAGCCGCGAGGATCCGAACCAGCGCCCGCGCGAACGCGAGGCGGATTTGCGCCGCTCCCTGCGCGGGGATGCCCAGGCGGCAGTGCAGCCGCCGCCCCCGCTCAACCTGCCGCCCGGCGTGCTCGAGCGGGTGCAGCGCGTCCCGCCCGAGGGCTTCCCCGCCTTTGATCCCGCCCGGCCGGAGACCGATTTCCAGCTGCAGCAGGCGATGGTGCTGCTGCGCGCCCTGCCGCCCGGCCAGCCGCTGAGGCGCGCCCAGCGCTGAAGCCGGCCGCAGCCGATGGCGGCAGGAGGGCGGCATCCGGGCTGGCGCCGGCTCGGGCTGTTCTGGGTGGCGGTGCTGGCCGGCATCGCCACGCTTGCGCTGGTGCTCGCCATACTCGGCCCGCCGCAGGGGCCGCTACCGGGTGCCGGAGAAGCGCCCGCCACCTTGGCAGAGGCACAGCGCCCCGCCCCGCCCGCGCCCGAACGGGCGCCGGCGGCCGCGCCGGAGCCAGCCCCCCCCCCCCCCCCCCCCCCCCCCCCCCCGCTGGCCGCCGGCCCCCCGCCCGGCCCCCCCGCCCC
>JANWYF010000061.1 GCA_025057055.1 Rhodovarius sp. | reverse complement strand
CGCGGCAGCAAGGGCGAGGCGGTGATCCTGGTGCGGATCGAGACCAGCCCGGAGGACATCCACGGCATGCACGCCGCCCGCGGCATCCTGACCACGCGCGGCGGCATGACCAGCCACGCCGCGGTGGTGGCGCGCGGCATGGGCCGACCCTGCGTGGCCGGTGCCGGCACCATCACGGTCGACTACCAGGCGCAGGCGTTATCAGCCGGCGGGCAGATCATCCGCGCCGGGGAGATGATCACGATCGACGGCGCCACCGGAGAGGTCTTCGCCGGTGCCGTGCCGATGATCGAACCCAAGCTGTCGGGCGATTTCGCGACGCTGATGGAATGGGCCGATGCGGTGCGCCGGATGAAGGTGCGGGCCAATGCCGAAACCCCGCTGGATGCGGAAACCGCCCGCCGCTTCGGCGCCGAGGGCATCGGCCTCTGCCGCACCGAGCACATGTTCTTCGATCCCGCCCGCATCGGCGCGGTGCGGCAGATGATCATGGCCGATACCGAGGCCGGACGGCGTGACGCGCTGGCCCGCCTGCTGCCCTTCCAGCGCGAGGATTTCATCTCCCTCTTCCGCATCATGGCCGGGCTGCCGGTCACCATCCGGCTGCTCGATCCGCCGCTGCATGAGTTCCTGCCGCAGCAGGAGAGCGAACTGGCCGAAGTCGCGGAGAGCCTGGGCACCGACATCGCCACCATGAAGCGCCGCGCCGAGGATCTGGCCGAGGCCAACCCCATGCTCGGCCACCGCGGCTGCCGCCTCGGCATCTCCTATCCCGAGATCTACGAGATGCAGGCCCGCGCCATCTTCGAGGCGGCGGTGCAGATCGCGCGCGAGACGGGCAAGGCCCCGGTGCCCGAGATCATGATCCCGCTGGTTGCCACCCGGCGCGAGCTCGAGATCACCCGCAACCTGGTCGAGGCCACGGCCAGGCGCGTCTTCGCCGAACAGGGGATGGAGATCCCCTATCTGGTCGGCACCATGATCGAGCTGCCGCGCGCCGCCCTGGTTGCCGACCGTATCGCGGAGGTCGCGGATTTCTTCAGCTTCGGCACCAATGACCTGACCCAGACCACCTTCGGCCTCTCGCGCGATGACGTGGGCAAGTTCCTGCCCCGCTACCTCGAGACCGGCATCCTGCCCAAGGATCCCTTCGTCTCGATCGATCCCGAAGGCGTGGGAGAGCTCGTGCGCATCGGCTGCGAGAAGGGCCGGCGCACCCGGCCCGACCTCAAGCTCGGCATCTGCGGCGAGCACGGGGGCGATCCGGCCTCGATCGCCTTCTGCGAGAGCGTGGGGCTCGACTATGTCTCCTGCTCGCCCTACCGGGTGCCGGTGGCGCGGCTGGCCGCGGCGCAGGCGGCCCTGGCCGGCGGCAGGACCGGCATCGACCGCACCGCCTGACGGAGGCGGGGCTGGCGGCGGTGAGGCGCCCGCCCGCTCAGTCGGGGTCCTGGCGCGGGCCTTCCAGATAGAGGGGGCTCGCGAGGTATTTGCGCAGCCAGAACCGCGCCACCACGCCGATCGCGGCCGCGATCGGCACCGCCAGCAGCACGCCGAGGAAGCCAAGCGCCACGCCGCCGGCGAAGAGGGCGAAGATCACCCACACCGCATGCAGCTCCACCCGGTTGCCGAGCAGCCGGGGGTAGATGATGTAGCCCTCGACGATCTGGCCGGCGATGAAGACGGCAGTGACCAGGCCCACCCCACTCCAGGTGCCCCATTGCCCGATGGCGAGCAGCACCGCGGCGGCGAAGCCGGTCATCGACCCGACATAGGGAATGATGGAGAGCGCCCCGGCGAGCAGCCCGATCATCACGCCGAGCTCCAGCCCGATCGCCGAAAGCCCGATCGCGTAGAACAGCCCGAGCACCAGGCAGCAGAGCAGCTGGCCGCGCAGCCAGGCGCCCAGCACCCGATCGGTCTCCTTCGCCAGTTGCCGGATGGTTGGGGCCGACCGCCGCGGCAGCCAGGAATCGACCACCGCGACGATGCCGGGCCAGTCGCGCAGCAGATAGAAGGCGACGACAGGGGTGACGATGACCAGCGTGAAGACGTTAAACAGTGCAATCCCGCCACCGATCAGGCGCGTCGCCGCCGTGCCCAGCATGCTCACCATCTGCCCGGCCTGGGAGACGACGAGTTCGCGCAGGCGGGCATCCACCACCTCGGGCCCTGCCGCCTCCTCGAGCGAGAGCATGAGTTCGCGCACGGCTGCCCCGATGGTGGCGACATAGGAGGGCAGGCGCGTCAGCAGCACCGTGATCTGGGCGAGGATCAGCGGATAGAGGAGCAGTGCGGCGGCCAGGGCGAACAGCAGCAGCGCCCCGACCAGGCCCGAGGCCGAGACCCAGCGCGGCACGCCAAGCCGGGCCAGCCGCGTGCAGGCCGGGTCGAGGAAATAGGCGATGCAGGCGGCCAGCACGAAGGGGGTCAGGATGGCCGAGAACAGCCAGACCGCGAAGAGCAGACCCCCGATGAGTCCGACCGCGAGCAGCCGCCGTGCCCGTGGCGAGGCGCGATGGCGGGCCCGGGCTGCGGCCTCGAGCCCGCGGCCAGGAGGTGGGGGCAGGCCCTCGGGCGGGTTCACGGCGCCCCCCTCAGCAGCTTGGCCGCCCCCGCCATGTAGGCCGAGCCGGATGCGATGGTGGTGCCGGCTACGATCCAGATCAGCGCCCATGTGAGGGCCGGCGCCTCCAGCCCGAAGCCGGCCAGGAACAGGCTCGCGGCTGCCAGCGTGATCTGGGCGAAGGTGTTGAGCTTGGAGACCCACAGCGGCGCGATCGCCGGCCGGATCCCCTGCAGCCACAGGATCAGCAGCCCGCCCACGATCACCAGGTCGCGGAAGACGACGAGGATGGCGAGCCAATCCGGCAGCACGCCGATCACCGCGAGCATCACATAGACGCTGACCAGCAGGGCCTTGTCCGCCACCGGATCAAGCAGCGCCCCGAGCGCGCTGCGCAGCCGGAAGGCGCGGGCGATCCAGCCATCCAGCGCATCCGACACCCCGGCGCCGACGAAGACCAGGAAGGCGAGGTCGAGCTGCCGGTTCAGCATCAGCCAGACGGTGAGCGGCACCGCTCCCAGCCGGGCGAGCGTGATGGCGTTGGGCAGCGTGAACAGACGCTCCCCCGCTGCGCTCTCATCCGCTGGCAAGGCCCACCCGCCAAGGCTGGCGCGGATCGGCCGGCGGCTGCAGCAGGATGCCGGAGGCAGCCAGCGCCTCGGCCGCCTCGGCCGGAGAGAGGCGCAAGCCCAGACGCAGCATCGCCCCATCCGGCGCGATGGCGCGGATCTCGAGGCTCGCCACCGGCGCTGCCTGCAGAAGGCGCCGGCGCAGGGTGAGCCATTCGGGCAGACCGGCAAAGCCGGCCGCCGCCTCGATGAAGGTGGTGGCAGGCCGCCCGGCCAGGGCGGTGGCGGCGGCCGCCATCCCCGCTCCTGCGGGCACCGCCGGACCCAGCAGGGCACGCAGCGCCGGCCCGTCGAAGATGACGGTCAGCCGCCCGAGATAGCGCTGCTGCGTGACCCGCTCCTGCTCAATGACGAGGGAGGCGACCAGGTTCTCAAGCTGGGCATCGGAGAGCGGCGGCGGGGCGATGCCGAGCTGCTGGGCCATGCGCTGGAAGGCGATCCGGCGCGCCTGGGCGTGGGCGGCATCGCGCGCGCGCACCGCATCGGCGGCCTGCGCCTCGACCTCGATGCCCTGCTGGCGCAGCGGATCCCCTTGCGCCGGGGCGGGCTGGGCGAAGGCCAGCCATGCCGGCATCAGCAGGAGCGGAGGTATCGCGCGGCGGCGGAGGCGGCTAAAATCAGCCATCGGCATCAGGAATACCGCATCGGAGGGCGCCCTGACCAGTTCGACCCGCACGGCCCAGCCGGGCCCGACCGCCGCCGGCGCGGCGCAGGACGCAGGCGGCGAGGGCTTCGCCGCACCCAGCCTGACCTATGCCGCGGCCGGGGTGGACATCGCAGCCGGGGAGGCGCTGGTCGAGCGCATCAAGCCGCTGGCACGCGCCACGCGACGGCCGGGCAGCATCGGCGGCCTGGGCGGCTTCGGCGCTCTGTTCGACATCAAGGCGGCGGGTTTTCGCGACCCCATCCTGGTTGCCACCACCGATGGGGTCGGCACCAAGCTCCGCCTGGCCATCGACGCCGACCGCCACGCCCTGATCGGGCAGGATCTGGTGGCCATGTGCGTCAACGACCTGGTGGTGCAGGGTGCCACGCCGCTCTTCTTCCTCGACTATTTCGCCACCGGCCGGCTTTTGCTCGACCAGGCGACGACGATCATCGCCGGCATCGCCGAAGGCTGCCGCATGGCCGGCTGCGCGCTGGTCGGCGGAGAGACGGCGGAAATGCCTGGGCTGTATCACGGAAAGGATTACGACCTGGCTGGCTTTGCGGTCGGGGCGGTGGAGCGTGAGGCGGTGCTGCCGCGCGGCGTCGCACCGGGCGATCGTCTGATCGGGCTCGCCAGTTCGGGCGTGCACGCCAACGGCTATTCGCTGGTGCGCAAGGTGATCTCGGTCTCGGTCCTGCCGCTTGATGCCGAAAGCCCCTTCGGCCCGGGCAGCTTGGTCGATGCGCTGCTTGCCCCCACCCGCATCTACGTCCAGGCGGTGCTGGCCCTGCATGGGCGCGGCCTGCTCAAGGCGGCGGCGCATATCACGGGCGGCGGGCTGCCCGGCAATCTGCCGCGCGTCCTGCCGCCCGAGGTCGATGCCGTCCTCCATGCCGGGTCCTGGCCCGTGCTGCCGGTCTTCTCCTGGCTGGCGCGCACCGGCGGCATCGCGGCCGAGGAGATGCTGCGCGTCTTCAACTGCGGCATCGGCATGGTGCTGGTGGTGGCCGAGGCGGATGTCCCGGCCGCCATGGCCCTGCTCCGCGAGGCCGGCGAAACCCCCTACCTGATCGGCGAGATCGTCCCGGGTAGCGGTCTGATGCGCCTGGAGGGCAGCCTGCCGCTGTGAGGACGGCGATCCTCATCTCCGGCCGCGGCAGCAACATGGCCGCGCTGCTCGCGGCGATGCGCGATCCCGCCTATCCGGCCCGGCCGGCCGTCGTCGTCAGCAACCGCGCCGATGCGGCAGGGCTCGCCCTCGCCGCCGCCGCCGGAGTGCCGACCGCGGTGGTGGAGAGCCGCGGCCGCCCGCGCGAGGCCTTCGAGGCTGCGCTGCAGGAGGTGCTCGAGCGCGCCGAGGTCGGCTTCATCGCCCTGGCCGGCTTCCTGCGCGTGCTAAGCCCCGCCTTCGTCGCGGCCTGGGAGGGGCGGATGATCAACATCCACCCGAGCTTGCTGCCCGCCTTTCCGGGGCTTGACACCCACGCCCGGGCGCTCGCGGCGGGGGTGCGCATCCATGGCTGCACGGTCCATTGGGTGAGCGCCGAGGTCGATCAGGGCCCGATCATCGGCCAGGCGGCGGTGCCCGTCCTGCCCGGCGATACGCCGGAGACCCTGGGCGCCCGGGTGCTCGCCCAGGAACACCGCCTCTACCCCCTGGCGCTGGCGGTGGCCTTGGGCGCCCGCCCCCCCTTGCCGGAGGGCGAGGCGATCCTCTGCCTCTGACGAGAGCACTCCGCGGCCCGCCCTTCGGCCCGCAGCCAGAAAAGAGCACCACCACCGACAGCCCGGCAGGCCGCGCGATGCCGCTGCAGGCCCGCAGAGCCAAGACCGTGCTCGGGCCGGCCGCCCGGCGCGGCCGCCCGACCGGGTGGCGGCGCCGCCTGGCCAGGACCGCACCCGGCCACAGCGCTCCCCCGCCGCCGCGCCCTCGATGCGGCGTGAGGGACCGGCCCGCTCGAACGGCCCCGACCGCGGCATCGACCCCGCGCTCGCCTGGGCCCCTTCCCCCTGCCCTTCGCGGCCGGGGCAGGGTCGCCCCCTCAGGCCTCGATCAGCCGCACCTTGCGCCCGTCCACCCCCAGCGCTAGCCGCCCCTGTTTCAAGGCCAGCGCGGCCTCCCCGAAGATGTGGCGCCGCCAGCCGCGCAGGGCCGGGATGTCCGGCGCGGCTTCGGTGGCCAGGCGCTCGAGCTCCTCGGCGCTGGCCAGCAGGCGCGGCGCCACCTCGTGCTGTTCGGCCTTGGCGGCCAGCAGCACCTTGAGCAGCGCGATCAGCGCCGGCGAAGGCGGCGGGCCCTGCCGCGGCGCCGGGGGGTGGGGCAGCGCCTCCTCCGGCAGGGCGCGCGCTTCGGCGATGGCGGCGAGCAGCCCGGCACCCGATTTGCCCTTGGCAAAACCTTCGGTGATGCCGCGGGCGCGCGCGAGCTCGGCGGCCGTGCTCGGCATGCTGGCGGCGATTTCGAGCAGGGTCTCGTCCTTGATGAGACGCTGGCGCGGGATGTTGATGCGCTGCGCCTCCCTCTCCCGCCAGGCCGCCACCGCCCGCAGCACCGCCAGGTAGCGGCGGTTGCTGCTGCGCGGCCGCAGCTTCTCCCATGCCGTCTCGGGATCATGGGCGTAGCTCGCGGGGTCGGCCAGCGCCGCCATCTCGTCGGCCACCCAGTCAAGGCGCCCCTCCTCCTCCAGCCGATCGAGCAGCACCTCGTAGATGACGCGCAGATAGGTCACGTCGGCCGCCGCATAGGCGATCTGGGCCGAGGAGAGCGGCCGCACCGACCAGTCGCTGAAGCGATGCGCCTTGTCGATGCTGGCCCCGGCCAGGGCGCGGGCCAGCGCCTCATAGCTCGCCTGGTCCCCGAAGCCCGCGACCATGGCGGCGATCTGGGTGTCGAAGAGCGGGCTGGGCACGCTGCCGAAGCGGTGCAGGAAGATCTCCACATCCTGCCGCGCGGCGTGGAAGACCTTGGTCACCCCGGGGTTGGCGAGCAGCCGCCCCAGCGGGGCGAGATCGAGCCCGGGCGCCAGCGCATCGACCACCGCGATCTCCTCGGCCCCGCCGAGCTGCACCAGGCAGAGCTCGGGCCAGTAGGTGCGCTCGCGCATGAATTCGGTATCGACCGCGATGAAGGGCTCCTTCCCCAGCCTCTCGCACAGTTCGGCCAGGGCCAGGCTGTCGGCAATCAGGCGCGGCGGCGGGAATGCGGGCGGCAGGCGGCGGGGCATCGCCTTTCGGATGGACCCAAGCCGGCCCCGGTGCAAGGGCGATGCCGCCGCCCCGGCGTGACCTCCACCGGGCGCCGGGCCGAGCCATGGGTTGACACTGCCTGCCCTCTGCCCCCTCTAGGCGCGTCTTTGCGACCAGAGACAGGGCGACCCCATGCACCCCTACCGCACCCACAGCTGCGGCGCGCTGCGCGCCGCCGATGCCGGCATCACCGCGCGCCTCTCGGGCTGGGTGCACCGCAAGCGGGACCACGGCGGCCTGCTCTTCATCGACCTGCGCGACCATTACGGCATCACCCAATGCGTGGTGACGCCCTCCTCCCCGGCCTTCGCCGCCGCCGATGCCCTGCGTCCGGAAAGCGTGGTGACCGTGACCGGAGAGGTGGTCCGGCGCGAGCCGGGAACTGTCAATCCCAAGCTGGCCACCGGGGAGATCGAGCTGCGCGTGCGCGAGCTCGAGGTGCAGGGCGAGGCGCAGCTGCTCCCTTTCCCGGTGGCGGGAGAGGCCGATCCGCCCGAGGAGCTGCGCCTGCGCTACCGCTTCCTCGACCTGCGGCGGGAGAGGCCGCACCGCAACATGCTGCTGCGCAGCCAGGTCATCGCCTCGATCCGGCGGCGGATGATCGCGCAGGGCTTCACCGAGTTCCAGACGCCGATCCTGACCGCCTCCTCCCCCGAAGGCGCGCGGGATTTCCTGGTTCCCTCCCGCCTGCATCCGGGCAAGTTCTATGCGCTGCCGCAGGCCCCGCAGCAGTTCAAGCAGCTGCTGATGGTCGCAGGCTTCGACCGCTACTTCCAGATCGCCCCCTGCTTCCGTGACGAGGCCTCGCGCGCCGACCGCTCGCCTGGCGAGTTCTACCAGCTCGACTTCGAGATGAGCTTCGTCACCCAGGAGGACGTCTTCGCCGCCATTGAACCGGTGCTGGCCGGCGTCTTCGAGGAGTTCGCCGACTTCACCGGCACCCGCCGGGCGGTCACCCCGCCGCCTTTCCCGCGCATTCCCTATGACGTCGCGATGCTCGAGTTCGGCACCGACAAGCCCGATCTGCGCAACCCGCTGCGCATCGCCGATGTCACCCAGCATGTGGCGGGCGGGCGTTTTGCCCTCTTCGCCCGCATCGCCGCCGAAGGGGGGGTGGTGCGTGCCATCCCTGCCCCCGGCGCGGCATCCCGGCCGCGCAGCTTCTTCGACGGCCTGAACGAATGGGCACGGGCCGAGGGTGCGCCGGGCCTCGGCTGGATCGTCTTCGAACAGGGCGGCGGCAGCGGCCCGATCGCACGCAACCTGGAGCCCGAACGGGTGATCGCCATCCGCGACCAGCTCGGGCTTGCCGACGGGGATGCGGTCTTCTTCGCCGCCGGCAAGGCAGCCGAGGCAGCCAAGCTCGCCGGCAAGGCGCGCAACCGCATCGGCCAGGAGCTCGGCCTGTGCGAGCGCGATGCCTACCGCTTCTGCTGGGTGACCGATTTCCCGATGTATGAGCTGAACGAGGAGACGGGGAAGATCGACTTCAGCCACAACCCCTTCAGCATGCCCCAGGGGGGGCTCGAGGCGCTCAACACCCTCGATCCGCTCTCCATCAAGGCCTATCAGTACGACATCGTCTGCAACGGGATCGAACTCTCCTCCGGCGCGATCCGCAACCACCGCCCCGAGATCATGCTGCGCGCCTTCGAGATCGCCGGCTATTCCGCGGCCGAGGTCGAGGAGCGCTTCGGCGGCATGCTCAACGCCCTTCGCTACGGCGCCCCTCCCCATGGCGGCTCGGCGCCGGGGATCGACCGCATCGTCATGCTGCTCGCCGACGAGCCCAATATCCGCGAGGTCATCCTCTTCCCGCTCAACCAGCAGGCCGAGGATCTGATGATGGGCGCCCCCTCGCCGGTCGATCCCAAGCGGCTCAAGGAGCTCTCGATCAAGCTCGACCTGCCGCCGGCCAAGCCCGGGGCGCGTTAGAGCTTTCCTGCCTCGGCCCCGCCCGCGGCGGCTGCACTCGGGCCTGCTGCGTCGACCGGATGGCGGCCCCTGGCCCATGCCAGCCGGACGCGACCTGCAGAGGCCGCAGTGTGTGACCGACGGCAGGTGCGATCGCGCCCCTGGGCCGCGCCAGCCCGCCGCGGCCGCGCGGCCTCGGGCCCCTTCAGGCGAGCAGAACCCCGTGCTGGCGGAGGAAGGCGAGCAGCGGCAGCATCGGCAGGCCGAGAATGGCGCTGTGTTCGCCCTCTATCCTCTCAAAGAGTTGGATCCCCGGCCCCTCCAGCCGATAGCCACCGACCGAATGCCGCGCCGCCTCGCCCTCGGCCGCGACATAGGCGGCGATGAAGGCCTCGCTCAAGGGGCGCATGACCAGGCGCGGCGCATCCCCGTGCTGCCAGATCCGCCGCCCCCAGCGATGCACCACCACGCCATTGACCAGCCGATGCGCGCGGCCCGAGAGGGCGCGCAGATGGTCGGCGACCGCCGCCGCATCGGCCGGCTTGTCGAACCAACGCCCCTCGCAGACCAGGATCTGATCGGCCGCGATCACCAGCGCCTCCGGCCGCCGGCGAGAAATGCGGGTGGCCTTGGCTTCGGCCAGCATCAGCGCCGCCTCCTCGGGCGGCAGGCCTTCGGCGCGGGCGGAGTGCTTGAGCGCGTCCTCATCGACCGCGGCGGCTTCCGCCGTCACCACAAGGCCCGCCGCGCGCAGCAGGCCGAGCCGTGCCGCGGAGGCGCTGGCCAGCACCAGCGGCGGATCGGGGGCCTGCAGCATCAGGATTGCGACCCGAGCACGGCGGCGGCCGGATCCTCCGGCGCATGCTCCATCTGCGAACCGCGCTTGCGGTGCCAGAGTTCCATCTGCTGCAGGACGGTCGCTGCCGTCTCCTCGATGCTGCGGCGGGTGACGTCGATCACCGGCCAGCCGCGGGCGGCGCAGAGCCGACGCGCCGCCAGGATCTCGGCCCGCACCGCCTCCTCATTGACGTAGTCGAGCTCATCCTGCCGGATGCCGGTGGCCCCGATCAGCTTCAGCCGGTGGCGGCGGATCTCGATCAGGGCGGCGACATCGATGGTCAAGCCGATCACCGGGCAGGGCGGGTTGTCGAGCTCCGGCGGCAGATCGGCACCCGGAACCAGCGGCACATTGGCCGCCTTGATGCCGCGGTTGGCCAGGTAGAAGCAGGTCGGCGTCTTCGAGGAGCGGGAGACGCCGACGAGCACGACATCGGCATTCATGATGCCCTGCGTGCCCTGACCGTCGTCATGGGCCAGGACGAAATGCATGGCATCGATCCGGCGGAAATAATCGGCATCCATCACGTGCTGGGCGGCGCGGCGGGGTCGGGCGGGGGCGCCGATCTCGCGCTGCAGCAGTTCGGTCACCTGGTCCAGCACCGACAGGCAGGGCACATGCAGCCGGGCGCAGGTCTCCTCCAGCGCATGGCGCAGCGACTGGTCGACCAGGGTGAAGAGCACCGGCCCCGGTTCGGCCTGCACCCCCTCCAACACCCGATCGAGGTTGAGGCGGGTGCGCACCAGCGACCAGCGGTGATGCACCACGCGCACCTGGTCGAAATTGGCGACCACGGCGCGGGCGATGCTGTTGAGCGTCTCGCCCGTGCTGTCGGAGACCAGGTGCAGGTTGATGCTCTTCTGCGGCATGGTGATGTCCCGATGCGGGCCGCATGATCAGAAGAGATAATCCGTGACCGCGGCACTGCAAACCGACCGGACAGAAGCGGGCATGGCTGGGGATCATGGGGAGGAATCGGGAGGCGAAGGCCTGCCGGTGCGCATCGGCCACCGCCCGCGCCGGATTTGATAACCGGCTCCCCGGCAGCCTGGGGATAGGGTGAATGGCCGGGATAAGCCGGCGCAGGGCTGGTCGGATCGGCGCCCGCTGAAGCCTCCCTCCGGGGATGGTCCGGCGGATCGTCCGCGGATGGCTGGGGTTCCACACTGTCCACAGGCCCTACAGCCCCTCCCGCTCTTCAGAGATTCTTCTTTCTGGCGGAAACTGGCGGCATGAGCGCGAGCACGAAGCCCCTTTTGCGGGTCCTGGCCGGTGAGACCATCTGGCCGCCGCCCTTCTGGATGATGCGCCAGGCCGGCCGGCATCTGCCGGAATATTGCGCCACCCGGGCACAGGCGGGCAGCTTCCTCGCGCTGGTGACGACGCCGGAACTGGCGGCCGAAGTGACGCTGCAGCCGGTGCGCCGCTACGGCACCGACGGGGCGATCCTGTTCAGCGACATCCTCATGGTCCCCTGGGCGATGGGCCAGCCGCTGCGCATGGCCGAAGGCGAGGGGCCGCGCCTCGAGCCCATCAGGGATGCCGAGGGGCTGGCGCGGCTCGAGCCCGAGGCGCTGCGCAGCCGGGCGGCGCCGATCTTCGAGACGGTGGCGCGGGTGCGCGCCGCCCTTGAGGAGGCGGGCAGCCGCACCGCCCTGATCGGCTTCGCGGGCAGCCCCTTCACCGTCGCCTGCTACATGGTCGACGGGCGCGGCGGATCCGACTTCGCCTTCACCCGGCAGCTCGCCTACCGCGACCCGGTCTTCTTCGGCCGGCTGATCCGCATCCTGACCGAGGCGACGGTCGAGTATCTCCTCGCCCAGGTCGAGGCGGGGGCGGAGGCGCTGATGCTGTTCGACTCCTGGTCCGGCCTGCTCTCGCCGAGCCAGTTCCGCCGCTGGGTGATCGAGCCCACGGCCGCGATCCGCCGCGCGCTGGCGCAGGCCGCGCCGGGGGTGCCGATGATCGGCTTTCCGCGCCTGGCCGGTGCGCTGTTTGCCGACTACGCCGCGCGCACCGGCATGCAGGGCCTCTCCATGGATACGCATATGGACCCGCGCTGGGCCGCCCAGCAGGTGGCGCCTGGACAGGCGCTGCAGGGCAATCTCGATCCGCTGGTGCTGCTCGTGGGCGGGACGGCGCTGGAGACGGAGACGCGCAGCCTGCTCGCCGCCATGCGCGGGCGGCCCTTCATCTTCAACCTGGGCCACGGGATCGAGAAGGAGACCCCTATTGCGCATGTGGTGCAGATGCTGCGGCTGGTCCGAGGGGGTTGAAAGCCGGCCGTTGCGGGGTATCTGCCCGCCGATGATCGGCTGCAGCGCATCTCTCCCTCACCCCCGCCATGGCTGAGCCTCGCGAGAAGATCGCCCTGGTCCTGCTCAACCTGGGCGGGCCGGACAGGCCCGAGGCCGTGCGGCCCTTCCTGGTCAACCTGTTCACCGATCCGGCCATCCTGCGCGTGCCGGGCTTCCTGCGGCCCTGGCTCGGCCGGCTGATCGCCTGGCGGCGGACCAAGGCCGCGCTCGAGAACTACATGGTGCTGGGCGGCCGATCCCCCCTGCTCGAGCTGACCGAGGCGCAGGCCCGCGCGCTGGAGGGCGCCCTGGCCGGAGAGCCGGCGGAATACCGCTGCTTCATCGCCATGCGCTATTGGCACCCCTTCAGCGAGGAGGCAGCGGCCGCGGTCAAGGCCTGGGGGGCGGACCGGGTGATCCTGGTGCCGCTCTATCCGCAATATTCGACCACCACCACCGGCAGCAGCATCGCCGCCTGGGACCGGGCGGCACGCGAGGTCGGGCTCGCCGTGCCCACCCAGGCGCTCTGCTGCTGGCACTCGGATGGAGGCTTTGCGGCCGCCACCGCCCGCCTGGTGCGCGAGGCCTACGAGAAGGCGCGGGCCGAACTGCCGGCGGAGGTGCCGCTGCGCGTGCTCTTCTCCGCCCACGGCCTGCCGGAGAGCATCGTCAAGCAGGGCGATCCCTACCAGTGGCAGGTCGAGCAGACGGTGGCCCGGGTGGTGGCGGAGATGGGGATCGACGGGCTCGACTATGTCACCTGCTACCAGTCCCGCGTCACCCCGCAGAAATGGATCGGCCCCGCGACCGAGGCCGAAATCGAGCGCGCTGCGCGGGATAAGGTGGCGGTGCTGGTCTGCCCGATCGCCTTCGTCTCGGAACACTCCGAAACCCTGGTCGAGCTTGACGTCGAATACCGCGAGGAGGCGGAGGAACTGGGCGTGCCCGGCTATTTCCGCGTTCCGGCCCAGAACAGCGATGCCGCCTTCATCGCCGCGCTGGCCGATCTGGTGCGCAAGGTGGCGGCGAGCGGGCGGCGCCTGTGCAGCTTCGCCGGCGCCCGGCAATGCCCGAAGATGCATGCCGATTGCCCGCATGCCCGGCTGCGGCAGGCGGCGTGAGCACCCCGGCGGCTGTCCTCTTCGACTGCGACGGCGTGCTGGTGGACAGCGAAGGGCTGGTCCATGCGGCCGTCGCGGCGGAACTGACCGCGCTCGGCTGGGCGATGGATGCCGATCAGGCCCGCCACCTGTTCCTGGGCCTCGCCTGGCCGGATATGCGCCCGCTGGTGGAGACGCGCCTCGGCCCCCTGCCCGCCGAGTGGGAGGAGGACTTCGCCCGGCGCATCGCAGCTCTGCTGGCAAGCCAGGCCGTGCCGGTGGCCGGCGCCCCGGCGGCGGTGGAGCGCATCGCGCAAGCGGCACCGGTCGCGGTCTGCTCCAACTCTTCCCGTGCGGAGCTCGTGATCAAGCTCGAGCGCACGGGACTGGCACCGCTCTT
>JANWYF010000232.1 GCA_025057055.1 Rhodovarius sp. | reverse complement strand
TTCGCGGATCAGCCCGGCGAACTCCCCGCGGCGGGAGGCCAGCTCGCTGATCGTGCCGGTCAGATAGACATCCACCACCCGCCCCCCGCGCAGCAGGTAGGAGAGCTGCACCGGCTCCTGCCCGCCGGTGCGGTTGAGGCGGGTGCGCACCAGCTGATCGCCGTTGGGCAGGGTCTGCACCCCCTCGGTGGTGAAGCTCTCGCCCGAGAAGCCGTCGAAGCGCGCGGCATAGGTGGCGATGGACCAGCGGCGGAAGGCCTCCGTCACCGCTTCGCGCTCGGCGGCGGAAAAGCTGCTCCAGGGCGGACCCACCGCAATCCGTGCCATGGCCGGCAGGTCGAAGACCTGCTCCATGACCGGGGCCAGGCGTTCATAGCGCCCGCGGGTGCCCAGGCGCTGGGCGTTGCGCATCACCTCGAGCAGGGCGGCGTGGAAGCGCTCGATCCCGGCCGCCGGATCCTGGGCGCGGGCGGAAGGGAGGGCGGCGAGCAGCGGCGGCAGCAGCAGGAGGGCGCGGCGGGGGTGGGGCATGGCGCCGCCTCTATCATTGCGGGAGGGGAGAGACGAGGGCCGCCTCACCCCTCCCCTCCGATCCCGGCGCGGGGGGTGAGGCTGGACCGCCGCCCGCCTTGCCGCCAAGACTGGCCTCATGCAGACCCGGCACAGCGTGCTGCTCACCGGCGGCACCGGCTTTCTCGGCTCCTCGGTGGCGCGCGCCCTGATCGCGCGCGGGCATGCCGTCACCGTGCTCGCCCGGCCCGAGGCGCCGCGCAAGGTGCTGGACGGGCTGCCGGTTGCCTTCCAGCCCGGGGATCTGACCGACCCGCCGAGCCTTTCGGCCGCGCTGGCCGGCTGCGATGCGCTGGTCCACTGCGCGGCGGATTATCGCATCTTCGTCCCCGACCCGGCCCGCATGTTCGCCGTCAATGTCGAGGGCACGCGGGCGATCATGCAGGCGGCGCTGCGCGCGGGGCTTTCGCGCATCGTGCATGTGAGTTCGGTGGCCACCCTCAAGCCCCGCCCCGACGGCAGCCCGGCGACCGAGGAGGATGCCGCCCGGCCGGAGGAGGCGATCGGCCCCTACAAGCGCAGCAAGACCGAGGCCGAACGCCTGGTGGAGGGCATGGTGGCGCGCGAGGGCCTGCCTGCCACCATCGTCAACCCGAGCACGCCGATCGGCCCGCGCGACCGCCGGCCCACCCCGACCGGCCGGGTGATCCTGGAGGCCGCGCGCGGGGCCATGCCGGCCTATGTCGAGACCGGCCTCAACCTGGTCCATGTCGAGGATTGCGCGGCCGGCATCGTCGCCGCCCTCGAATCCGGCCGGGTCGGGGAGCGCTACATCCTGGGCGGGCAGGATGTGACGCTGCGCGAGCTGCTGACCTATATCGCCGGCCTGTTCGGGCGCCGCCCGCCCTTTCGCCTGCCGCGCCTTCCCCTCTATCCCCTGGCCTATGTGGCCGAGGCGATCGCCCGCCTGACGGGGCGCGAGCCGATGCTCACCGTCGATGGCCTGACCATGGCCGGGCAGCGCATGTACTTCTCCTCGGCCAAGGCGCAGCGGGAGCTCGGCTTCACCGCCCGTCCCTGGCAGCAGGCGGTGGAGGAGGCGATCGCCTGGTTCCGCGCCGAGGGGATGCTGTGACGGCCCAGCTTCTGCTCGGCTTGGCCTGCTGCCTCGCCTGGGCGGTGCTGCTCTTCGGGCGCGGCTTCTTCTGGCTCTCCCGCGATACCGATGAGCCGCCGGCACCCGACCTCGCTTCCTGGCCGGCGGTCACCATCCTGGTGCCCGCCCGCGACGAGGCGCCAAGCATCGGGCAGACCGTGCGCTCCCTGCTCGATCAGGATTATCCTGGCCCGCTGCGCCTGGTGGTCATCGACGACCGCAGCCGCGATGGCACGGCCGAGGCGGCGCAGGCGGCGGCCGGTGGGGACGGGCGGTTTCTTCTCGTCTCCGCCACCGGCCGCCTGCCGGGCTGGACCGGCAAGCTGAGCGCGCTGCAACAGGGGCTTTCCGCCGCGCAACCGGACACGCCCTGGCTGATGTTCACCGACGGGGACATCCAGCACGCCCCGGACAGCCTGCGCCGGCTGGTTGCGCGCGGCGAGCGCGAGGGATGCGTGCTGGTCAGCCTGATGGCACGGCTGCGCTGCGCAAGCCCGGCGGAGCGCTGGTTCATCCCTGCCTTCATCTTCTTCTTTCAGATGCTCTACCCCTTCCGCTGGGCGCGGGATCCGCGGGCGCGCACCGCCGCAGCAGCCGGGGGCTGCGTGCTGCTGCGCCGAGAGGCCTTCCTGGCCGCCGGGGGGCTTGCGCCGATCCGCGACCGGATCATCGACGATTGCGCGCTGGCCGCGCTGATGAAGCGGAAGGGGCGGATCTGGATCGGCCTGACCGATCGCGTCCAATCCCTGCGCGCGGCCGACCGGATCGGGGCGATCCGGCGGATGGTGGCGCGCACCGCCTATGCGCAGCTCGGCCACTCCCCGCTGGTCCTGGCGGGCACCGTGCTGGGGCTCGGCCTGGTCTTCCTCGCCCCTCCGCTGCTCCTGCTGCTGGGGGAGGGGGCGGCGCGGGGGCTTGGGCTCCTCGCTTGGGGGGCGATGGCGGTTGCCTATGCGCCGACCTTGCGCTTCTACCGCCTGCCGCTCTGGCGCTCCGCGCTGCTGCCCGTGGTGGCTGCGGCCTATCTCGCCTTCACCCTCGACTCCGCCTGGCAGCACTGGCGCGGCCGGGGTGGCATGTGGAAGGGCGAGCCGGCACCCTGACCCGCGGGCCCGGCCGGCGCCCCCGCCCCCTGCACTGCGCCCGCGGCCCGGCTGCCGCCACCCCCCCCCGCTTCGCAAACGCCCCCGATTGGGCGTATTGCAGCCGCTCATTCGGGGAATCGCAGGGGGATCGCAGGGTGGACAGCCTGCCGGAGATGATCGGGCCGCTTCGTCTGCAGGGCGCTGATCCCGTGCGCGGCCCTGCGCTGGAGGCGGCCATCGCCCGCGGCCGCGCCGCGCTGCTCTCGCGCCAGCGCCCCGACGGGCACTGGATCTTCGAACTCGAGGCCGATGCGACCATCCCGGCCGAATACGTGATGCTCTGCCGCTTCTTCGGCCGCATCCAGCCGGAGCGCGAGGCGCGCATCGCCCGCTATCTGCGCCGGGTGCAGCAGCAGGAGATGGCGCGCTGCGGCGGGGGCTGGCCGCTGTTCCATGGCGGGAGCATCGACATCTCCTGCTCGGTCAAGGCCTATTTCGCGCTGCGGCTGATCGGCGATCCGCCCGATGCGCCGCATATGGCGGCGGCGCGCCAGGCGATCCTGGCCGCCGGCGGGGCGGAGCGCAGCAATGTCTTCACCCGCTGTGCGCTGGCCCTGTTCGGGCAGGTGCCCTGGCATGCCGTGCCGGTGATGCCGCCCGAACTGATGCTGCTGCCGAAGTGGTTTCCCTTCCACATCGGCAAGATCAGCTACTGGGCGCGCACGGTGCTGATCCCGCTCACCGTCGTCATGGCCCGTCGCCCGCAACCGGTGGTGCCGATCGGGGTCGATATCCGCGACCTCTTCATCACCCCGCCCGAGGAGGTGAAGGAATGGCCGGGCGGGGCGCACCAGCAGGAGCCTTGGATCAGCCTGTTCCGCGCCGTCGACTGGGCGCTGCAGCGGGCGCAGAAGCTCTTCCCCCGCACCCATCGCATCCGGGCCGAGGCGGCCTGCGAACGCTTCGTCACCGAACGTCTCAACGGGGAGGATGGGCTGGGCGCCATCTACCCGGCGATGGCCAATGCGATCTGGATGTATCACTGCCTGGGCGTGCCGGAGGATGACCCGCGCATGGTCACCGCCTGGTCGGCGGTGGAGAAGCTGGTGACCGACCGCCCGGACGGGGAGACCTATGTGCAGCCCTGCCTCTCCCCGGTCTGGGATACGGCGCTCACCTGCCATGCGCTGCTCGAGGCCGGCGGCGATGCGGCCGAGGCGGCGGTCGAACGCGGGCTGCGCTGGCTGCTCGGCTGCGAGATCAAGGATGTGCAGGGCGATTGGGTCTGGCAGCGCCCGGGCCTCGCCCCTGGGGGCTGGGCCTTCCAGTATGCCAACCCCTACTACCCCGATGTCGACGATACGGCGGTGGTGGCGATGGCGATGGATCGCTGGCGCCGCCGCACGGGGCGGCAAGATCCCGAGATCGATGCCGCGATCGGCCGGGCGCTGCGCTGGATCGAGGGGATGCAGTCGCGCAGCGGCGGCTGGGGCGCCTTCGATGCCGACAACACCTACCACTATCTCAACCACATCCCCTTTGCCGATCACGGCGCGCTGCTCGATCCGCCGACCACGGATGTGACCGGCCGCTGCCTCGGCATGCTCTGCCAGCTCGGCCAGGCAGAGGGGAAGGCAGCGCGGGAGGCGATCGCCTTCCTGCTCGCCGAACAGGAGGCGGATGGGGCTTGGTACGGGCGCTGGGGGGTGAACTACATCTACGGCACCTGGTCGGCGCTCTGCGCGCTCAACGCCGCCGGGCTGCCGCATGACCACCCGGCCATGCGCCGGGCCGTCGCCTGGCTCGAGAACCGACAGAACCCCGACGGCGGCTGGGGCGAGGATGGCGATAGCTACCCCGAACGCGGCGGCACCGAACCTGACAGCCACAGCCGCCCCGGCCCCTCGACACCGAGCCAGACCGCCTGGGCCCTGCTGGCGCTGATGGCGGCCGGAGAGGTCGACAGCCCCGCGGTGCGGCGCGGCGCGGC
>JANWYF010000204.1 GCA_025057055.1 Rhodovarius sp. | reverse complement strand
GTGCTGGAGGGGGAGGTGATCGGCCCCGGGCGCGTGCGCATCGCCCACGGGTCGATCCCCCGCGAACGTCCCTGAGGAGAGAGCGCCATGCGCCATCGTCCGATGCTGCCCGTGCTGGCCGGCTTGCTGCTGCCCCTGCTGGTCGGGGCCTGCGGCAGTGCCGAACGCCTCTCCCGCGTCGGCCGGCCGCCCGCCCTCTCGCCGATCGAGAACCCGGCCGCCGATCCGCATTGGCGTCCGGTCGCCATGCCGATGCCGAGCCCGCAGCCGCCGCTGCTCGCCGAGAACTCACTCTGGCGGCCGGGCAGCCGCACCTTCCTGCGCGACCAGCGGGCGGCCCAGGTCGGGGATCTGCTGACCGTCCTGGTCTCGATCCAGGATGAGGCGCAGCTGCAGAACCGCACCCAGGCCACGCGCAACGCCAACCAGCAGATGGGGGCACCGGCCCTGCTCGGGCTCGAGGCCAGCACCAACCGGATCCTGCCGCCCACCGTCAACCCGGCCAATCTGCTCAACACGACCGGCACCGCAACCGCCAACGGCCAGGGCGAGGTGCGCCGCAACGAGAGCATCACCCTGCGCATCGCCGCCACCGTCACCCAGGTGCTGCCCAACGGCAACCTGGTGATCATGGGCCGGCAGGAGGTGCGGGTGAACGCGGAGCTGCGCGAGCTCTCGGTGGCCGGGGTGGTGCGGCCGCAGGACATCGCCTCGGACAATACCGTCCGCCACGACCGGCTGGCCGAGGCGCGCATCGCCTATGGCGGGCGCGGCACGCTGAGCGACGTGCAGCAGCCGCGCTACGGCCAGCAGATCCTGGATGCGCTGCTGCCCTTCTGAGCGGGCCGGGCGCGCTCAGCCGTGGCTGCGCCGGCCCAGCCGCATGATCTCGGCAAAGCCGAAGAGCAGCAGCAGCTGCCCGATGATCGCCTGCACCGCGGCGAGGATGCGGATGCCGCTGTCCTGCGGCGTGACATCGCCATAGCCCACGGTGGAGAGGGTCATCACCGAGAGGTGCAGCGCATCGGTGAAGGTGATGTGCGACGCTGCGCCGCCCTTCTCGAACAGCGGCGTGCGCGAGAACTCATCGGCGATGTGGTAGATGCAGCCGAAGGCGACCGAGGCCAGGGAGAACAGCGCCAGATAGGCCGCGATCGGCACCGTCAGGAAGCGCATCTGCGCCGAGACCAGGGCCAGGATGCCGGCGATGTCGACCATCAGCCGCACCACGTCGCGCACGAACCAGGCTGAGATGGCCCCGAGCAGGCTCTGCAGCACGAGCAGGCTGAGCGTCTGGGTCAGCGGGTCGGTCCGGCTGATCGGGCTGGCCATCGCGGTCGCCGCCACCGCCGTGCAGAGCAGCAGCCAGCGGCCGAAGCGCGGCAGATGCGCCAGATCCCGGTCATCCGGCGCCTCCTGGGCGAGGCGGCGCAGCGCCGTCCGGCGCAGCCAGCAGGCCAGGACGAAGCCGACCACCGGCAGGGTGAAGCCAACCGGCTGGGCCCAGGCTTCCGCCTCGGGGAAGGCGCTGCGACCGATCACGACATAGAGGCACATGTAGGCCGACAGCCCGGTGGCCACCCCGAAGGCGAACATCAGGCCCTGCGGGAAGACAAGATAGAGCCCGCCGAGCGCCAAGCCGGAGACGACCAGCGCGGCGAAGGTGAAGGAGAAGTCCTGCTCATCCACCGCGATGGCGACAAGCAGCAGGAGGCCGAGGGTGAGGCCCCAGCTGGAGAGGGCGGCGTGGCGGGCGCTGCTCCGCCGCTCCATCATCGACCACCCCCGGGGATGGCGGCGATGCCGGAGATCTCAACCCGCCAGGCAGGATCGACCAGCGGGGCCTGGATGGTCATCCGCGCCGGCTTGTGGGCGGGATCCAGCCAGCGGTCCCAGGCGCGGTTCATCGCCGGGGCGTCGCGGATGTCGGCCAGCACCACCATCACCTGCAGCAGATTCGCCTTGGAGGTGCCGGCGGCGGCCAGCAGGGCATCGATCTGGGCCAGGATATCGGCGGTCTGGCCCTCCGTATCGAGGCTCGTATCCTCCGCCACCTGCCCGGCCAGGTAGAGCAGCCCGCCATGGGCCACCGCGCCGGACAGGCGCTCCTCCTCGGCGAAACGCTGGATCATCGGTCGCTCCCTATCAGCTGCGGCGGCAGCTTGCACCGACGGCCCGCCCCATGCGAGAGGCCGGTTATGGGCATCCTGATCGACCGTCTGATCCTGGCCAGCCGCTGGCTGCTGGTCGTCTTCTTCCTCGGGCTGGCCCTGGCGCTTGGGGTCTATGCGATCAAGTTCCTGGGCAAGCTGCTCACATACGCCGAGAAGGCGCTCGGCGGTGCGACCGATACCGAGATGCTGCTCGGCCTGCTCTATCTGGTCGACAGCGTGCTGGTCGCCTCGCTGGTCGTGATGGTGATCATCGCCTCCCACGACAGCCTGGTCTCACCGCTGGTCGAGAGCGTGGAGCCGGAGCGGGCCAAATGGGTGCAGAAGCTCAACCCCGGCAACCTGAAGCTCAAGCTTTCCCTCGCCATTGTCGGGGTGAGCTCGATCAGCCTGCTGCAGTCCTTCCTCGAGGTGCGCAACTACACCGACCGCGAACTCGGCTGGACGATGGCGATCCATGCCCTGTTCGTGGCCTGTGCGCTTGCTCTCGGCGTGCTCGACCGGATGGAGGCCGCCAGCAAGGGCAAGGGACCGACCGCCCCGGGCAAGGGCTAGCGCGCGCCCGCCCGTGGCAAGGGGCCGGAGGGGCGGGAAGCGGCAGCCCCGCCCGGAACCCTTGGGCGATGCGCGCCGCGGGATCAGCCCACGATCTCGCAGCCTGCGAAGAAATAGGCGATCTCGACCGCCGCCGTCTCCGGGCTGTCGGAGCCGTGCACGCTGTTGGCCTCGATGCTCTCGCCATAGAGGGCGCGGATGGTGCCGGGGGCGGCCTTCTTCGGGTCGGTCGCGCCCATCAGCTCGCGGTTGCGGGCGATCGCGTTCTCCCCCTCCAGCACCTGCACCACCACGGGGCCCGAGACCATGAAGTCCACCAGGTCGTTGTAGAAGGGGCGGTCCTTGTGGACCTTGTAGAACTCCTTGGCCTGGGCGCGGCTCATCCAGATCCGCTTCTGCGCCACGATGCGCAGCCCCGCCTCCTCGAAGACGGCGTTGATCTTGCCGGTGAGGTTGCGTCGCGTCGCATCGGGCTTGATGATGGAGAGGGTGCGTTCGATCGCCATGGCGGATTCCCTGCGGCTTGGGCGCCCCGTAGGCGGGCGGGTTGCGCGCGCCCTTAGCCGCGCCCGGGCGCCAGGACAAGGCCGCCTCGGCCGCCACCCTGGCCAGGGGCCTGCGCACCCCCTGCCGGCTATTTGGTGACGAAGGCCTTCTCCAGCACGTAGCTCGCCGGGGTGCTGTTGTTGCCCTCAACGAAGCCCATCCCCTCAAGCAGCGCCTTCATGTCGGCGTTGAAGGCCTCGCTGCCGCAGAGCATGACGCGATCCTGCCGCGGATCGAGCGGCGCGAGCCCGGTCTCGGCATAGAGGCGCCCGGTGGCGATCCGTTCGGTGATGCGGCCCTGGATGGGGAAGGGCTCGCGCGTGACGGCCGGGGCGTAGACCAGCTTCTCGCGCACCAGATCGCCCAGAAGCTCGTGGCGCGGCAGCTCCTCGGTGATCAGGTTGCGGTAGGCGAGTTCGGCGACCAGCCGCACCGTGTGGGCGACGATGACGCGGTCGAACTTCTCGTAGGTGTCGGGATCACGGATGAGGGACATGAAGGGGGCAAGCCCGGTGCCCGTGCACATCAGCCACAGGTTGCGCCCCGGCAGCAGGTTTTCGACCAGCAGCGTGCCGACCGGCTTGCGCCCGATCAGCACCAGATCCCCCGCCACGATGTGCTGCAGCCGCGAGGTGAGCGGCCCGTTCGGCACCTTGATCGAGGGGAACTCGAGCTCCTCCTCCCAGGGCGGGCTGACCATGGAATAGGCGCGCACCAGCGGCTTGCCCTCGACCATCAGGCCGATCATCGTGAACTGGCCGGCCACGAAGCGCATCGCCGGATCGCGCGTGCAGCGGAAGCTGAACAGGCGGTCGGTCCAGTGATGGACCCAGGTCACGCGCTCGCCGAAATAGGCGGCCGGGATGCTCTGCAGGGCGGTCTGGCTCATGCCGTCCGCATATGCCGGGGCGGGGCGGGGGCGGCAAGTTGCATCGCCGCCCCGGCTGGCGGATCCTCTCGGCATGGAGCTCCTACACCCCCCGATTCCCGATCCCGCGACCTCTCCGCCGGTGGGGCGGGCGGTGGACGCCACGCCCAGGCCGCTGCCCGCGCGCATCCCGCACCGCGGGCGCAGCGTGGATCTCGAACCCTTGCACATCCGCCATGCCGCCGAACTGTTCGAGGCCGCGCGCCTCGATCCGGAGGGGGCGAGCTTCGCCTACCTCGCCTATGGCCCCTTCCCGACGCTGGAGGCGATGCGGGGCTTCGTGGCCGGCTTCGCCGCGACGCATGACCCCATGGCCTGGGCGATCCGGCCGCACCGCACCGGCACGGCCGATGGCTGGCTGACGCTGATGCAGATCGAGCCGGCCCACGCCCATATCGAGCTCGGCAACATCTGGTTCAGCCCCCGGCTGCAGAAGACCCGCGCGGCGACCGAGGCGATGTATCTGCTGATGCGCCACGCGATGGAGGATCTCGGCTACCGGCGGCTGACCTGGAAGTGCAACGCGCTCAATGCGCCCTCGATCCGGGCGGCGCGGCGGCTCGGCTTCACCTATGAGGGCACGCTGCGCGATGTCGCGGTGGTGAAGGGCAGGGCGCGCAGCACCGCCTGGTTCAGCATCCTGGCCGAGGAATGGCCCGCGATCGGCCAGCGCATCGCGGCCTGGCTCGAGGATTCGAACTTCGACCCCGACGGGCGGGCGAAGCGGCCGCTCAACCCTTGAGCAGCGCGGCCAGCGCCGGGGAGAGGCCGCAGCTCTCGCGCCCCCGCGGCGCGGCGTGGCTGCCCGCCATCGGCTTGGGCAGGCCGAGGCCGCAGAGCGCCTCGAGCAGCTTCACCCCGCAGGCGATGCCATCGAGCAGCGGGACCGGTGCCGCCAGCCGCTCGGCCATCCCGGCCATCGCCGCCCCGCCGAGGACGATCGCCTCCGCCCCCCCTTCGACCAGGCTGCCGATCGCTCGCTGCACCAGGGCGGCCACCCCTGCGGGATCGGCCAGCACCTGTTCGGGCGTGGCCGGCACTCCGGCCAGGCCGGCGAGCCGCGGTGCGAAGCCGTAGCGCGTGAGCAGCTCGCGATACATCTCCACCCCGCCGAAGGTGATCAGGCCGAAGCGCGCGCCCTGGGTCAGCGCGATCAGGCAGGCGGCCTCGGTCATGCCGACCACCGGGCAGGGCAGGAGCTGCCGCGCGGCATCGAGGGCCGTATCATGGCTGACCGCGAGCAGCACCCCATCGACCGCCCCGGCATGTTCCGCGAGCAGATCAAGCAGCCCATGGGCGGCGATGGCATTCTCGGCCCTGGTGCCGATCACCGCCGGGCCGAAGCGCGGCGTGGCGGCGACGATCTCGGTGCCCGGCGAAGCGGCGCGGCGGGCGGCGGCGGCGCAGAGTTCGGTAATGCCGGCGGTGGTGTTGGCGTTGGCGATCAGCAGCCTCGGGCGCATGGCGCCACCTTGCTTGCCGCCGCCCCGCACCGCAAGCTGGCGTCATGACCAGCCCCGATGACGCCATCCTCGACCTTCCCTTCGATGCCGAGGCCATGCTGGCCGGCCTGCGCCGCTGGGTGGAATGCGAGAGCCCGACCTTCGATGCGGCTGCCGTCAACCGCATGATGGCGATGGCGGCGCGGGATCTCGCCCTGCTTGGCGCCACGGTGGAGACCATTCCCGGCCGCATGGGCCTCGGCGACTGCGTGCGCGCCCGCTTCCCCCACCCCTCGCGGGAGCCCGGGATCCTGGTGCTCGCGCACCTCGATACCGTCCATCCGGTCGGCACCCTGGCAGGGGGGCTGCCCTTCCGGCGGGAGGGGGCGAAGGCTTTCGGTCCCGGCATCCAGGACATGAAGGGCGGCACCTATCTGGCGATGGAGGCCATGGCCCAGCTGCTGCGCGCGGGCATCGCACCCAGCCGCCCGGTCACCTTCCTGCTGACCAGCGATGAGGAGATCGGCAGCCCCTCCACGCGCGACCTGATCGAGGCCGAGGCCGCCCGCCACGCGGTGGTGCTGGTGCCCGAGCCCGCCCGGCCGGATGGCGGCGTGGTCACCGGCCGCTATGCCATCGCGCGCTTTCAGCTGCGCACGACCGGCCGGCCGAGCCATGCCGGCGCCCGGCTGGCCGAAGGGCGCAGCGCGATCCGCGAGATGTGCCGGCAGGTGCTCGCGATCGAGGCGATGACGAGCGAGGACTGCACCTTCTCGGTCGGTGTCATGCGCGGCGGGCAATGGGTCAATTGCGTGCCCACCCATTGCGAGGCCGAGGTGCTCTCGATGGCCAAGCGCCAGCAGGATCTGGACGCGGCGGTCGAGAAGATGCTCGCCCTCAAGAGCAGCACGCCCGATGTCACCCTCACCGTCACCCGCGGCGTGACGCGCCCGGTCTGGGAGCCGGATGAGCGGGTGATGGCCCTGCACGCCAAGGCCGAGGCGCTGGCTCGGCGTCTCGGCTTCTCGGTGCCCCCGCAATCCTCGGGCGGGGGTTCGGACGGCAATTTCACCGGCGCGATGGGGGTGCCCACCCTCGACGGGCTCGGCGTGCGGGGGGGCATGGCCCACACACTCGAGGAGCACATCATCGTCGAGAGCCTGGCCGAGCGCGGGCGCCTCTTTGCCGGGCTGCTGCAGGTGGTCTGAAACCATGCGCGTCTTGATCGCAGGGGGTGGTATCGGGGGGCTGACCGCCGCCCTCTCTCTCCATGCCGCCGGGATCGAGGCCGAGGTCTTCGAGAGTGCGCAGGAGCTGCGCCCGCTCGGCGTCGGCATCAATCTGCTGCCCCATGCCGTGCGCGAGCTGACGGAGCTCGGGCTTGCCGAACGGCTGGCCGCGACCGGAATCGCGACGCGGGAGCTGCGCTACATCAACGTCCACGGCCAGCTGATCTGGGCCGAACCGCGCGGCCTGGCCGCCGGCTACCGCTGGCCGCAATACTCGATCCATCGCGGCCGGCTGCAGATGCTGCTTTGGGAGGCGGCGCGCGAGCGGCTCGGGCCGGCCCGGCTGCACACCGGGCGGCGGGTGGTGGCCACCAGCCAGGACCGGCACAGTGCGACGCTGCACTTCGCCGATGGATCCCGCGTCAGCGGTGATGCGATCGTGGCCGCTGATGGCATCCACAGCGCGGTGCGCGCCGAACGCCACCCCGATGAGGGGCCGCCGCGCTGGAAGGGGGCGGTGCTGTGGCGTGCCACCAGCATCGCGCCCCCCTTCCTGGATGGCGCGACGATGATCCAATGCGGCCATCACCGGCTGAAGTTCGTCTGCTACCCGATCGCCAACCATCCGGACGGCACCCAGCTGATCAACTGGATCGCCGAACGCGTGCTGCCGGCCGATACGCCCTGGAACCGGGAGGACTGGAACCGCCGCGGCAGCCTGGATGATGTCATCCCGCATTATGCCGACTGGGTCTGGCCGTGGCTCGATGTGCCGGCGCTGATGCGGCGGGCGGAGGCGGTCTACGAGTTCCCGATGGTCGATCGCGACCCGCTGCCGCGCTGGTCGGTGGGGCGGATCACGCTGCTCGGCGATGCCGCGCACCCGATGTATCCGATCGGATCCAACGGCGCCTCCCAGGCCATCCTGGATGCGCGGGTGCTGGCCATGCACCTCAAGCGCGCGCGCAGCGTGGAGGAGGGGCTTGCCGCCTATGAGGCGGCGCGGCTGCCGCCCACCGCCGCGCTGACCGAGGCCAATCGCGGGCTTGGCCCCGATGTGGTGCTCGAGATCGCGCATCAGCGCGCGCCCCAGGGCTTCCGCCACATCCATGACGTCATCCCGGAGGCCGAACTCGCCGCGATTGCAGCGCGCTACAAGCAGCTCGCCGGCTTCGACCCGGCCTCGCTCAATGCCCGGGAGAGTTATTCGGCATGAAGGTCGGCGCGATCGGGCTTGGCAGCATGGGCGGGGGTGCGGCGCGGGCGATGCTGGCGCGCGGACTGGCGGTGACCGGCTGCGACCCGGCCGAGGCAGCGCGCCGCGCCTTCGAGGCTGCCGGCGGGCGGGCGGTGGCGCGCGCGGCCGAACTGCCGGCGGGCACCGAGGGGGTGCTGGTGCTGACCTTCAACGCCGCCCAGGCGCGCGCCGCCCTGTTCGGGCCGGAGGGCTGCGCGCCCCGGCTCGCCGCCGGTGCGGTGCTGGTCGTCTCTACCACCATGGCGCCGGCTGATGCGCGCGCCCTGGCGGCCGAGGCGGCGCGGCACGGCCTGCTCTATCTGGACGCGCCGGTCTCGGGCGGGGCGGCCGCTGCGGCGGCGGGCAGCATGACGGTGATGGCGAGCGGCGCGCCCGAGGCCTTCGCCGCGGCCGAGCCTATCCTCTCCGCCGTCGCTGGGCGGGTCTGGCGGCTCGGCGATGCGCCCGGCTTGGGTGCCACCATGAAGGTGGTGCATCAGCTGCTGGCCGGGGTGCATATCGCCGCGGCGGCCGAGGCGATGGCGCTCGGCATCAAGGCCGGGCTCGATCCGCACCTGCTGTATGGCGTGGTCACCGGGGCCGCCGGCAATTCCTGGATGTTCCAGAACCGCATGGCCCATGTGCTGGCCGGGGATGATACGCCGCTCTCGGCCGTGGATGTCTTCGTCAAGGACCTCGCCCTGGTGGAGGCGCTGGCGCGCGAGGCGCCCTCCCCGGTCCCGCTGGCGGCGCAGGCGCTGCAATGGTTCGTCGCCGCCTCGGCGGCCGGCCATGGCGGGCGGGATGATGCCTTCGTCATCCGCGCCTTCCAGGCGCTGACCGGCATCGCCCTGCCTGGCGAGCCGGGAGGGGCGGAGGCTAGGCGTCCATCTTGAGGGCGGCGATGAAGGCCGATTGCGGGATCTCGACCTTGCCGAACTGCCGCATGCGCTTCTTGCCCTCTTTCTGCTTCTCGAGCAGCTTGCGCTTGCGGGTGACATCGCCCCCGTAGCATTTGGCCGTGACGTCCTTGGCCAGCGCGCTGATCGTCTCCCGCGCGATGATACGCCCGCCAATCGCCGCCTGGATCGGGATCTTGAAGAGCTGGCGCGGGATCAGCTCCTTGAGCTTCTCGCAAATCGCGCGCCCGCGCTTCTCGGCCTGGGAACGATGCGCCATGAAGGCCAGCGCATCGACCGGCTCCCCGTTGACCAGGATCGAGATCTTGACGAGGTCGCCCTCCTCGTAGCCGTCCATCTGGTAGTCGAAGCTCGCATAGCCGCGGGAGACCGATTTCAGCCGGTCGTAGAAGTCGAAGACCACCTCGTTGAGCGGCAGGCGGTAGACCACCATCGCGCGGTTGCCGACATAGGTGAGCTCGACCTGCCGGCCGCGGCGTTCGTTGCAGAGCGTCAGCACCGGTCCCAGATAATCGTCCGGGACGAAGATGGTCGCCTTGATCCAGGGTTCGGCGATGCTGCGCACGACGCTGCCGTCGGGCATGTCGGCGGGGTTGTGGATGTCGATCACCTCGCCGTTGGTCTTGGTCACCTTGTAGACGACCGAGGGGGCGGTGGCGATCAGATCGAGGCCGAACTCCCGCGAGAGGCGCTCCTGCACGATCTCGAGGTGCAGCAGCCCCAAAAAGCCGCAGCGGTAGCCGAAGCCGAGCGCGGCCGAGGTCTCGGGCTCGTAGTGGAAGGAGGCGTCGTTGAGCCGCAGCTTGGCCAGGCTGTCGCGCAGCTTCTCGTAGTCGTCGGCGTCGACCGGATAGAGCCCGCACCAGACGACGGGGACGCTCGGCTTGAATCCGGGCAGAGGTTCGCTCGCCGGGCGGCGGTCATCGGTGATGGTATCGCCGACCTTGGTATCGGCCACCGTCTTGATCGCGGCGGTGAGGTAGCCAACCTCCCCGGGGCCCAGGGAATCGACCGGCTGCATCTTGGGGGTGAAGACGCCGATCTGGTCGATGACGTGGCTTGCCCCCGTGCTCATCATGCGGATCTTCTGCCCACGCCGGAGCCGACCATCCTTGACGCGCACCAGCACCACGACACCGAGGTAGGAATCGTACCAGGAATCGACCAGCAGCGCCTTGAGCGGCGCCTCCGGATCGCCCTTGGGCGGGGGCAGGCGGGTGACGATCGCCTCCAGCACGGCATCGATGTTGAGGCCGGTCTTGGCGCTGATCATCACCGCATCATCGGCCGGCAGGCCGATCACCTCCTCGATCTGCTGCTTGACCCGCTCCGGGTCGGCGGCCGGCAGGTCGATCTTGTTGAGCACCGGCACGATCTCGTGGCCCGCGTCGATCGCCTGGTAGACATTGGCGAGCGTCTGCGCCTCCACCCCTTGGGAGGCGTCGACCACGAGCAGCGAACCCTCGCAGGCGGCCAGGCTGCGGCTCACCTCATAGGAGAAATCGACATGCCCGGGCGTGTCCATCAGGTTGAGGACGTAGGTCTGCCCGTCTTTCGCCGTGTAGGAGAGGCGGACGGTCTGCGCCTTGATGGTGATGCCACGCTCGCGCTCGATCTCCATGCTGTCGAGGACCTGGTCGGTCATCTCGCGTTCCGAGAGCGCACCGGTGGCCTGGATCAGCCGATCGGCGAGGGTGGATTTGCCGTGGTCGATATGCGCGATGATCGCGAAGTTGCGGATCCGCGCGAGCGGCGTGTCGGTCATGGGCCCAGCATGATCTGCGCGGGGGCAGGATGGCCGCCCGGCCTGTCTGGCGGGCTAGATAGGGCGCCTCTGCCCGCTTGTCATGCGGCGCAGGGCCGAGGCGGGCGGGGGCAGGGCAGGCGGGCCACAGGCCGCGCCTGACCCCGGGCCGGCAGGGGAGGATCGGCCCGCCACGCCCGCACGCGAATCGGCCGGGCAGGGCATGGCCGGGCGGCGGCGCGCCGGAAGGCGGCCCCCTGGCCACCCCGGCAGGCCGGGGGCAAACTCCCGCCATGACCTCTGCCGAACGCCTGGCCGCATTGCGGGCGGAGCTCGCCCGCGAGGGCCTCGACGGGTTCCTCATCCCGCGCGCCGACGAATATCTGGGCGAATATGTTCCGCCCTCGGCCGAACGGCTGGCCTGGATCAGCGGCTTTACCGGCAGTGCGGGGCTGGCCATCGTCCTGAAGGACCGGGCGGTGCTGTTCACCGACGGGCGCTATACCACCCAGGCCGCCCTGCAGACCGATCCGGCGCTGTGGGAACGGCGCCACCTGATCGAGGAACCGCCGGGCGAATGGCTGCACCGGCACGCCCCGGGCGCCCGCATCGGCTATGACCCCTGGCTGCATACCGAGGCTTGGCTCGCCCGCCTCTCCGGCGTGCGGCTGGTGCCGGTTGCGGCCAATCCCATCGACCGGATCTGGACCGACCGTCCTCCTCCGCCCGCTGCACCGGTGCGGCTGCACCCGCTTGCCTTCGCCGGGCGCGACCGGGCCGAGAAACTGGCCGCCGCCGCGGCGGAGCTGCGCGCCGCGGGCCATGCCGCCGCGGTGCTGGCCGATCCGCATTCCATCGCCTGGCTGCTCAATATCCGCGGGGGTGATCTGCCCCATACGCCGCTCGCCCTGGGCTTCGCCCTGCTGCTCGAGGATGGGCGCCTCATCCTCATCATGGAGGAGGCGAAGCTTGGCCCCGATGTGCTCGCCGCCCTGGGGCCGGCGGTGACCCGCCGCGATCGTTCCGACCTGGCCGAGCTGCTGGCCGGCTTCCGCGGCCGAGCGGTGCGCTGCGATCCCGACGCCACCCCGGCCTGGTTTCCCGCCACCCTGCGCGCCGCCGGGGCGGAGCCGGTGGCGGCCGAGGATCCCTGCCGCCTGCCGCGGGCCTGCAAGAACCCGACCGAACAGGCCGGCGCCCGCGCCGCGCACCGGCGCGACGGGGTGGCGATGGCGCGCTTCCTCGCCTGGTTCGCGGCCGAAGCCCCGGCCGGAGGGCTGACGGAAGTGGCCGCCGCCCGTCGCTTGCTGGCCTTGCGCCGGGAACAGCCGCTGTTTCAGGGCGAGAGTTTCCCCGCCATCTCGGCTGCCGGGGAGAACGGGGCGATCGTGCATTACCGCGCCCTGCCTGAGGCCGACCGGCCCATCCGCCCGGACGAGTGCTACCTGATCGACAGCGGGGGCCAGTATCTGGACGGCACCACCGACATCACCCGCACCCTCTGGAGCGGACCCGGCCCGGCGCCGGAGGAGCTCCGGCTCCGCTACACCCTGGTGCTGCGCGGCCATATCGCGCTCGCCACCGCGCGTTTCCCGCGCGGGGTGGCCGGGCCGCATCTCGATGCGCTGGCGCGCCGGCCGCTGTGGGATGCCGGGCTCGATTACGACCACGGCACCGGCCATGGCGTGGGCAGCTTCCTCTCGGTCCATGAGGGGCCGGCCGCCTTCTCCCGCAGCGCCAAGCCGATCGCCCTCGCGCCCGGGATGATCCTCTCGGACGAGCCCGGCTTCTACCTTCCCGGCGCCTATGGCATCCGGATCGAGAACCTCCTGCTGGTGCGCGAGGCCGAGGCGCTGCCGGGGCAGACCCGCCCCTTCCTCGAGTTCGAGACGCTGACGCTTGCTCCCTATGCGCGGGCGCTGATCGAACCGCAGCTGCTCTCCGCAGCCGAACGCGCCTGGGTCGATGCCTATCACGCCCGCGTGCTGGCAGAGCTCGGCCCAGCGTTGGATGAACCGACGCGCGGCTGGCTGGCGCAAGCCTGTGCCCCGCTCTGAGGCGCGCCGGCTGACCGGGGGAGGCCGGGGCGCGGGGCGAACCGCCCCACGTCATTCCACCCCGGCGCGCGTGCGCGGGGCGGGCGGCGATGGGGGCGGCACTGCCTGCCTGTCGGCGGCGAGGTATCCGCCAATCCGACGGGCCGAGGCGCCGGCCGGGCCGCGGCCAGAACCGCGAGAGAGCAGAGCCGCGGCAAGCGGGGCGGAGACCGGATCGGCCTCCACTCGCCGCCGCGGCGGATCAGCCACCCTCCGCCCCCGGCCCGCACGGGCGCGGCGGCGGTCCGCCCGGCGGGGGCATGGGGCCCGCCGCGGGCAGCGGTCAGCGCTCGATCTCCTCCTCCGCGATGCCGAAGGCGGCCAGCCCCTCGGCCAGCAGATCGCCCAGCATATCCATCGAGAGCAGGTATTCCGCGGTATCCCGCCCTGCGCCCCGTTCGCGCGCCAGGCGGCGCGCCTCTGCCCATTCCTCGGCGTCGTAGTCGCCTCGGCCCACCCAGGCGAGGGCGATCAGCGTCGCCTGCTCCTCCTCGGTCAGCTCGTCGATGAAGGCGGCGAGTGCGGCCCGTTCCGCTTCCGGGTCGCGGGTCTCGGGCTCTTCGTCGTCATAGGGCTCGGCGTCGGCATCGATCGATTGCAGGGCCCGCGCGTGGTCGATCACGGTGGCGACGGTCTCGAGGTTGATGCCGAGTTCGATCGGGGGCGGTTCATCCTCGCTGGCCATGGCCTTGCTCCTCCTCCGGCGGCGCGCGCGATGATGCCCGATCAGGTCAGGGCATGGTAGCGGCGGCGGAAATAGACGAGCCCGCCGCCTTCGGGGCCGAGCAGCACGGCGCGCACGCGCCCGAACAGCACGCTGTGCGTCCCCTGTTCGATCCTCTGTGCCACTTCGCAGTCGAAGGCCACGGCGGCATCGCTCAGCACGGGGGCGCCGGTGGCCAGGACCTGCCAGCGGCCGACGGAAAACCGCGCCGCGCCCTCGAGGCCGCGCAACCCCGCGAAGGTCTGCGACAGCTCCTCCTGCCCCGCGGCCAGGGTGTTGACGCAGAGCACGCCGTTGCGGAGGAAGGCCTCGGCATGGCTGTGGCTGCGGTTCATGCAGACGAGCAGCGTGGGCGGATCATCCGTCACGCTGCAGACCGCGCTGGCGGTAAAGCCCGCCCGCCCCGCCGGCCCGTCGGTGGTGACCAGATTCACCGCGGCGGCCAGACGGGCCATGCCGTTGCGGAACATCTGGCGGTCCATCGGGGTCTCCTCGGCAGGGCGGGGGGCGGCTCAGCAGGCAAAGAAGCGGATCGCCTCGACCCGCGCATCGATCCGCGCACCGGTATCGTCGACATCGGTGCCGATCGCGATCTCCTGCAGCGGCGGAGGGTCGGCGCCGAAGGCGAAGCGCCAGTCGGCGGCCAGATCCACCCGCTCCTCGAACCATTGGCCGAAGGGCGCATAGGCCGGCCGCAGGCGGAAGACCTTGGCGAGCCCCGCCGCCCAGGGGGAATAGAAGTGGCGCGGCTCGTGGCTCGACCCGCCCCAGACATAGACGAGGAGAGAGCGCGGCAGACGGTGCGACCCGGCGCGGGCTTGGGCAATCCCGTGCTGGGCCCGCTGCCAGGCGGTGACCGTTGGGGGGAAGCCGTCGAAGCCCACCGCGACCGAGATCGCGCGGTCATCGCCGCCGCGGCGGGTCAGCGGGGTGGGCGGCGGGCCGGCATCCACCCGCCAGCGCCAGCTGAGACAGCCCGCCGCGCCGGCCACACGGCGCCAGACGAAGCTGCCCACCCCCTCGCCCTCGATCCGCAGCCCGCCGTCGGGCAGGGCGGTGAAGCGCGCGGGGGCGATGCCGGCATAGGGCTGGTGCGTCCAGCCAGCCGCGGCCAGACCGTCGGCCCGGGCTGCCCGTACGGGCAGCAGCGCGGCGGCGGCAAGCATGGCGCGGCGGTGCATGTCGGGTTAGATGCATAGCCCCGCCCTCCGGCACAAGCCGGAGGCGGCAGGCGGGCACCGGCGCGGCAGGCGCCCGGTGCGGGCGAGCCGAGAGCGCAGCAGGAGAGGGAACGATGGGCGAGATCACCATCCAGGCGACGGACGGGTCCGGCAGCTTCAAGGCCTATCTTGCCGAACCGGCCAGAAAGCCCGCAGGCGCCGTGGTGATGATCCAGGAGATCTTTGGGGTCAACCGCACCATGCGCGCCCTGTCGGACTGGGTGGCGGCCATGGGTTTCTTCGCCCTGGCGCCGGATCTGTTCTGGCGGCAGGAGGCGGGGGTGGAGCTCGACCCCGATGCCGGGCAGGCGCAGTGGGACCGCGCCTTTGCCCTGATGAAGGGCATGGACCAGGCCAAGGCCATCGAGGACCTCAAGGCCACAGTGGCCGCTGCACGGGCCCTTCCCGGCTGCAACGGCAAGGTGGGCACCATGGGCTACTGCCTGGGCGGGCGGCTCGCCTTCCTGATGGCGCTTGAGTCCGATGCGCAGTGCCATGTCAGCTACTACGGCGTGGGGCTTGAAGGGCTGGTCGGGCAGGCAGGGCGGATCACGGCGCCTACCCTCCTGCACATCGCCGAACGCGACCGCTTCGTCCCGCCGGAGGCGCAGGCTGCGATCCGTGCGGCGCTGGCCGGGCATCCGCACTGCACGGTGATGGTCCATCCCGGCGTGGATCACGCCTTCGCCCGGGTGGGCGCGCACAGCTACGATGCGCGGGCGGCCACCATTGCCAATGGCCGCAGCGCCGAGCTGCTGGCGCGCACGCTCGACTGACGCCCCCAAGCCCCAGGGAGCCGCCATGACCCCGATCAGCCTGGCCGCGCTGGCCGAGCGCGTACCGGACGGCGCGCTGATCGCGCTGCCGCCCGACAACTCCCTGCCCAGCGTGGCGCTGGCCAAGGCGCTGATCCGCCGCGGGGCGCGCAACCTCCGGCTGGTGGGCGTGCCGGTCTCGGGCTTGGCGACCGATATCCTGATCGGCGCAGGCTGTGTGGCGGAGCTCGAGACCTCCGCCGTCTCGCTCGGGGAGGCCGGCTTCGCCCCGCGCTTCACGGCAGCCCTCCGGGAGGGGCGGATCCGGCTGCGCGATGCCACCTGCCCGGCGATCCACACCCGGCTGCAGGCGGCCGAGAAGGGCGTGCCCTTCCTGCCCCTGCGCGGCATCCTGGGCAGCGATATCCTGGCCCACCGGCCGGATTGGAAGGTCATCCGCAACCCCTTCGGCCCCGAGGATGACGAGATCGTGCTGCTGCCCGCCCTCTCTCCGGACATTGCGGTCTTCCATGCCGTGATGGCGGATGCGGTGGGCAATGTCTGGGTCGGGCGGCGGCGCGAATGCGCCACCATCGCCCATGCCGCGCGCGAGAGCCTGGTGACGGTCGAGCGCATCGTCCCGGGCAATCTGCTGGAGGATGAGCGCCTCGCCCCCGGAGCGATCCACGCGACCTACATCACGGCGATCGCGGTGGCACCGCGCGGGGCGCATCCGGCGGCGCTGCTCGACGAGTATGGCTACGACGCCGCCTATGTCTCGGAATATGCCCGGATGGCGCAGAGCGAGGAGGGCTTCCGCGCCTGGCTGGAGCGCGAGGTCTTCGCGGCCGAGGCGCTGCCGGCATGAGCGACTGGCGGATCGAGGAGCTGCTCGCCGTCGCCCTGGCCCGGCTGATCATGGATCCCTCCGCCCCGCCGGCCCGGCGCGTGGCGGTGGGGGCGGCCTCTCCCATCCCGGCCGCCGCGTGCTGGCTGGCGACCGAGCTCGGCGCGCCGCTCGAGCTGTTTCTGCTGCACCGGCGCCGCGGCAACCCCTTCACCGAGGGCACGCGGGAGCTGTTCGACCTCACCGGCCAGGGGCGCATCGATCTCTTCTTCCTGAGCGGCGGGCAGATCGACGGGCAGGCCAACCTCAACCTGATCGGCACCGGCGCTTGGCCGGGGCGGGAGGTGCGCTTTCCCGGCAGTTTCGGCAGCGCCTTCATGTATCTGATGACGCCGCGGACCCTGCTCTTCCGCCAGGAGCACTCGCCGCGCGTGCTGGTGCCGCGGGTGGATATCGTCTCCGCCCCCGGCATCTCGCCCCCCGGCGTCTACCGCCGCGGCCATGCGCAGGCGCTGGTCACCGGCCGCTGTGTCTTCCGCTTCCACCCCGACCGGGGGCGATTCTCCCTCGCCTCAGTCCATCCCGGGCAGACGCCGCAGTCCGTGCGCGCGGCCACCGGCTTTGACTTCGACCTGCCCGAGCGGGTGCCGCAGACCCCTCCGCCCACCCGGCAGGAGCTCGCCCTGCTGCGCGGGCCGGTCTGCGACCGGATGCTGGAGACCTATCCGGAGTTCTGCGCCCGCGTCTTCGAGAGGAGGATTGTCGCGTGACCGATGCGCTGCCCAAGGTGGAAGGCAAGGGGCTCGCCCGCAGCGCGGGCGCGCTTGCCGGCCTCAAGGTGATCGACCTCACCCGGGTGCTTGGCGGGCCGTATTGCACCATGATCCTCTCCGACCACGGGGCAGAGGTGATCAAGCTCGAACCCCCGCAGGGCGATGAGGTGCGCGACTGGGGCCCGCCTTTTCACGAGGGCGATGCCTCCTACTTCATCGGCGTCAACCGCAACAAGAAATCGGTGGGCCTCGACCTGGCGCAGCCGGAGGGCCGGCAGGTGCTGCTTCGCCTGCTGGAAGGGGCGGATGTGCTGGTCGAGAACTTCAAGCCCGGCACCATGGAACGCTGGGGGCTCGGCTATGAGGAGGTGCTCTCCCTCCGCTTTCCGCGACTGATCCACTGCCGCATCTCGGGCTTCGGCGCGACCGGCCCGCTCGGCGGCGCCCCGGGCTATGATGCGATCGTGCAGGCCATGGTCGGGCTGATGTCGATCAACGGCACGCCGGAGTCCGGGCCCACCCGCATCGGCACGCCGATCGTCGATCTCGGCACCGGGCTCTATTCGGCGATCGCGATCCTGATGGCGCTGCATGAGCGCAGCCGCTCCGGCCGCGGCCAGTTCCTCGACATGACGCTGCACGATTGCGGGATGGCGCTCTTGCATCCGCATGCGGCCAACTATTTCCTCAACGGCAGGCGGCCGGTGCCGACCGGCAACCCGCATCCCAATCTCGCCCCCTATGCCACTTTCCGCACCCGCACCTGCGACATCTTCATCGGCGTGGGTAATGACGGGTCCTTTCGCAAATTGTGCGAGTTCCTGGGCCTGCGCGAACTGCCGGAGGATCCGCGCTTTGCCACCAATCAGGCACGGGTGACCAACCGCGAGGCGCTGACCGCGATCCTCGATGCGCGCCTGGCCGAGGAGGACGGCTTCGCCCTCTGCCCGCGCATGCTGGCCGCCGGGCTGCCGGCGGGGCCGGTCACCCATGTCGACCAGGCGATGGCCGCCCCCCACACCGAACACCGGGAGATGGTCACGGAGCTCGGCTGGTTCCGCGGCCTCGGCACGCCGATCAAGATGTCGCGCACGCCCGGGGGCACCCGGCGCGAACCGCCGCGCTTCGGCCAAGACAACGCCGCGGTGCTGGCAGCGCACGGCTTCTCGGCGGAGGAGATCGCGACCCTGCGTGAGAAGGGCGTGCTGGTCGAAGCGCGGCGGAGATAGCCTCCG
>JANWYF010000083.1 GCA_025057055.1 Rhodovarius sp. | reverse complement strand
ATGGCCAAGGCGAAGTTTGAGCGGACGAAGCCGCACTGCAATATTGGGACGATTGGCCATGTGGATCATGGTAAGACGTCGCTGACGGCGGCGATTACCAAGGTGTTGGCCAAGCGTGGTGGTGCGACCTATACGGCGTATGATCAGATTGACAAGGCGCCGGAGGAGCGTGCGCGTGGCATTACGATTTCCACGGCGCATGTCGAGTATGAGACTGAGAAGCGCCATTATGCGCATGTCGATTGTCCCGGTCATGCGGACTATGTGAAGAACATGATCACCGGGGCGGCGCAGATGGATGGTGCCATTCTGGTGGTTTCGGCGGCGGATGGTCCGATGCCGCAGACGCGCGAGCATATTCTGCTGGCGCGTCAGGTGGGTGTGCCGGCGCTGGTGGTCTTCCTCAACAAGATGGACATGGCCGATCCGGATCTGGTCGAGCTGGTGGAGATGGAGGTGCGGGAGCTGCTCTCCGCCTACAAGTTCCCTGGCGATGAGATTCCGATCATTCGCGGTTCGGCGCTGTGCGCGCTGGAGGATCGTGATCCCGAACTCGGTGAGCAGGCGATTCTCAAGCTGATGGAGGCGGTGGACGAGTATATTCCGCAGCCTGAGCGGCCGAAGGATCGTCCTTTCCTGATGCCGATTGAGGACGTGTTCTCGATTTCTGGTCGCGGCACGGTGGTGACGGGCCGGATCGAGCGCGGGGTGGTCAAGGTCGGCGACGAGGTGGAGATCGTGGGTCTGCGTCCGACGCAGAAGACCACGGTGACGGGTGTGGAGATGTTCCGCAAGCTGCTCGACCAGGGCGAGGCGGGCGACAACATCGGTGCGCTGCTGCGCGGCACCAAGCGTGAGGATGTGGAGCGCGGTCAGGTGCTGGCGGCGCCTGGTTCGATCACGCCGCACACGCATTTCAAGGCCGAGGCCTATATCCTGACCAAGGAGGAGGGCGGGCGGCACACGCCGTTCTTCTCCAACTATCGCCCGCAGTTCTACTTCCGCACCACCGATGTGACCGGCATCATCAAGCTGCCCGAGGGGGTGGAGATGGTGATGCCGGGCGATAACGTGTCGATGGACGTCGAACTGATCGCCCCGATCGCCATGGACGAAGGCCTGCGCTTCGCCATCCGCGAGGGCGGCCGCACCGTCGGCGCAGGCGTGGTCGCCAGCATCGTCAAGTGAGGCGACCATGGACAGCCAGAATATCCGCATCCGCTTGCAGGCCTTCGATCACCGCGTGCTGGACGGCAGCACGCGGGAGATCGTGAACACGGCCAAGCGGACCGGTGCGAAGGTGCGGGGCCCGATCCCGCTGCCGACGCGGATCGAGCGCTTCACCGTCAACCGCTCCCCGCACATCGACAAGAAGAGCCGCGAGCAGTTCGAGATCCGCACGCATCGGCGGCTGCTCGACATTGTCGATCCCACCCCGCAGACCGTGGACGCGCTGATGAAGCTCGATCTCGCGAGCGGCGTGGACGTCCAGATCAAGATCTGAGGGGCTGAGGACGATGGCCACCCATGGCCGCACCGGGTTGATCGCCCGCAAGCTTGGGATGACACGGCTGTTCCAGGAGGACGGCACCACCGTGCCGGTGACGCTGCTCCACCTCGAGGAGGTGCGGGTGATCGCGCAGCGCACCGCCGAACGGGACGGCTACACGGCGGTGCAGCTCGGCTTCGGCAAGGCGAAGCCGAAGCGCGTGAGCAAGCCGAACAAGGGGCATTTCGCCAAGGCCGGGGCCGAGGCGCCGCGCAAGCTCGTCGAGTTCCGGGTGGCGCCGGATGCGCTGCTCGAGCCCGGGGCGCGGCTGTCGGCCGCGCATTTCGTGCCCGGGCAGCTGGTCGATGTCACCGGCATCAGCAAGGGCAAGGGCTTCGCTGGCGCGATGAAGCGCTGGAACTTCGCGGGGCTGGAGGCCTCGCACGGCGTATCGATCAGCCATCGCTCGCACGGCTCCACCGGCAACCGGCAGGATCCCGGCCGGACCTTCAAGAACAAGAAGATGGCCGGCCATCTCGGCGGTGAGCGCGTGACCACCCAGAACCTGACGGTGGCGGGCGTCGACGCTGAGAAGGGGCTGCTGTTCATCAAGGGGGCGGTGCCAGGGGCCAAGGGTTCCTATGTCCTGGTGCGCGATGCGGTGAAGCGTCCGCGCCCGGCCGAGGCGCCCTATCCGGCGGCGCTGGCCTGAGGACGACGACGATGCAGGTGCAGGTCATCACCCTGGATAATGCGCCGGCGGGGGAGATCGAACTCCCCGACGCGATTTTCGGCGCGACCCCGCGCGTGGACATCATGGCGCGCGTCGTGCACTGGCAGCTGGCCAAGCGCCGGGCCGGCACGCACAAGGTGAAGGGCATGGGCGAGGTGCAGGGCACCACCAGGAAGCCCTATCGCCAGAAGGGGACAGGTCGGGCGCGTCAGGGTTCGCTGCGCGCGCCGCAGTTCCGCAAGGGCGGGATTGTCCATGGGCCCGTGGTGCGCGATCACGGCTATTCGCTGCCCAAGAAGGTGCGGCGCCTTGGGCTGATCTCTGCGCTCAGCCAGAAGGCGGCCGAGGGCAAGCTTGTGGTGCTGGATGCGGCGGCGGGTGTGGCCAAGACCCGCGACATGGCACGCAAGCTCAAGGCGCTCGGGTGGTCCTCGGCCCTGGTCGTCGATGCGCAGGTGGACGAGGGCTTCAAGCGCGCCCTGCGCAACATTCCCGGCGTGCAGGCGATGCCGTCCGTGGGCGCCAATGTCTACGACATTCTCAAGCACGACGTGCTCGCGGTGACGCGGGCGGGCGTCGAAGCGCTGAAGGAGCGGCTGTCATGAGCGCGCCGGTTTCGAAGCCCCCGCGTCCGGCACCGATGTCGCGGGAGCGGATGTACAGGACCCTGCTCTCGCCCGTGATCACCGAGAAGGCGACCAGCCTGAGCGAGAAGGGCCAGTTCGTCTTCCGCGTGGCGATGGATGCGACCAAGCGCGACATCAAGCAGGCGGTTGAGGGCCTGTTCGGTGTCCAGGTGGTGGCGGTCAACACCATCGTCATGAAGGGCAAGAGCAAGCGTTTCCGCGGCCGTCCTGGCCAGCGGTCGGATTGGAAGAAGGCGATGGTGCGGCTCGCTCCGGGCCAGAGCATCGACCTGACCACGGGGCTGTCGTAACGCCATGGCGCTCAAGCATTTCAACCCGGTCACGCCAAGCCTGCGCGGCACGGTGCTGATCGACCGTTCGGAGCTGTGGAAGGGAAAGCCGGTCAAGGCGCTGACCCGGGGGCAGCATTCCACCGGCGGGCGCAACAACCAGGGCCGGATCACGGTGCGTTTCCGCGGCGGCGGGCACAAGCAGGCCTATCGCCTGGTGGATTTCAAGCGCCGCAAGTTCGACGTGCCGGCCACGGTGGAGCGGCTGGAGTATGACCCGAACCGCAGCGCCTTCATTGCGCTGATCCGCTACGCCGATGGGGAGCTCTCCTACATCCTGGCGCCGCAGCGGCTGAAGGCCGGGGATGTGGTGATCTCGGGCCAGCGGGCCGACATCAAGCCGGGCAATGCGATGCCGCTCGCCAATATTCCGGTGGGCACCATCGTGCACAACATCGAGATGAAGCCGGGTGCCGGCGGCAAGCTGGCGCGCGCGGCCGGGACCTTCGCCCAGCTGGTCGGCAAGGATGCCGGTTATGCGCAGCTCAAGCTGATGTCGGGGGAGCTGCGTGTGGTGCGGGCCGAGTGCATGGCCTCGATCGGGGCGGTGTCGAACCCGGATCACGGCAACCAGCAGATCGGCAAGGCCGGGCGCAAGCGTTGGATGGGGTTCCGCCCGCACAACCGCGGGGTGTCGATGAATCCGATCGATCATCCGCATGGCGGCGGCGAGGGCCGCACCAGCGGCGGCCGTCATCCGGTGACGCCCTGGGGCAAGCCGACCAAGGGCGCCAAGACCCGCAACAACAAGCGGACGGATCGCATGATCCTGCGCCGCCGCAACGCGACGAAGGGCTGAGGGCGATGCCGCGTAGCGTCTGGAAGGGGCCGTTCGTGGACGGCTATCTGCTGAAGAAGGCGGAGGCGGTGCGCGCCTCCGGCCGCAATGAGGTGATCCGCATCTGGTCCCGCCGCAGCACCATCCTGCCGCAGTTCGTGGGGCTGACCTTCGGCGTCTACAACGGGCGGAAGTTCCTGCCGGTGCAGGTGACGGAGAACATGGTCGGCCACAAGTTCGGCGAGTTCTCGCCCACCCGGACCTTCACCGGCCACGGCGGGGACAAGAAGGCCAAGCGGGGCTGAACCGCGAGCGCATGCGAGCACGACGCAGATGAGCAAGCCCAAGCATCCCCGCCGTCTGTCGGACAACGAGGCGCAGGCGGTCACCTACAACATCCGGGTCTCGCCCAGGAAGCTCAACCTGGTGGCGGCGACGATCCGCGGCGCGCGCGCGCAGGATGCGATCGCGCTGTTGACCTTCAGCAAGCGGCGGATTGCGCGCACCGTGAAGAAGACGCTGGAGAGCGCGATCGCCAATGCCGAGAACAACCATCAGCTCGATGTCGATCGGCTGATCGTCGCGCGCGCCGAGGTCGGGCGGGTGATGGTCATGAAGCGCTTCCATGCCCGTGGTCGCGGACGCGCCGCGCGGGTCGAGAAGTGGTTCAGCCACCTCAGGATCGTGGTGGCCGAGCAGAGCGCACCGCAGGAGGCCGCCTGAGATGGGTCAGAAAGTCAATCCGATCGGCCTGCGCCTCGGCATCAACCGCACCTGGGACAGCCGCTGGTTCGCCGACGAAGACTATGCCAAGCTGCTGCACGAGGATGTGAAGCTGCGCGAGATGCTGCGCGAGCGCCTCAAGGGTGCCGGGGTGTCGCGCATCGTCATCGAACGGCCGGCGAAGAAGCCGCGGGTGACCATCCACGCGGCGCGGCCGGGTGTGGTCATCGGCAAGAAGGGCGCGGATATCGAGGCGCTGCGCAAGGACCTGGCCAAGCTGACCGGGACCGAGGTTGCGCTCAACATCCTCGAGATCCGCAAGCCCGAACTCGATGCGACCCTGGTGGCGGAGAGCATCGCCCAGCAGCTCGAGCGGCGGGTGGCGTTCCGCCGCGCGATGAAGCGCGCCGTGCAGGCGGCGATGCGGCTTGGCGCGCAGGGGATCCGGATCAACTGCTCCGGCCGGCTGGGCGGGGCCGAGATCGCGCGGATGGAGTGGTACCGCGAGGGGCGGGTGCCGCTGCACACCCTGCGCGCAGACATCGACTACGGCACGGCCACCGCCAAGACCACCTATGGCACCTGCGGCGTGAAGGTCTGGATCTTCAAGGGCGAGATCATGGCCCATGATCCGATGGCGCAGGACAAGCGCGCCGCTGAACAGGCGCCGCAACGCTGAGGAACTGAGACATGCTGTCGCCCAAGCGTACCAAGTACCGCAAGGCGCATAAGGGCCGCATCAAAGGCATGGCGAAGGGGGGCTATTCCCTCGCCTTCGGCGGCTATGGCCTGAAGGCGCTGGAGCCCGAGCGCGTGACCGCGCGCCAGATCGAGGCGGCGCGCCGCGCCATCACGCGCGCCATGAAGCGCCAGGGCAGGGTGTGGATCCGCATCTTCCCGGACATTCCGGTCACCACCAAGCCGGCGGAAGTGCGCATGGGCTCGGGCAAGGGCAGCCCGGAATACTGGATCTGCCGTGTCAAGCCCGGCCGCATCATGTTCGAGGTGGACGGCGTCAGCCAGGAGACGGCGACCGAGGCCCTGACCCTTGGTGCGGCCAAGCTGCCGATCAAGACCAAGATCGTCTCTCGCCTGGGGGTGGAGGGCTGAGATGACCAAGCCTGCCGATCTGCGCGCCAAGAGCTCCGACGAACTGGCCGCGATGCTGCTGGAGCTGCGCAAGGAGCAGTTCAACCTGCGCTTCCAGCGTGCGACTGGCCAGCTCGAGGCGACCGGGCGCATCCGCGCGGTCCGCCGCGATATTGCCCGCATCAAGACCATCCAGGCCGAGCGCGCACGCGCTGCGGCCGTCAAGAAGTGACCCGAGAGGAGACCCCGGCCCATGCCGAAGCGCGTCCTCACCGGGCGGGTCGTCAGCGACAAGATGGACAAGACCATCACGGTGCTTGTCGAACGTCGCGTGATGCACCCGCTCTACAAGAAGATCATCCGGCGTTCCAAGAAGTATGCTGCCCATGACGAGGCCGGCATCGCCAAGGAAGGCGACATCGTCACCATCGAGGAGTGCCGGCCGATCAGCAAGCGCAAGAGCTGGCTGCTGATTGCTTGCAACGGCACGCCGGTGCCGCGTCCGGCGGCCTTTGGCGGGGAGGGTTCGGCATGATCAGCGTCGAGACCAATCTCGATGTCGCCGACAACAGCGGCGCCAAGCGGGTGCAGTGCATCAAGGTGCTCGGCGGCTCCAAGCGCAAGACAGCGACGGTGGGCGATGTCATCGTGGTGGCGGTGAAGGAGGCGATGCCGCGCGGCAAGGTCAAGAAGGGGTCGGTGGAGCGCGCGGTGATCGTGCGCACGGCCTATCCCGTCCGTCGTCCCGACGGCAGCATCATCCGCTTCGACAAGAATGCGGCGGTGCTGATCAACAAGCAGAACGAGCCGATCGGCACCCGCATCTTCGGCCCGGTGGTGCGCGAGCTGCGGGCGAAGAAGTTCATGAAGATCATCTCGCTGGCGCCGGAGGTGCTCTGACCATGGCGGCCAAGATCAAGAAGGGCGACAGGGTCCAGGTGCTGACCGGCTCAGACAAGGGCAAGCGGGGTGAGGTGCTGCGCGTCTTTCCCTCCAAGGGGGTGGCGCTGGTGCAGGGGGTGCGGCTGGTCAAGCGGCACCAGAAGCCGGCCGGCCTCGGCCGTCCCGGCGGCATCATCACCAAGGAGGCGCCGATCCACCTCTCCAACCTCGCGCTGATCGACCCCAAGACGGACAAGCCGACGCGGGTTGGCTTCAAGGTGCTGGAGGACGGGCGGAAGGTGCGCGTCTCCAAGGCCTCGGGTGAGGTTCTCGACACATGAGCGGTACGAAGAAGGGCGCCGCGCCGGCGGCGAAGGGCAAGGGCGGTGCGGGTGCCGGCGAGAGCGGGCGCGCGCAGTACAATGTGCCGGCCGCCCCGGGCAAGGCGATCGCGAGCGCCGGGGAGCCGCGGCTGGCCCGCCATTATCGGGAGAAGGTGCGTCCGGCCCTGATGCAGGAGTTCGGCTACCGCAACCCGATGCAGGTGCCCAAGCTCGAGAAGATCGTCATCAACATGGGCGTGGGCGAGGCGGCCGCCGACCAGAAGAAGCTGGATGCGGCGGTGGCGGATCTTGCGTTGATTTCCGGGCAGAAGCCGGTGCGCACCCGGGCGCGCAAGGCGATCGCGGGCTTCAAGATCCGCGCGGGGCAGGCGATCGGCTGCAAGGTCACGCTGCGGCGGGCGCGGATGTATGAGTTCCTCGACCGGCTGGTGACCATCGCCCTGCCGCGCGTGCGCGACTTCCGCGGCATTCCGGGGAATCGTGGCTTCGATGGCCGGGGGAACTATACCTTCGGCCTGAAGGAGCAGATCGTCTTCCCCGAGATCGTCTACGACAAGGTCGATGCCGTGCGCGGCATGGACATCACCTTCGTCACCACCGCCAGGACGGACAAGGAGGCGAAGGCCCTGCTCAAGGCCTTCGATCTGCCGTTCACCAGCTGAGACTTGGGAAGACCTCCGCCCGCGGGCGGAAAGGTTCCGGAGGATAGGATCGACATGGCGAAGATTTCTGCCATCGAGAAGAACAAGCGTCGGGAAAAGCTGGCGGCGGCCTATGCCGCCAAGCGGGCGGCGCTCAAGGCCGTGGTGATGAACCGCGCGCTGCCGATCGAGGAGCGCTTCGCGGCGACGCTCAAGCTCGCGCAGCTGCCGCGCAATGGGGCCAAGGTGCGGGTGCGCCTGCGTTGCGAGATCACCGGCCGGCCGCGCGGCAACTACCGCAAGTTCAAGCTGTGCCGGAACATGCTGCGGCAGATGGCCAACAGCGGCCAGCTGCCCGGCGTGGTCAAGGCGAGCTGGTAGGGAGGGCCCGGCATGGCGATGTCCGATCCGCTGGGCGATATGCTCACCCGCATGCGGAATGCGATGCACGCGCGCCAGGCGCGCTGCACCGTTCCGGCGAGCCGCCTGAAGGAAGCGGTGCTCGAGGTGCTGAAGAGCGAGGGCTATATCCGCGGCTGGCAGCGGGAGGAGCTGCGTCCCGGTGTCGCGCAGCTCGTCATCGAGCTCAAGTATTCCGACGGTCAGCCGGCGATCAAGGAGATCACCCGTGTCTCCAAGCCGAGCCGCCGGGTCTATTCCAAGATCAGCGAGCTCAAGCCCTTCTACGCCGGGCTCGGGACGCAGATCCTGTCCACGCCCAAGGGCGTGATGAGCGACCAGAAGGCCCGCGCCGCCAATGTCGGCGGCGAGGTCCTCTGCCGCGTGTTCTGAGGGAGGGTCGGATGTCGCGCGTCGGCAAATATCCGGTGCCGATTCCGGCCGGGGTGACGGTTGCGCTGCAGGGGCGCACGGTCATCGCCAAGGGCCGGCTGGGCGAGCTGCGCATGGACCTCTCCGATGATGTGGATGTGGAGGTCGGCGCCTCCGGGGTGGCGGTGAAGCCGCGCAACGATAGCGTGCGCGCGCGCACCATGTGGGGCACCACGCGCAGCCTGATCAACGGGATGGTGGTCGGCGTCTCCTCTGGCTACTCGAAGTCGATGGAGATCAACGGCACCGGTTATCGCGCCGCGGTGCAGGGCAATGAGCTGGTGCTCAACCTCGGCTTCAGCCACGAGGTGCGCTACCCCGTGCCCAAGGGCATCAAGATCACCTGCGAGAAGCCGACCTCGATCAAGGTCGAGGGGATCGACAAGCGCCTGGTGGGCCAGGTGGCGGCCGAGATCCGTGCCTTCCGTCCGCCCGAACCCTACAAGGGCAAGGGCATCAAGTACGAGAACGAGACCATCCTCCGGAAGGAGGGTAAGAAGAAGTAATGCCCGAGAAGTTGACACCCCAGGAACGCCGCCGCCGGCGGCTGCGCTATGCGCTGAAGCAGAAGGGTGGGGGGCGGCTGCGCCTGTCGGTGTTCCGCTCCAGCCGGCACATCTATGCCCAGATCATCGACGACCGGCAGGGCCGAACGCTGGCGGCTGCCTCGACGCTCGAGAAGGCGTTGCGGGAGACGCTGCGCACCGGCGCCGACAAGGCGGCGGCGGCCGCGGTCGGCCGGCTGGTCGCCGAACGTGCCCTGGCGGCCGGGATCAAGGAAGTGGTCTTCGATCGGGGGCCGTATCTCTATCATGGCCGCGTCAAGGCGCTGGCCGAAGCCGCCCGCGAGGGCGGGCTTAACTTCTGAGGGGCCGAGCGATGGCACGAGATGCGCGCAGCGCTGCTGAGGTGGGCGAGGAGCAGCCGCGGCGGGGTCGCGGGCGCGGCCGCGGCCGGGAAGAGGGCCGCCAGCCGGAGCGGCTGGAGGCCGAGGAGCTCAAGGACAAGCTCGTCACCGTCAATCGCGTGGCCAAGGTGGTGAAGGGCGGGCGCCGCTTCAGCTTCGCCGCGCTGGTCGTGGTGGGCGATCAGAGGGGCCGCGTCGGCTGGGGTTCGGGCAAGGCGCGGGAGGTGCCGGAGGCGATCCGCAAGGCGACCGAACGGGCCAAGCGCAGCATGATCCGTGTGCCGATGCGCGAGGGGCGGACGCTGCACCATGACGTGACCGGGGAGTTTGGCGCCGGTCGCGTCATCCTGCGCGCGGCGCCGCCTGGCACGGGGATCATCGCGGGCGGTCCGATGCGTGCCGTCTTCGAGAGTCTCGGTCTGGCGGATGTGGTGGCCAAATGCATCGGCACCCGCAATCCGCACAATATGGTGAAGGCCACTTTCGCCGCGCTGCAGGCGGCCGCCAGCCCGCGCAGCGTCGCCCAACGGCGCGGCAAGAAGGTGCAGGAGATCCTGGCCCATCGCCGCGAGGAGCCGACGGAGGGGGCGCATGTCTGAGCGGAAGTCGACCTTGAGGGTGCGTCAGGTGGCCTCGCCCATCGGGCGCAAGCCGGGCCAGCGGGAGACGCTGATCGGCCTCGGCCTGAACAAGATCAACCGCGTGCGCGAACTGGAGGACACCCCCGCCGTGCGGGGCATGATCCGCAAGGTCGCGCATCTGGTGCGGGTGGAGCAGTAGCCGGCCGGGTGGTGCCGCCGCGGCTGCGCCGGGGGCTATCCCTGGGGCGGCGCGTGCCGGCGGCGGGCGGCCGTGGAGGAGGATGCGATGAAGCTCAACGAGGTGCGCGACAACCCGGGCGCGCGGCGGAAGTTCAAGCGGGTCGGTCGCGGCATCGGCTCGGGCAAGGGCAAGACCTGCGGGCGCGGCATCAAGGGCCAGAAGGCGCGGACGGGCGTGGCGCTGAACGGGTTTGAGGGCGGGCAGCTGCCCCTCTATCGGCGCCTGCCCAAGCGCGGTTTCAAGAACCCCTTCCGCAAGGAATATGCGCCGCTCAATCTCGGGGCGCTGGATCGGGCGATTGCCGAGGGGCGGCTGCCCGCCGATCAGCCCCTGACCGAGGAGATGCTGCGCGCAGCCGGTGTGGTGCGCCGGGCCTCGCGCCTGGCCGGGGTGCGGCTGCTGGCCAAGGGGCAGATCACCCGGCCGGTGCATCTGACGGTCAGCGGGGCCTCGGCGGCGGCGCTGGCTGCGGTGCAGGCGGCCGGGGGGTCGGTCACGCTGATCGGTGCTGCGGCCGAGGCCGCGGCCGACTGAAAGGCGCCGCCCACCGGTGCGACGGATCGGCTAGAATGCGGCGCGCCCTGGGCCGATGCCCCGGGCGTGAGCGCTGTCGGAAAGAGGGTGTATGGCTTCCGCGACCGAGCAGTTGGCTGCCAGCCTGAACCTCAGTGTGCTTGCCAAGGCCACCGAGCTCAAGAAGCGCATCTGGTTCACGCTGGGCGCCCTGATCGTCTATCGCATCGGCACCTATGTGCCGGTGCCGGGCGTCGATGCCGCGGTGATGGGAGAGATGCTGCGCCAGCATGGCGGCGGCATCCTCGGCATGTTCGACATGTTCACCGGCGGGGCGCTCGGCCGCATGACGGTCTTCGCCCTTAACATCATGCCGTACATCTCGGCGGCGATCATCGTGCAGCTGCTGACGGCTGCCATCCCCTCCTGGGAGGCGCTGAAGAAAGAGGGTGAGACGGGGCGGAAGAAGCTCAACCAATATACGCGCTATCTCACGCTCGGCATCGCGGTGGTGCAGGCCTATGGCATTGCCATCGGGCTTGAGGGCATGCGCGGGGCGAGTGGCCCGGCGGTGGCTGATCCCGGCTGGTTCTTCCGGTTCTCCTGCGTGGTGACGCTGACCGGCGGGACCATGTTCCTGATGTGGCTGGGTGAGCAGATCACCGCGCGCGGCGTGGGCAATGGGATCTCCCTCATCATCTTCGCCGGGATCGTCGCCAATCTGCCCTCTGCGCTGGTCGCCACGCTGGAGCTCGGTCGGACCGGCGCCTTGTCGACCTTTTTCATCATTTTCTTCCTGATCGCTGCGGTGCTCATCATCGCGGGCGTGGTCTTCGTCGAGCGGGCCCAGCGGCGCATTCCCGTCCAGTATCCGAAGCGTCAGGTCGGCAACCGGATGATGGGCGGGGAGAGCACCCATCTGCCCCTCAAGCTCAACACCGCCGGGGTGATCCCGCCGATCTTCGCCTCCTCCCTGCTGTTGTTGCCGGCCACCATTGCCGGTTTCAGCACCGATACGGAGGCTGGGGGTTGGCTGCAGTGGCTGGCGGCGCAGCTCGGCCACGGGCAGCCGGCCTATATGCTCCTGTATATGGTGATGATCGTCTTCTTCGCCTTCTTCTACACGGCGGTGGTGTTCAACCCGGCGGAGACGGCGGACAACCTCAGGAAATATGGCGGCTTCGTGCCGGGAATCCGGCCGGGGCAGAACACGGCGGAATATCTCGACCGCGTGCTGACGCGGCTGACCGCGGTCGGTGCGATCTATCTCTGCATCGTCTGCCTGATCCCGGAGCTCCTGATCGCCAATTACGGGGTGCCGTTCTATTTCGGTGGCACGTCGCTCCTCATCATCGTCACCGTCACCATGGATACGGTGGCGCAGGTGCAATCGCACCTGTTCCAGCACCAGTATGAA
>JANWYF010000064.1 GCA_025057055.1 Rhodovarius sp. | reverse complement strand
CCAAATCCACTTGTGTGATGAAGCCAGGCATCGCTGTTCCTCTCAGCTGCTCAGCCAACTCCCCGCCAGATTCCAACGGCCACCGCCTGCTTGCCGCCTTCCCCTACGGCCGAGAGAAAGCGGAAGGCGGAGCCACGCCGCCTTCACCTGCTTTTGTTAAGGCTGTCTCATGCGAGGGGCCGTTGCAAGTCGCATTTTTTTGATCCATCCGGCCAGCCGTCACATCCAGCGCAATATTCGGTCAGCCTCTCGCCGTTTGCTGCTTGCCCGTGGCCAGCGCCCGCCACCGCCATCGACCGCCACCGCCCGGGTTGCGGGCCGCCTTGCGGCCTCCGCCCCACCCGTGACCCGCCACCCGGCCGGCGGGCTCGGTCCCGGCTGACCGCGCCCGCCCTTACGCCCGTTCCACGCACATCGCCACGCCCATGCCACCCCCGATGCACAGCGTGGCCAGGCCCCGCTTGGCGTTGCGCCGCTGCATCTCATAGAGCAGCGTAGCAAGCACCCGCGCGCCGGAAGCCCCGATCGGGTGGCCCAACGCGATCGCCCCGCCGTTGACGTTCACCTTGGCCGGATCCCACCCCATATCCTTGTTGACGGCGATCGCCTGGGCGGCGAAGGCCTCATTGGCCTCGATCAGGTCCAGGTCCTCCACCTTCCAGCCCGCCTTGGCCAAGGCCTTGCGGCTGGCCGGCACCGGGCCCGTGCCCATGATCGCCGGGTCCACGCCGGCGGTCGCCCAGGAGACGATGCGCGCCATCGGCGTGATGCCACGGCGCTGCGCCTCGGCTGCACTCATCACCACCACCGCCGCCGCCCCGTCATTGATGCCCGAGGCATTGCCCGCCGTCACCGTGCCCTCCTTGCTGAAGGCGGGGCGCAGCTTGGCCAGGACCTCGACCGTCGTATCCGGCCGGGGGTATTCGTCGGCTTCGACCACCACATCGCCCTTGCGGGTCTTGACCGTCACCGGCGCGATCTCGTCGCGGAAGCGCCCGGCGGCGATCGCCTCCCCCGCCTTGCGCTGGGAGTGGTAGGCGAATTCGTCCTGCTCCTGGCGCGTGATCTGATAGCGCTGCGCCACATTCTCGGCCGTATTGCCCATGTGGTAGCCGTGGAAGGCATCCCACAGCCCGTCCTTGAGCATGGTATCGACCAGCTCCAGGCTGCCCATCTTCTGCCCGGCGCGCAGGTTGGCGCAGTGCGGCGCCTGGGTCATGCTCTCCTGCCCGCCGGCCACCACGATCGACGCATCGCCGGCCGCGATCTGCTGCGCCGCCAGCGCCACCGCCCGCAGCCCCGAACCGCAGAGCTGATTGATGCCGAAGGCGGTCTTCTCCGCCGGGATACCGGCCGCCATGGCCGCCTGCCGCGCCGGGTTCTGACCGGCCCCGGCGGTCAGGATCTGGCCCATGATCACCTCGTCCACCTCCTCGGGTGCGACGCCGGCGCGCGCCAGGGCGGCGCTGATCGCCACCTGTCCCAGCGCATGCGCGGGCAAGGACGCGAAAGCGCCGTTGAAGGAGCCGACCGGCGTGCGCGCGGCCGATGCGATGACGATCTCGGTCATGGTGGGCTGGCCCTCCCTCCTCTTGTGCGCCGCACTCTCGCGCGCCGTCACAGCGCGCGCAACCATGCCGATAGCGGGCGCCACAGCGCCGCCTCCGCCCCCTCCCCGGCGACCATGCCGATGTGACCGGCCGCGGCCTCGTGCAGGCAGGCCCCGGGCATGGCCGCCAGCGGACGGCTCGATGCCGGCGGCACGATGCGGTCCCGCCGCGGGACGGCGACAAAGGCCGGGCCCGCCCAGGCCTCGGGCCGCACCGGCAGGCCGGCCACCAGCCATTGCCCGCGCGCCGGCTCGTTGCGGCCGTACCAGCCGCCCAGCGTCTCCCGCGCCACCGGGGCCGGCAGCGGCACGCCATCGTTCAGCCAGTCCTCGAGCACGACGAAGCGCCGGGCGCGCGGCCCGTCCTGCCGCAGGCGGCCGAAGGCGCGGTATTTCTCGGCAATGGCAAAGGGATCAAGGGCGGCAAAGAGCACCTGCAGCGCATCGACGGGCAGCGCGCCGGTCGCCTCCAGCACCGGCTCGAGCCCCGGCAGCAGCCCGGCCAGGGCGCGGGCGCGCCGTGCATCGCCGGCGTGGAAATCCCAGGGCGTTGCGATCAGCGCGAGGGCACGGACGCGTTCCGGCCGGCGCAAGGCCGCAGCCAGGGCGAGCAGCCCCCCCATGCAATAGCCCGCCAGCACCACCCGCCC
>JANWYF010000054.1 GCA_025057055.1 Rhodovarius sp. | reverse complement strand
GTCCTTATCAAGCTTGTCGCCCGAGGACATGTCCCAGAGCCGGCAGCAATCCGGACTGATTTCATCAGCAAGCACAATACGCATTTGGTCGTTGTTCTCCCACAGACGACCAAACTCGACCTTGAAATCGACGAGCCGGATGCCGACACCGAGGAACACCCCCGACAAAAAGTCGTTGACCCGGATCGCCAGCGCCATGATGTCGTCGATCTCCTGCGGGGTGGCCCAGCCGAAGGCGGTGATGTGCTCCTCCGACACCATCGGATCGCCAAGCTTGTCGTTCTTGTAGTAGAATTCAATGATCGAACGCGGCAGTTGCGTGCCTTCCTCGATGCCGAGCCGCTGCGCGAGCGAGCCCGCGGCCACGTTGCGCACCACCACTTCAAGCGGGATGATCTCCACCTCGCGGATCAACTGCTCGCGCATGTTGAGCCGGCGGATGAAGTGGGTGGGCACGCCGATCTCGTTCAACCGCGTCATCAGATATTCGCTGATGCGGTTGTTGAGCACGCCCTTGCCGGTGATCGTGCCTCGCTTCTGCGCGTTGAAGGCGGTCGCGTCGTCCTTGAAATACTGAACGAGGGTACCGGGTTCCGGCCCCTCGAAGAGGATCTTCGCCTTGCCCTCGTAGAGTTGGCGCCTGCGTGCCATGGCATGCTTTTCCCGAATACCGCTGCCATATAGCAAAGCAGCCGGGGCAGGGCCACCACGACCGGTGCGCCCCTCCTCACCCGGTCCGCCCCCCCCCTCACCAGTGGCGGCGGTAGGGGCGGGGGTGCCAGTGGGTGTGATAGGGCCGCGGCGCGATGACCACGGGGGGCGGGGCGATCACCCGGGGTGGGGGGACGTAGACCACCCTGGGCGGGGGCACGTAGACGACCGGCGGCGGCACATAGACCGGCCGCGGCGGGGGCAGATGCACGATCGGCGGCGGCGCCAGGTAGACGGGCGGCGGCGCCACATAGACCGGCGGCGGCCCGAAGCCGAAGCTCACGCCAAAGGAGACGCTGCCGAACGGGTCATAGGCGGCGGCCGACGGCGCTGCAGCCAGCAGCCCCGCCGCCACCGCCGGCAGGGCCAGGATCTTGATCGCCGTGCTGGGCATTGGGCTGCTCCTCTTTGCCATGCCGCCAGCATGATACAGCCATGCGGCGGAATCAGGGCGTCTTTTCGCCGAAAACCCGGGCGAAAATCGTCTCGACATGGGCGAAGTCGGCAGCCGGGTCGAGCGCGGCATCCACCCCTGCGGCACCGAGCCGGGCCGCCACTTCGGGATCGGCCAGCAGATTCTCCCGGAAGCTGCGCGCCTGCGGGGTGCCGAGGGCATTCCAGGTCGCCATCGCCGCCGCCTGCACCCGGGCATAGGCATCCTCCCGGCTCATCCCGCTGCGGGTCAGGGCGAGCAGCACCTTCTGGCTGTGTATCACGCCGCCCAGCAGCCCGAGATTGCGCGCCATCTGGTCAGGATAGACGGTCAGGTCGCGGATCATCCCGGTCAGCCGATGGAGGGCGAAATCGAGCGCGATGGTGGCATCGGGGGCGATCACGCGCTCGACGCTCGAGTGGCTGATATCCCGCTCATGCCAGAGGGCGATGTTCTCGAGCGCGGGCAGGGCATAGCCGCGGATCAGCCGCGCGAGGCCAGTGAGGTTTTCGCTCAGCACCGGATTGCGCTTGTGCGGCATGGCCGAACTGCCCTTCTGTCCGGCATGGAAGAACTCTTCGGCCTCGCGCACCTCGCTGCGCTGGAGGTGGCGCACCTCCAGGGCCAGCCGCTCGATACCGCCGGCCAGCACCGCCAGGGTGGCGAAATAGGCGGCATGCCGGTCGCGCGGGATGACCTGGGTTGAGATCGGCTCGACCCGAAGGCCGAGGCGTGCCGCGACATAGGCCTCCACGCGCGGATCCACCTGGGCGAAGGTGCCGACCGCGCCCGAGATCGCGCAGGTCGCGATCTCGGCCCGGGCTGCGCGCAGCCGCTCCAGGTTGCGCGCGAACTCCGCATAGTGCCCGGCGAGCTTGAGGCCGAAAGTGGTGGGCTCGGCATGGATGCCGTGGCTGCGGCCGATGGTGGGGGTGAATTTGTGCTCGAGGGCGCGCGCGCGCAGCGCAGCGAGCAGCGCCTCGACATCGGCGATCAGGAGGTCGGTCGCGCGGGCGAGCTGCACGGCAAGGGCGGTGTCCAGCACGTCGGAACTGGTCATGCCCTGGTGCATGAAGCGCGCCGCCGGCCCGATCCCCTCGGCCATCCAGGTGAGGAAGGCGATCACGTCATGGCGCGTGACGCGCTCGATCGCCTCGATCTCGGCCACCGCGGCGGCATCGATCGCGGCGGCACGCGGCGCACCCTTCTGCCGGATCTCGCGGGCGGCCTCGGCAGGGATGGCGCCGATCTCGGCCATGGCTTCGGCGGCCAGGGCCTCGATCTCGAACCAGATGCGGAAACGCTCCTCGGGCGACCAGATCGCTGCCATCTCCGGTCGCGTATAGCGCGGGACCATCCCCTCACTCCTTCATCCTCTGCCCCCGCCGCCGGCGGCGCGCGCCTCATGCCACGGCTTTGCGCTGGACAAAACCGGCCGCCCGGCGCAAGGCTAGGGCCAAGGAATCCTGCGGCTTTCCGCGGGATGAAGGCTAGGTAATCATGGACGCCGGAAGGTGTCCGCTCGGAGGTCTCGCGTCGTCATGCCGGAGTGGCTCGTCCCCCTCTTCCAGGTCCTGCTGATTGACATCGTGCTGGCAGGCGACAATGCGATCGTGGTCGGCATGGCGGCTGCAGGGCTGCCGCCGCAGCAGCGCCGGCAGGCGATCTTCTGGGGCATCATCGCTGCCACCGTGATGCGCATCGCCTTCGCCTCGATCACGGTGCAGCTGCTGCAGATCGTCGGCATCACCCTCGCCGGCGGCATCCTGCTGCTCTGGGTCTGCTGGAAGATGTACCGCGAGCTGCGCGAGGGCGGCCACGAGGAGGATCTCGACCAGCTGCTGGCCGAGGCCGAGGCGAAGGCCCCGCGCAAGACCATGCGCCAGGCGATCACCCAGATCCTCGTCGCCGACGTCTCGATGAGCCTGGATAATGTGCTCGCGGTCGCCGGCGCGGCGAAGGAGCATCCCTATATCCTCATCATTGGCCTCGCCATCTCGGTCGTGCTGATGGGCGTGGCGGCGACGCTGATCGCCAACCTGCTCAACCGGCACCGCTGGATCGCCTGGGTGGGCCTCGCCATCATCCTCTATGTGGCGGTCGAGATGATCTGGTCCGGCACCAATGAGGTGGCGGGCAAGGTCCCGGGCTCCTACGCCTTCCTGATGCTGCCGCTCGGCTATCTGGCGCTGCCCGGCGTCTTCCCGCCGGCCCTGTGGGCCTTGGCCACGCTGATCCAGGTCTTCGTGCTGGCGATGGTGGCGGCCCTCGCGGTGGATGCGGTGCTGCGCATCGTCCGCCGCAACGAAAGGCGGCCGGCCCCGGCCGATGATCCGAAACCGACGCAGACATCCGCGCATCGCACCGCCCCCGCGCCCGGCGAATAGCCGGGGCGAGGCGCGCCCGAGAGGCGGCCGGTTGCCCGCGGGGGTGACCGGCCGCAGCCGCTGGTCTATCCCCGCCGGCATGAGGAAGCGCCGCTGCCATCCCGGGCCGATCGCCGCCCTTCTTCTCCTCGCCGCCCTGCCGCTGATCGGCTGCGTGCCGGAGGGCGGTGATGGTCCGGCCCTCACCCCTGCGCCCGAACCCTCTTGGCAAGAGGTCGCAGCCCGCTTGCCGGAACGGATCGGCAGCTTCCAGCGGGGCAGCGCCATGCCCCTGCCTGCCGGCGCGACAGGGCTCGAGATCCCCTATGCCAATCCCGGCCGCGTCATCGCCGGCTATGTCCGCATCATCCCGCAGGCCGCGGCACCTGTCGCAGAAGCGGCGCTGCAACAGCATGTGGCGGAAGTGACCGGCGCCGCCGCTGCCCATCGCCGGCTAGGCGAACAGGCCCGGCTTGATCTGCCCGCTGGGCGAGAGGCCTTCTTCCGCTGCGTCGAACTGGGCGGGCACTTTGGCCGCCAGCCGGTGGACAGCCTGCTCTGCAGCGGCGCGCGGGGGCGCAACCTCATCCAGCTGCGGTTGACCATGGCGCGGCGCGAAGGCCGGCTCGAGCAGGCGAGGGAGTTCGCGGCGGCGGTCGCCGCAGCGCTGCGCTAGCACGCCCCGACCGAGGCTGGGCGGGCCTGCCGCCCGGCGGCGCGCCGATCCGCCTGGGGCCGGGTGCGCCGCTCCGCGCCCAGGCCGGGATGGCGCCCGGCTGCAGCAGGCGGGCCGTCTCCTCGCCGGCTGCCCTCTCTCGAGCATGCTGGGAAAGAAGGCCGGCAGGCTGCCTGCCCGCCATCGGCCAGGAGAGCGCTTTCCCTGTATGTCGGGCGGATGACGTCGCCGTCATGCCGGGGCGATCATCACATGACAGACCGGACGGGCGGCCCCCTTGGGCGCGCGGGCCGCAAGGGCCGGCCCGACGGCGCCCGCTCGCGCCAGGCGGCCTCCGGCTGTGGCGGTCGCCGCGATGGCCCCTGGAACGGGGAGCGCCCACCTCGTATCTCTGCGCTGCCGCAACAGGGGAGAGGATCATGCCGATTGACCGCCGCCATGCCATGCTCGGTAGCGCCGCGGCTGCCGTCGCGCTGGCCACGGGCCTGCCCGCCCAGGCCGAACGCGGGCCGCTGCCGCCGCAAATGGGCCCCAACCCGCCTCGCTTCCTGCGCATGAAGCTCGGCGATTTCGAGGTGACGACGCTGCTCGACGGCGCGATGCAGGGCACCAATGCGGGCATCCAAAACTTCTTCCCCGACAGCACCCCGGAGGAGATCGCCCCGCTGCGCGCCCGCGCCTTTGCGATCGAGGCCGGGCTGCATCAGCCGGTCGGGGCCTATCTGGTCCATACCGGCCGCAACCTGGTGATGATCGACTGCGGCGGGCATGCGAGCTTCATCCCGACCACCGGCAACACCCTCGCTGCCCTCCGCGCGGCGGGCTATACGCCGGAACAGGTGGATACGGTGCTGCTGACCCATATCCACCCCGAACATGCGCTCGGCCTGTCCTATGACGGCACCACGCGCAACTTCCCCAACGCCGAAGTGGTGGTGACCGATATCGACCACCGCTTCTGGACCGATCCGGCGATGGAATCCCGCGTGCCCCAGGGCCAGCGGTTCATCGAGGCGGCGCGGCGCGCCATCCGCCCCTACAATGGCCGCATCCGCACGGTCGAGATGCGCCGCGATCTCGAGGTGGTGCCGGGCATCTTCCTCGATCCGGCGCCGGGACACACGCCGGGGCATGTCTCCTATCGCCTGACCAGCCAGAACCAGTCGATGCTGATCTGGGGCGACATCGCGCATCAGGTGGTGATCCAGCTCGCCCGGCCGCGCTGGCGGGTGGGGGTGGATGTCGATCCGGCGATGGGGGTGGAGAGCCGTGTGCGCACCCTCGACATGCTGGCGGCCACGGGCATGCTGATGGGCGGTGTGCATGTGCCCTGGCCCGGCTTCGGCCGGGTGATCCGCGACGGGGAGGGCTATCTCTACGTCCCCCGGCCGCAGCAGTTCTTTTGAGAAGACGACGGGGCGGTGCCGCCCGACCCGTCTCCCCCGCTCGCAGCGCCGCTGCCGCTTCCGCCCGAAGTGACACCAAACGGGAAGCCAGCCTGCGGTGCAGGCGCGGCGGCGGGGGCGGTGCTGCGGCCCGGGCAGGGCCAACCCTCGGCTGGCCTGCCCGCGCCGGCCGGCAGCTAGGCGCTCTCGGCCAGGGCGCGCTTGGCCACCGCGGCGAGCCAGCCGCTCGCGACCGGCAGGATCTCGTCGTTGAAGTCGTAGCGGGGGTTGTGCAGCTCGCGTCCCCCTTCGGCCGGACCATTGCCGATCCAGACGAAGGCGCCTGGGACCTCGGCCAGGAACCAGGAGAAATCCTCCCCGGTCATGGCCGGCGGCAGGTCACGGCGCAGAGGGGCCAGGCCCTTGGCCGCCGCGGCGGCGATCTCCCGCTCGGCGGGGCTGTTGGCGGTCACGCGGATGCCCTGGCGGAACTCCATGCTGACCGCAAGGCCGAAGGCGCTTGCGATGCCGCGCGCGATCTCGCCGATGCGGGATTCGATCAGGGCGCCGGTCTCGTCCCGGATCCAGCGGGCGGTGCCGCGCAGCACGGCGCGGCGGCCGATCTGGTTGGAGACTTCTCCGGCCTCGGCCATGGTCACGCTGACCACGCCCGCATCGAGCGGATCAAGGTTGCGGGCGATGATTGACTGCAGCGCCACAATGGCATGCCCCAGGGCCAGCATCGGGTCGCGGGTGAGATGGGGCAGGGCGGCATGCCCGGCATGGCCTTCGAAGGCCAGCTCGAAACGGGCGCCGGCAGCCATCACGGCCGAGTCGTGCACGGCAATGGTGCCGGCCGGCAGGCCGGGCCAGTTGTGCCAGCCGAAGATGCGCTCCATCGGAAAGCGGCGGAAAAGGCCGTCGGCGATCATGTGGCGCGCGCCGCCGCCGCCCTCCTCGGCCGGCTGGAAGATCAGGCGGATGGTGCCGCGCCAGTCCGGATCCTCGAGCAGCAGCCGGGCTGCCCCGAGCAGGGCTGCGGTATGCCCGTCATGCCCGCAGGCATGCATCACGCCGGGCCGGGTGCTGGCCCAGGGCAGATCCGGATTGTCCTCCTGGATCGGCAGCGCATCCATGTCGGCCCGCAGCCCGACGCTGCGGTTGCTGCCGCCGCCGCGGTGCAGGGTCGCCACCACGCCATGCCCGCCGATGCCGGTGGCGATATCCTCCACCCCGAGCTCCCGCAGCCGCGCGACGACGAAGGCGGCGGTGTCGGCCTCATCAAGGGTGACCCTGGGGTGGGCGTGCAGGTGGCGGCGCCAGCCCGTCAAGCGGGTGCGGAATTCCGGATCCATGCCCGCTACATAAGCCATCTCGCGCCGAAGGCGAGGGTCGCTCCCGATCCGGTTACCGGCTGTTCAACGGTGCCGTCTCATCCTTGGCGGGCGCCATGCCACCCGATCAGTCACCCTCTGCAGCGAGCCCCGGCCCCCCACCGCCGCCGCTGACCCCGGCCCAGTCCCGCCGGCTGGAGGCGGCGCGGGCCTGTGCCGAATCGGCGCTGCGCGCGCTGGCCGAATACGGGCTGATGCCGACGCCGGCCAATTTCGCCCTCTTCTACGAGGCGCGCTGCGGCGGCCGGCCGGATCTGCGCGCCGCGCTGGAGGCTGCGCTGGCCCGCGGCTGCCTCGACGAGGCCGTGATGGCAGAGCTCGCCGCCCGCTTCTATGCTCCGCAGGCTGAGGCCAAGGCCCTGGCCGATGCTCTGCTGCGCTTCCAGAACACTCTGCGCGCTGCCCTCGAAATCCTGGCCTGCCACGGGGCGGAAACGGAGGCGACCGCCGCCAGCCTAGCCGAGCTGTCGACCGCGATCACCCCGGATCCCCTCGCCCTCGCCCGCGCGCTCGACCGGATCGCGACCGAGGCGCAGGCGATGCTGGCGCGCTGTCGGGCCACCTCCTGCCAGCTGCGCCAATCGGCCGAGGCGGTCGAGAAGCTGCGCGCCGAGCTCGAGGCTGCGCGGCGCGAGGCGCTAACCGACCCGCTGACCAGCCTGCCCAACCGCCGCGCCTTCGATTCCCGCTTCCCCGAGATCCTGCGCGAGGCCGAGGCGCAGCACCGGCCGGTGGCGCTGATGCTGATCGACATCGATCACTTCAAATCGGTCAACGATCGCTTCGGGCACAGCGTGGGCGATGCCGTGCTCGCCCGCACCGCCCAGACGCTGCGCGCCGCACTACGGCAGGCCGACCTGCCGGCGCGCATCGGGGGAGAGGAATTCGCGGTCCTGCTGCCCGGCACCGCTGAGGTCGAGGCGCTCGCGGTGGCGGATCGGCTGCGGCTGGCCGTGGCCTCGCAGAACCTGACCCTGCGTGCCACGGGGGCGCGGCTCGAGGGGCTGACCGTCTCCATCGGGCTGGCCATGCACCGCCCTGGCGAGGAGCCCGCCGCGCTGTTCGAACGCGCCGATTCCGCGCTCTACCGGGCCAAGATGGAGGGGCGCAATCGCCTCTGTTCCGCCGAAGCACGGCCCGCCATGGCCTGGGGTGACTGAGCAGGGGCCCGGGCCGGTGGCCCATCATCACGCCCTGGCCCGGCGCGAGAGGGCCGCAAGCCCCGCCCCGCCCGCCAGCGCCAGCAGCGCCACGGCGCCGGTCAGCGCGGCATCTCCCCCACGCTCCAGAACCACGCCGGCCACCGGTGCGCCGATTGCCCCGCCCAGGAGATAGGCCGTGTTGAGGCCGGCCATCCCGATTGCGCGCGCCGGGCCAGCAAAGCGCTGCACGGCGCGGACCATGCCCAGGGTATAGATCGCCCCTGCCGCCCCGCCCCAGACCGCCAAGACCGGCCAGATCCAGGGGTCCGGTGCCAGGGCCGGCCAGACGAGCACACCCGCCGCGACCACCATCGCGCAGCCCAGCAGGACAGGTGCGGTTCCGAAACGATCCGCCAGCCAGCCCACGGGATATTGCGAGAGGGTATTGCCGAAGCCCGTGGCGACCACGATCGAGGCAGCCGCGCCCGCGCTCATGCCGAGGCCCAGCGCCATGACCGGAAAGACGGAGCCGGAGAGGCTCTCGAGCACACCGCAAAGGGCGGCCGCCCCCGCGGGGGCCAGCATCATCAGGGCGACCGGCTTCACCCGCGGCAGGGTCAGGCGCGACCGCCGCGGCACCGCGCCCGGTGGCTCCTGCAGGGGGGCGGTGAAGGCCAGCCCGACCAGCATCAGCGCGGCGGAGCCGACGAAGGCCTCCGGCCGCACCCCCCAGAGCCAGAGCGTGGCCGGCCCGCCGCCGATCGCGGCCGAGACGAAGGTCTGATAGAGGCCGAGGAAGCGCCCCTCGGACCCCGGTCGGGCCAGCACGCCGGCCAGGGCATCGGCGGTGGTCCAGGTCAGGCAGGTTGCGACGCCCAGCGCAGGGCCAAGCAAGAACCACACCCAGAGCGGCGGGCCCAGGGCCAGGGCGAGCAGCACGACCGCGCCGCCCGCCGCGGCCAGGCGGTGCAGGTGCAGTGCCCCGCCAGCGCGGCCCGCAAGCCAAGGCGTGAGCGGGGCGGAGGCGAGAGAGGCCGCCCAGACGCTCGCCGCATAAAGCCCGACCAGGGCGGGGCTGGCGCCCGCCTCGGCCAACAGCACCGAGGCGAGGGGCAGGCTCATCCACACCCCGGCGAAGGCGCAGGTGGCGGCGGCGATGAAGCAGACGACTTGGCCCAGGCGGGCCGGGGGCGCTGCGGCGGGGAGGGGGCTGTGCATGGCGCCGGCGGGCGCGGCTGTCACCCCGGCGCTGCGCTCAGCTGGTCACCCCGATGCGGACCAGCGCCAGGGCGAAGGCCATCACCGCAAGCATGATGCCGGCCCCGCCGGCAAGCAGGGTCCAGGCGGTGGGCAGCAGGGCCACGCGCGCCTTGGTCTCCAGGATATCGGCCTCAACTCGGCGCAGCCGTTCCTCGAAACGGTCGAAGCGCGACTCGATGCGGTCGAGCCGCGCCTCGATGCGGGCGAGGGCCGCCCCATTGAGGGGCGGAGAGGCCGCATCGGTCGGCTGCCCCTGAAGCTGGTCTTCGGCCATCGCCTGCCTCCCTGGCCTGAGGTTGCGGGGCGCCGGTCAGGCCGGCTGCTTGGCCAGCAGCCCCTGCTTGACCAGCGCCTCGGCGATCTGCACGGCGTTGAGCGCCGCGCCCTTGCGCAGATTGTCGGCCACGCACCAGAAGGCGAGGCCGTGCTCCACCGTCGGATCGCGGCGGAGGCGGGAGACGTAGGTCGCATCCTCGCCGGCGGCCTCGATCTGGGTCATGTAGCCGCCATCCTCGCGGCGGTCGACCACGACCACGCCCGGTGCCCGCCGCCAGGCGGCCAGGGCCTGGGCCTCGGTGATCGGGCTTTCGAACTCGACATGCACCGCCTCGGCATGGCCGATGAAGACCGGCACCCGCACGCAGGTGGCGATGACCTTGATGTCGGGGTCGAGGATCTTGCGGGTCTCGACCGCCATCTTCCACTCCTCCTTGGTCGACCCGTCCTCCAGGAAGCGGTCGATATGGGGGATGCAGTTGAAGGCGATCGGCTTGGTGAACTGCTGCGGCGGCACCTCCTCGTGCACGAAGGAGGCCTTGGTCTGCTGGTAGAGCTCGTCCATCGCCTCCTTCCCCGCGCCGGAGACCGACTGGTAGGTCGCGACCACGACGCGGCGGATGCGCGCGATGTCGTGCAGCGGCTTGAGGGCGACCACCATCTGGATGGTGGAGCAGTTCGGGTTGGCGATGATGCGCCGCTTGCGGAACAGCGGCAGGGCGTGCAGGTTGACCTCGGGCACGATCAGCGGCACGTCCGGCTCCATCCGGAAATGGCTGGTGTTGTCGATCACCACACAGCCCGCAGCCGCCGCCCGCGGCGCATGGATGGCCGAGATCTGCGCCCCCGGTGAGAAGAGGCCGATATCGGTGCCGGTGAAGTCGTAGGTCTCGAGGTTCTGGACCTTGAGCACCCGCTTCTCGCCGTAGGAGACCTCAAGCCCGGCCGACCGGCCGGAGGCGAGGGCCACCACTTCATCGGCGGGGAAGTCGCGCTCGGCCAGGGTCTTGAGCATCTCCCGCCCGACCGCACCGGTGGCGCCAACGACCGCAACCTTGTAGCCCATGGCCAGACCTTCCCAGACGATATGACAGCGCGCGCCTTTACGCCCTGGGCGGGGTGCTTTCAACCAGGATGCGATGCATGGCCGGCCTGTCGGCGGGCGGGTGGCGGTGCCGGCCGGGGGGCCTCGCCTTGCCCCGCCGCCCCCCCGGTGTATGTTGCAGCCGCGAGAGCGACAGAGGCGCACGGCGATGAAGGTGCTGGTCCCGGTCAAGCGGGTGGTCGACTACAACGTCAAGGTCCGGGTCAAGGCGGACAACTCGGGGGTGGAGACCGCCAACGTCAAGATGTCGATGAACCCCTTCGACGAGATCGCGGTCGAGGAGGCCGTGCGCCTCAAGGAGCGGGGGGTGGCGAGCGAGATCGTCGCGGTCTCGGCCGGGCCCATGGCCGCGCAGGAGCAGATCCGCACCGCGCTCGCCATCGGTGCCGACCGCGGCATCCTGGTCGAGCATGATGGGCTGCTGGAGCCGCTGGCGGTGGCCAAGATCCTGAAGGCGCTGGTCGAGCGCGAGGCCCCGCGCATCGTCCTGATGGGCAAGCAGGCGATCGACGACGACATGAACGCGACCGGCCAGATGCTCGCCGCCTTGCTCGGCTGGCCGCAGGGGACCTTCGCCTCGCGCATCGAGATCGGCGCCGAGGAGGCAATCGTGACGCGGGAGGTGGATGGCGGCCTCGAGACGGTGGCGCTGCGGCTGCCTGCGGTCATCACGGCCGATCTGCGGCTGAACGAACCGCGCTATGCCTCGCTGCCCAACATCATGAAGGCGCGCAAGAAGCCGATCGAGACGGTCAAGCCCGCCGATCTCGGTGTCGATACCACGCCGCGGCTGGCGGTGCTGCGCGTCGAGGAACCGCCCAAGCGCCAGGCAGGCAAGAAGGTGGCGTCGGTGCAGGAACTCGTCGACAAGCTGCGCAACGAAGCGAAGGTGATCTGACCATGGCCATCCTGATCCTGGGCGATCATGACGGGACTGCGCCCTCGCAGCCCACGCGCAGCGCGGTGGCAGCCGGGGCCAAGCTCGGTGAGGTGCATCTGCTGCTGATCGGCGAGGGGGCATCGCGCGCGGCATCCGCCGCGGCGCAGGTGGCGGGCGTGGCGAAGGTGCTGGTCTGCGAGGAGGGGCCGCTTGCCCGACGCCTGGCCGAACCGGCGGCGGCGCTGCTGCAGGCTCTCGCCCCGGGCTATACGCATCTGATGGCCCCGGCCTCCGCCGCCGGCAAGAACGTGATGCCGCGGCTTGCGGCGCTGCTCGACGTGCAGCCGATTTCGGAAGTGGCGGCGATCATCGATGCCGACACCTTCATCCGCCCGATCTATGCCGGCAATGCGCTGGCCACGGTGCGCAGCGCCGATCCAGTCAAGGTGATGACGATCCGTGCCGCGAGCTTCGATCCGGCTGCGCCCACCGGCGGTTCGGCCGTGGTCGAGACCGTGCCGCCCCCGGCTGACCCCGGCCTGTCACGCTTCGTCTCGGCCGAGATGACGAAGAGCGAGCGGCCCGAGCTGACCTCGGCGCGGATCGTGATCTCGGGCGGGCGGGCGCTCGGCAGTGCGGAGAATTTCGCCCTGATCGAACGCGTGGCGGACAAGCTCGGGGCGGCGGTCGGCGCATCCCGCGCGGCGGTCGATGCCGGCTATGCGCCCAATGACATGCAGGTGGGCCAGACCGGCAAGATCGTGGCGCCGGACCTCTACATCGCGGTCGGCATCTCCGGCGCCATCCAGCACCTGGCCGGGATGAAGGACAGCAAGGTGATCGTCGCCATCAACAAGGACGAGGAGGCGCCGATCTTCCAGGTCGCGGATTACGGGCTGGTGGCCGATCTGTTCAAGGCGCTGCCCGAACTCGAGGCGGAGCTCTCCCGCTCGTGATCCGCGAGACGATCCTGGCCGCCGAACCCCCGGCGGACCTCGCGGTGCCGGAGATCACCTCGGTCGGCGTGGTCGGGGCTGGGCAGATGGGCAACGGGATTGCCCATGTCTGCGCGCTGGCCGGCCTGCCGGTCACGCTGGTGGACATCAAGCCCGAGGCGCTGGAACGCGCGCTGGCGACCATCGCCCGCAACCTCGATCGGCAGATCGCGCGCCAGCTGATCACGCCGGAGGAGAAGGCGGCCGCCTTGGCGCGGATCACGACCGGCACGGATCTTGCCCTTCTCAGCGAGTGCGACTTCGTCATCGAGGCCGCAACCGAAAACGAGTCCGTTAAGCGCGAGATCTACAAGGCGCTCTGCCCGCAGCTGAAGCCGACGGCGCTGCTCGCCACCAACACCTCTTCCATCTCGATCACGCGCCTCGCCGCGGCCACCGACCGGCCGGCCAAGTTCATCGGCATGCATTTCATGAACCCGGTGCCGGTGATGAAGCTGGTCGAGATCATCCGCGGCATCGCCACCGACGATGCCACCTATTACGCCGTCCAGGCGCTGGCCCGCCGGCTGGGCAAGACGACCGCCACCAGCGAGGATTTCCCCGCCTTCATCGTCAACCGCATCCTGGTGCCGATGATCAATGAGGCGGTCTATGCGCTCTACGAGGGGGTGGGCGACATCACCTCGATCGACACGGCGATGAAACTCGGCGCCAACCACCCGATGGGGCCGCTGGAACTGGCGGACTTCATCGGGCTCGACACCTGCCTCTCCATCATGCAGGTGCTGTACGACGGGCTGGCCGACAGCAAATACCGGCCCTGCCCGCTGCTCGTGAAATATGTCGAGGCCGGCTGGTACGGCCGCAAGACCGGCAAGGGCTTCTACGACTACTCGGTCGATCCGCCGCGCCCCAGTCGCTGAGCCAGGCGGCGCGGCAGGCGCCGGCCGATGGGGGGCTTCCCGGCCGGACGGCGCTGCCCCTCCCTCAGCGGCAGGATGACGCGCGGGCCGGGCTCGCCGTCCGGCGCAGATGCCCTCTGCCCCGCGGGGCGACGGGGGCGATCACCTCTCGGCCCTCCCTGGCCCGTTGCCAGAGTCGATCCGAGGGCTGGCGCCCCAGCCCGAACGCGCCCCACGGCCGGGGGCAGGGCAAGCTGGCCCGGCCCGACCGATGGACAAAGGCGCGCCCGCCCCCGGCTGGCCGCCGCCCTCCTGCCACTGGCCGATCCTCACCCCCTCAAGGGATTGCGGCATGGACCAGGTTGGAGAGCAGATCGAGCCGGGCCAGATGCCAGGCCTCATCCGGCTGGCGGGCATTGGCGACGAAGACGAAGGAGACACCGCTGTCCGGATCCGCCCAGGCTTGGCTGCTGCCCACCCCGCCATGGCCGAACACGGCGGGATGCGCCAGCGCACCAAGCCCTCGCGCGCCGGCGGTATGTCCGCGCAGGGCCGGGCCCAGGCCGCGATGCATCGGCACGCCCATCGCCTCGTCCACCCGATCTCCCGTGAAGTTGCGCGTCACATAGGCCAGCATGCGGCGTGAGATCAGCCGCGGCCCGTAGCCGAGCAGCGCCTGGTAGAACAGCGCGACCGCCCGGGCGGTGGCATAGCCGCCGCCGCCCGGCACCCCGGCCATGCGATGGGCCGGGCTGCATTCCGGCAGCCGCGGGACCGGGCCGGCCGGCGTCGGGTCATGCATATCGGCCGCGCGGTGGTGTTCGGAGGCGGGCAGGCCGACATAGAGCTCCCGCTCCAGCCCGAGCGGCCGGGCGATCCGCTCGCGCAGGAAATCGCGGTGGTCCTGTCCGGTGATGGCATGGATCAGGGCCGCGGCCACCCAATGCGCCGAGGCCGGGTGGTAATGCACGCGCGACCCCGGCGTCCATTGCAGCGTGAAGTCGCAGACCACCTCCTCGATCGCGGCGGGATCGCCCCAGGCGGTTTCCGGCATGACGGCATCAGGAAAGCCCGCCTGGTGGGTCAGCAGCTGCAGGATGGTGATCGCGCCTTTGCCGTGGCGGGCAAAGCGCGGGATGTGAAGGGCGATCGGATCCTCGAAGCGCAGCCGCCCCTCCTCGGCCAGGATCCACAGCCCGCAGGCGGTGATCACCTTGGTGTTGGAATAGAGCAGCCACAGCGTATCGGGCGTGGCCGGCCGGCCCGCTGCGGCCTGGCCGAAGACGCGGTGAAACAGCAGTTCGCCCCGCCGCGCCACCGCCACCGCGGCACCTGGCTGGCGGCCTTCCTCGATATGGCGCTGGATGATCGCCGCCATCCGCTCGAGCTTGGCCATGTCCATGGGTGCTTCCTCCTTGCTTCGCGGGCCAGCATCGAATGTCTGGCATTCTCCGCCAAGCCTTGGCAGGCTCCGGCCAAGGACACGCAGAGCTGGAGGATCGTCCATGGTCACTCGCCGTCTCGCGCTCAGCCTCCCCTTCCTTGCTGCGCCGGCCCTGGCGCAGAGCTTTCCCGAACGGACGGTGCGCTACATCGTCCCCTTCCCGCCGGCGGGGCTGACCGACATGATGGCGCGTATCATCGGCAACCGCCTGGCCGAGGTCTGGGGCAAGCCCGTGGTGATCGAGAACCGCCCCGGCGGCAATGCGATGATCGGGGCCGATGCGGCGGCCAAATCCCCACCCGATGGCCATACGCTGCTCGCCATCACCATGACTCATACGGTCAATGTCACGCTCTTTCCGAACGCGCCCTATGATCTGCTGCGGGATTTGACGCCGATCTCGGTGCTCGGATCGCTCCCGCTCTTGGTCGTGGTCAATGCGAACAGCCCGGTGCGCAGCGTGGATGAGCTGGCGGCGCTGGCGCGCAGCCGCACCCTCAACGCCGGCAGTTCCGGCAACGGCTCGCCGCCGCATCTCGGGATCGAGCTGTTCCGCATCGCCTCCCGCGCCGGGGCCAACATCACCCATGTGCCCTATCGCGGCGGGGCGCCATCGGTGACCGATCTGGTGGCCGGCAATCTCGACTTCATGGTGAGCAACCTGCCCGAATGCATCGGCCAGGTGCAGGCGGGGCGGCTGCGTGCCCTCGCCACCACCGGGGAGACGCGGCATCGCCTGCTGCCCGATGTCCCCACGGTGCGGGAAGTGGGCATGCCGAGCCTGACCATGACCAACTGGACCGCGATGCTGGTCCCCTCCGGCACGCCGGAGCCCATCCGCCGCCAGATCGAGGAGGCAACCCTGCGGGTGGCGCGCGAACCGGCCACCGCGCAGCGCATCATCGATGCCGGCTTCGACCTTGAGGCGCGCGATTCCGCTGCCTCGGCCGCCTTCATCCGCGCCGAGGTGCAGCGCTGGGGGCAGCTGGTGCGCGAGGCCGGCATCCGTCCGGATGCCTGAGGTCCTGCCGCTCGACGAGGCCCGGAGCTTGGCCGAACGCGCCCTGGAGCGGGCGGGCGCGAGGCCGGCCATGGCCCGCGCGACGGCCGAGGCGCTGGTGCTGGCTGAGGCGATCGGCCAAGCGGGCCACGGCCTGTCGCGTCTTGCCCAGTATTGTGCCTTCCTGCGCAACGGCCGGGCCGATGGAGCGGCCGAGCCGCGGGTGATCCGCGAACGGGGCGGGGCGGTGTTGATCGATGCCGCGCATGGCCTAGCCTATCCCGCCCTGCTGCTGGCCGAGGCCGAGGCTGCCCGCCGCGCCCGGGCGCTCGGTGTCGCCTGTGTTGGCATCACCAACAGCCATCACGCGGGGGCGATGGGGCTGCCGGTGGCCCGGCTTGCGGGGCAGGGTCTGGTCGCGCTCGCCTTCACCAACTCTCCGGCCGCCATGCCGGTGCCGGGCGGGCGGCGGCCGCTGCTCGGCACCAACCCGATCGCCGCCGCTTTCCCACGGGCTGCGCCGCATCCCCCGCTGATTGTCGATCTCGCGCTCTCGACCGTCGCGCGCGGGCGCATCCTGCGCGCCGCCGAACAGGGCGAGCCCATCCCGCAAGGCTGGGCGCTGGATGCCGAAGGACAGCCCACCACCGATGCGCGCGCGGCGCTCTCGGGGGCCATGCTCGCCCTCGGCGGAGACAAGGGAGCGGCGCTGGCTCTGGCGGTCGAGCTGCTCTGCGTCGCGCTCACCGGTGCGGCCTTCGGCTTCGAGGCCGACAGCTTCTTCGTCGAGGAGGGCAACCGTCCGCGGCTCGGCCAAATGCTGCTCGCCATCGATCCTGGCGCCCTGGCCGGCGAGGGGCTCTACCTCTCGCGCATCGAGGCGCTGATCAGCGAGATGGAGCGCGATCCGGCCGTGCGCATCCCCGGTGCGCGGCGGGCGCGGCTGCCGGCCAGCCTCACCCTGCCCGATCCTCTGGCCGCAAGCCTGCGGCGGCTTGCCGGGGAGGGCTGAGCGCAGCCGCCGCGCCGAGGGGGGGCGCCCGCCTTCCGCAGGCCCGGACCGCCGGCCGGGGCCGCCTGCGGCGCTCAGGGGCGCATGGCCATCGCCACCGGGCCGGGGGTGAGGCAGGGCAGGGCCAGGCGGGCGAACTCGCAGAGCAGGCGGCGGGTGCTGCGGGGGTCTATGATCTCCTCGACCCAGAAGGCTTCCGCGGTGCGGAAAGGGCTGCGCAGCGCGGTCAGCCGCGCCTCGATGGCGGCCAGCGTGGCGGCCGGGTCGGGACTGGCCTCGAGTTCGGCGCGGTAGGCGGCCTCGATCCCGCCCTCCAGCGGCAGGCTGCCCCAGCGCGCCGAAGGCCAGGCATAACGCAGGGAGAAACGCCCGGCCGGCTGGTGCGCCACCCCGGCGACGCCGAAGGCGTTGCGCAGGATGATGGTGCAGAAGGGCACCGGGCATTGGTTGAGCGCGGCCATGGCGCGCACGCCCCAGCGGATGGTCGCCTGCCGTTCGGCGCGCAGACCGACGGCAAAGCCCGGGCAGTCCATCAGATAGGCCACCGGCAGGTGGAAGGTCGCGGCCAGATCCAGGAAGCGGATGATCTTCTGGCATTCATCCGCCCCCCAGGAACCGGCGCCGAAGTAGCAATCCCCGGCCATGAGGGCGACCGGTATGCCCGACAGCCGGGCGAGGCCGGTGACGATGCCGCGCCCGAAATGCCGCCCCATCTCGAAGAAGCTGCCGCGGTCCACCACCGCTTCGATGATCGGGCGGATGCGATAGAGCGCGCGCGGATCGCGCGGGATGGCGGAGAGGAGCTCCGGCACCTCCCGTTCCGGATCGTCATCGGCTGGCAGAACCGGCGGCAGGCTGTGCACGGAAGAGGGGAGGTAGGAGAGGAAGCGCCGCGCCATGGCGAAGGCGGCGGGCTCATCCTCCGCCACATCATCGACCGATCCGGCACGGCAGGCGATCTCCCACCCGCCGAGCTCCTGCTTGGAGAGGCTCTCCCCCAGGCGCGCCACCACCGGCGGCCCGGCCACGAAGACGGCCGATTGGCGCGTCATCACGGAGTAGTGGCTGGCGGCCAGCCGCGCCGCACCCAGCCCCGCCACCGAGCCGAGGCCGAGGGCGACCACCGGGATCAGGCCCAGATTGGCCGTGGTGTGGTGATAGAGCGCGGTGCCGCCGACCCCGCCCGGCAGATTGGTCCGACCCGTGGTTTCGATGGTGCGGACCGACCCCCCGCCGCCCGAGCCCTCGATCAGCCGGATCAGCGGCAGGCGGAGCTCGGCCGCCATGCGTTCGGCCATGATCGGCTTCTCGCGGATGGTGGCATCGGCGCTGCCGCCGCGCACGGTGAAGTCATCCCCCACCACCACCACCGGCCTGCCATCGAGCAGCCCGCGGCCCATCACGCAGTTGGAGGGGATGAAACGCTGCAGGCTGCCGTCCGGGCCGTATTCCGCCTGGCCGGCGAGCGCCCCGACCTCGTGGAAGCTGCCCGGATCGAGCAGCAGGGCGATGCGCTCGCGCACCGTCAGCCGCCCTTCGCGGTGCTGGCGCGCGACCTTCTCCGGCCCGCCGAGGGCTTCGGCCATGGCGCGGCGGCGGGCGAGTTCCTCGAGTTCCGGCTGCCAGTCGCTCATGGGGGCAGCATGCGTCCGCAAGCTGCGCCGGGCCAGCCCCGCCCAGAGCTTCCCGGCTGATCTGGCACGCAGCTGCGTCCGGCGGGCAGGGCCCTGGCTGCGCGCAGGCTCTCGGCCTGCGGGCTCCGGGCGCCCCGGGGCCGCGAGAGACGCCGCCGCCCGAAGCTCCGGACCCGAATGCCGGCGCCAGGGCCTGGGGGCCGTCCTTGATCGGGGGCGATGGGAGATGCGAATCGTCGCGCAAATTGGTGCGTACTGCCGAGAGGAATGATCTGATGAGCCAAGTTTGTCTCATAGCCGGCGATCAGTTGCTCTCCATGAGAGCGGCGGCGTGATGGCGGGCGAGCGGAGAGACAGGCCCGCAGCGGCTGCAGAGCCCGGCACGGCCGCGCGCCTCGGAGAAGCTGTCGGTGCCCCGGTCATTCTCGTTGCCGACGATGAGGAGACCCTGACGGCCGAGATTTGCGACCAGCTGCAGCGCAACGGGCTCTACCCTGTCGCCGCGCACAGCCTGGCCGACTGCCTGCTGGTGCTGACCAGCCGCCAGGTGGATGCCATCCTGCTCGACCACAGCCTGGGTCCGGTCGATGCGCTGCCGCTTTTGCCTGCGCTGCGCGCCATGACCGATGCGCCGATCCTGATCCATACCGGCAGTCGGGACGAGGCAGATCGGATCCTCGGCTTCGAGCTCGGCGCGGATGATGTGCTGGTCAAGCCGGTCTCAGGGCGGGAGCTGGTGGCGCGGCTGCGGGCAAGGCTGCGCGGGCGCCGCCTGCCGCTGCGCAGCGCAGGCCGGTGCGGCTGGCGCATCGTGGCGGCCGAACGGCGGGTCTATCGGCCCGATGGCAGCGCCTTGCGGCTGACCACGGCCGAGTTCGACACGCTCCAGGCCTTGGCCGCGCGCCGGGGGGAGGTGCGCTCGCGCGAGGAGCTCACGCGCATCGTCTTCCGCCGCCCCTGGCGACCGGGCGACCGCGCCGTGGACAATGCCGTGCTGCGGCTGCGGCAGAAGCTGGGCCGTGAGATCGGCGATGGCTGCATCGTGACGGTGCGCCAGCAGGGCTACCTCTTTGCCGGTTTTCCCGAGGCCTGAGGGCGGCGGCGAAGCGGCGGGCGGCGGGATGGGCAGCTCGCCCGCAGGGGTGGGCGCGCGCGGCTTAGCGGTCGAGATCGGTGGTGCCGCCCGCCCGGCTGCGCTGCGGAGTCTGTGACGAGCCGCTGACCTCGCCCTATGCTCAAGGAGGCAAGCGCCGGGGAGGGGAGGACGGATGCCGCCAGCACCGGAGGGACAGATCATCGGCTGGGCCCACAGCCGCTTCGGCAGGCTTGAGGAGGCGCCCGATACCGAGGCGCTGATCGGCCTGGTCGCCCGGCAGGCGATCGAGGATGCCGGCCTGCCGCCCGAGGAGGTGGAGGGCGTCTTCCTCGGTGTCTTCAACGCCGGCTTTGATGCGCAGGATTTCCCGGCGAGCCTGGTCTTTCAGCATCTGCCCGAGCTGCGCTTCCGCCCCGCCACCCGCTGCGAGAACGCCTGCGCGACCGGGAGCGCGGCGATCCATGGCGCGCTTGACTTCATCGCCGCTGGCCGCGGACGCGCTGCGCTGGTGGTGGGGGCGGAGAAGATGACCACGACCCCTGGCCCGCAGGTCGGCGAGATCCTGCTCAAAGCGAGCCACCGCCGCAGCGAAGCGGGCATCACCGGCGGCTTCGCCGGGATCTTCGCCCGCATCGCCGAGGGCTATTTCCAGCGCCATGGCGATGCCTCGGATGCGCTCGCGATGATTGCGGCCAAGAACCACGCGAACGGGGTGGACAACCCCTGGGCGCAGCTGCGCAAGGATCTGGGCTTCGCCTTCTGCCGGCAGGAGAGCGAGAAGAATCCGATGATCGTGCCGCCGCTGAAGCGCACGGATTGCGCGCCGGTCTCGGACGGGGCGGCAGCCCTGGTCATCGCGCAT
>JANWYF010000053.1 GCA_025057055.1 Rhodovarius sp. | reverse complement strand
ACCAACCCGTTCGCCGCCATCCAACTGGCCATGGCTTGGCCGCTGTGGCATGAAGCGGCGCCCATGGATGCCCCGACCGCGACCGAAGGCCTGCTGGACCGCGCACTCCGCCGCGTGACCAGCCTCTGGCGCGATCTCAGCGAACGCGCGCCGCGCAGCGACACCCCCCCTGACCTCGCCGCCCGCATGCGCGCCTGCCTCGAGGGCAAGGGCGGGGCGGTCTCGGCCCGTGCCCGCGCCGCCGGTCTGGCACAGAGCTACGTGCAGGCCGATGCCGCCGGCCGGCGGGAGTTCCTGCGCACCCTGGCAAGCTTCGATGCCGACCCCGCCCTGGTGCGGCGGGAGGCCGAGGCGCTGATCGCCGCCTCCGACCCGGCAGAGGAGACCGCCGCCAAGGCCCGCCTGCGCCGCGTGCTGGAACCGCCGCGCCTCAGACTGCTCACCCAGTTCACCACCATCCCCGACGGCGTGAAGTTCCTGGTCGACATGCGCGCGGAACTGGCCCGCATGATGGCCGGGGATGCCCTGCTCTCGGCGCTGGAGGCCGACCTCAAGGCGCTGCTCGCAGCCTGGTTCGACGTGGGCTTCCTGGAGCTGCGGCGGATCGACTGGAACAGCCCCGCCGCCCTGCTCGAGAAGCTCGTCGCCTATGAGGCGGTGCACAAGATCCGCACCTGGCGCGATCTGAAGAACCGCCTCGACTCCGACCGCCGCTGCTACGCCTTCTTCCACCCGCGCATGCCCGATGAGCCGCTGATCTTCGTCGAGGTGGCGCTGACCGAAGGCCTGGCCGACAGCATCCAGCGCCTGCTCGACGAGAAGGCGCCGGTGCTCGACCCCCGCCGCGCCGACACCGCCATCTTCTATTCCATCAACAACTGCCAGCGCGGCCTCGACGGCATCGCCTTCGGCGATTTCCTGATCAAACGGGTGGTCGAGGTGCTGGGGGCGGAGCTGCGCAACATCAAGACCTTCGCCACCCTCTCCCCGATCCCGGGCTTCCGCGACTGGCTGGCCGAGCGCGAACAGGCCGCGGATGACACCCTGCTGACCGAGGCCGAGGCCGCGCAGCTGCGCAAACTCGCCGGGGCGGCCCCCACCACCCATCCAACCGCCGCTCTGTCCATGCTGCTCGCCCACCGCGGCTGGCCGCGGGAGGCTGCGATCGCGCGCGGGCTGGAGCCGGTGCTCACCCGCCTCTGCGCCCGCTATCTGCTGCAGGAGAGCGCGCGCAACCCGAAGCGCGCCCGCGATCCGGTGGCGCATTTCCACCTCTCCAACGGCGCGCGCATCGAACGCTTGAACTGGCTGGCCGATGTCTCGGGCAAGGGGCTCGCGGAAAGCGCCGGCATGATGGTCAACTACCTCTACGACCTCTCCCGCATCGAGGAGCAGCACGAGGAATACGCCGGCGAAGGCAAGCGCGCGGCAAGCCCCGCGGTGCGCAAGCTGCTCAAGGCCTGACCGGCTTGCCTCCCGCCACGGCGCCGGGCCGCATCACGGTCAAGATCTGCGGCATCCGCGATGCCGCGACGCTGACCGCCTGCCGGCAGGCCGGGGCCGACATGGTGGGCTTCGTCTTCTACCCGCCCTCCCCGCGCGCCGTCACCGCCGCCGAGGCCGCAGGCCTAGCGCGCCTGGCAGAGGGCGGGCCGCTGCGCGTCGGCCTCTTCGTCGATCCGGAGGATGGGCTGCTCGAAGCGGTGCTGACGCAGGTGCCGCTCGATCTGCTGCAGCTGCACGGGGCCGAGAGCCCGGCGCGCTGCGCTGCGATTCGCGCCCGCTTCGGCCTGCCGGTGATGAAGGCGATCGGCATCGGCGCAGCGGAGGATCTGTCCGCCATCGCCACCTATGCCCCGGCGGTCGATCGCTTGCTGCTCGATGCCAAACCGGCGCCGGGTGCCCTGCCAGGCGGCAATGCCCAGCCTTTCGCCTGGGGCCTGCTGCAGGGGGTCCGGGTGCCCCGGCCCTGGCTGCTGGCCGGCGGCCTGACGCCCGAGAATGTCGCCCGGGCCATCGCCGAGGCGGGCGCACCGGGGGTGGATGTCTCCTCCGGCGTGGAAAGCGCGCGGGGGGTCAAGGACGCCGCCCTGATCCGCGCCTTCGTGGCGGCCGCGCGCGGTGGGGAGCCGCCGGCCAAGCGCGGCTAAGTCCTGCAAGCGGTAGCCGCGCCTCTGCCTCTTGCCGGCGCCGGCCAGCGGCTGGCCGGGCGCGAGCGGATGCCTTCCCCGACCGGCCGGCCGCGGGGCGGCTGCCGGCGCGACTCTCTCTGACCGCCCGAGGCCCAGACCGCCCCCCGCGCGGCACGGGGCCCCCTTCCCGGCGGCCCGGCGGAAGGCCGCAGTCGCGGCCGAAGCCCTCTTCACGGAGGATGGGCGGGCGGGGCGCAGCGGATCACCCCCTTCTCGGTGGCGACCGCGGCGAGTCTCCGATCCCCCGGACCAACCGGCACCTCTGGCACCTGCTGCCCGGCATAGGCCAGGCCGACCGCGACCGCGCCCGGCAGAAGCGCCAGGGTGCGGTCGTAATAGCCGGCACCATAGCCCAGCCTGCCGCCCTGCGCGTCGAAGGCAAGCAACGGCACGAGCAGCCACTCCGGCGGCGGTGCGGGGCTAGCATCGACCGGATGCAGGGTGCCGAAACGGCCGCGTTCCAGCACCGCGCCCGGCCGCCATTGGCGAAAGCTAAGCGGCTGCCCGCGCGGGGGCGTCACCGGCAACAGAATCGCATGGCCGCGCCGAGCCAGGGCATGGAGCAGCGGGCGGGTGTCGATCTCGTCCCGGATCGGCCAGAAGCCGGCCACCGTCGCGCCCGGGGGCGGAGGCAGGGCGGCCAGCAGATGCCGCGCCAGCGCCTCGCCTGGGCTTTCCGCGCCCGACCGCGCGGCGGCGGCCGAGAGCTCCGCCCGCCTGGCCAGCATGGCCGCGCGCAGGGCGGCCTTGGCGGTGGCCAGGCCGTCCGGGTTTGCCGTGGCGCCGGTTAGGCTGTCATGGGACATCGGCTGGGCGCTCGCCTTCTTCTTCCGGTGCCGCGGGGCAAGCCGAGGGGCCCGCTGCGTGCGGCCAGCGGAGTGGCGCCCGAGCGCCCCGCGCTCTGCCTGGCTCGCGCATGGGAAGGCCCCTCCCACCCGCCGCCCGCCGCGCCGCAGCCGGATGGAGGGAGCCGCCAAACCCCACACAGTGCAAGGCCCCGAGGCCGCATCGCCCGCTGCGGGGGTCCGGCGCCGCCGTTCTGACGCGAACCGCCTCGGCTGGCGCGACGATGCGCCGGGCCGCCCTGGCCCGGGCGCCGGCTTGCTTCGACCGGCCTGCCTGCTGCTGACGGACCGGCTCGGCCGCGGTGGCCGCGCGCCAGACTCCGGGGCCGGCTGAGCGGCCTTCGCCCTTCGCCCGGCGCCCCGGCCCCTGCGCGAACTGCTGCGGGCTGACCCGCCCGCGGCCGGACATCGCAGCTGGATCGGACAGTGCAGGCCTGCTCCGCGCCTCCGGCTTCCTGACCCGCGCGGCGGTGGGACAGCGCTGCCGGGGCACCACCACCCCAAGCCAGAGCCAGCGCAGCGGGCGCGCCCAGAGGCCCCGCTTCGCCC
>JANWYF010000212.1 GCA_025057055.1 Rhodovarius sp. | reverse complement strand
AGCCTGTGACCTCTTCGTGGCCATCGGCACCTCGGGCACCGTCTATCCGGCGGCGGGCTTCGTCGAGATGCTGCCGCCCCATGCCCACAGCATCGAGATCAACCCGGCCCCTTCGGCGGTTGCGCACCGCTTCCGCGAATGTCGGCGGGGCCCTGCCACCCGGCTCGTCCCGCCCTGGGTCGAGGAGGTGCTGGCCCTGGCCTGACCACGCGGGCCGAGGGAAGGCGAGGCAGAGCCCAAAGGCGCACTCCCGCCCCGCCCCCGAGGCCTGCTGCCGCGCCTGACCTCGGGGGCGGCTGCCGCGCACGGCTCTGGCCGGGGCGCAGCGGGCGGCTAGGATGCGGAAACGATGGCGCAGCAAGGGGGAGGCGGCGATGGACATGCAGCTGGCCGGCCGCAAGGTGGTGATCACCGGCGGCTCCAAGGGCATTGGGCTTGCCTGCGCCGAGGCCTTCGCCGCCGAGGGCGCGGCGATTGTCATCTCCGCCCGCGATCAGGAGAGGCTGGCGGCCGCCGCATCCGGGCTCAGCGCGCGCTTTCAGGTCCCGGTCGAGGCGGTGCCGGCCGACCTCTCCCGCCCCGAGGAACGGGTACGGCTGCACGCCCTGCACGGGGATGCCGACATCCTGATCAACAACGCCGGGGCGATACCGGCCGGCACGCTGGCCGAGATCGATCTGGCACGCTGGCAGGCGGCCTGGGATCTCAAGGTCTTCGGCTATATCCACCTCTGCCAGCTCTTCCTGCCCGCCATGGCGGCGCGGCGGGCTGGGGTGATCGTCAACATCATCGGCATGGCCGGGCGGGCGCCGCGCGCCCACTACATCGCCGGTGCGGCGGGCAATGCGGCGCTGATCGCCTTCACCCAAGCGCTGGGGGCGGCCAGCGTGGCCAGCGGCGTGCGCGTGCTCGGCATCAATCCGGGTGTGACGGCCACCGACCGGATGGAAGCCCAGGCCCGGGCCCGGGCGGCGCGGGAGCTCGGCGATGCCGAACGCTGGCGTGAGCTGCTGGCTGACCTTCCCTTCGGCCGACCCATCGCACCGCGGGAGATTGCCGAACTCGCGGTCTTCGCCGCCAGTCCGCGGGCCTCCTATCTCTCCGGCACAGTGATCGATGTTGACGGAGGGGCCATGCATCGCGCCTGATCCCGCCCGGGCACCTGCCGCGCGGCGGGGCAGAACGAGAATCGGGAGGAGACGAAGGCATGGACGGCTACGAGGCGGCGCGGGCAGCCTGGGCGGCCGATCCGGAAGGGTGGTGGCTGGAGGCGGCGCGCGGCATCTCCTGGCACCGCGCGCCCAGCCGCGCCCTGTTCGAGGGGCGCGGGCCCTTCGGTCAGTGGTTCGCGGACGGCTGGCTCAACACCTGCCACAACGCGCTTGACCGCCACATCGAGGCGGGCTTCGGCGATCGCCTGGCGCTGATCCACGACAGCCCGATCACCGGCACCAAGGCGCGCTTCACCTATGCCGCGCTGCGCGAGAAGGTGGCCAAGCTCGCCGGCGCGCTGGCCGTGCGCGGCGTGGGCAAGGGCGATCGGGTGGTGATCTACATGCCCATGGTGCCCGAGGCGGTGATGGCCATGCTGGCCTGCGCCCGGCTGGGCGCGATCCATTCGGTGGTCTTCGGCGGCTTCGCCGCCCCCGAACTCGCCGCGCGCATCGACGATGCCGAGCCGGTGGCGGTGCTGACCGCAAGCTGCGGACTCGAGCCCGGGCGGATCGTGCACTACAAGCCGCTGCTGGATGCCGCGATCGCCCAGGCCCGGCACAAGCCGCGCTTCTGCCTGGTGCTGCAGCGCGAACAGGAACGGGCCAGCCTGACCCCCGGCCGGGACGAGGATTTCCTCTCCGCCATGGAGGGTGCGGCGCCGCATCCCTGCGTGCCGGTGGAGGCGACGCATCCGCTCTACATCCTCTACACCTCGGGCACCACCGGCAAACCCAAGGGCATCGTGAGGGAGAACGGCGGGCATGCGGTGGCGCTGCACCGCTCGATCGGGATGGTCTACGGCCTCTCGCCCGGGGATGTGATGTTCACCGCGAGCGATGTCGGCTGGGTGGTGGGCCACAGCTACATCGTCTACGGACCCTTGCTCGCCGGCCTGACCAGCATCCTCTTCGAGGGCAAGCCGGTCGGCACGCCGGATGCCGGCACCTACTGGCGCATCTGCGCCGAACACGGGGTGAAGGTGCTGTTCACCGCGCCCACCGCCCTGCGCGCGATCAAGAAGGAAGACCCCGAAGGCCGGCTGCTGCAGGGCCATGACCTGTCGCGGCTGGAGGCGATGTTCGTCGCCGGCGAACGCTGCGACCCGGACACGGCGCAATGGGCCGCACGGCTGCTCGGCCGGCCGGTGATCGACCACTGGTGGCAGACCGAAACCGGCTGGGCGATCACCGGCGCCTTCCGCGGCCTGGGCCTGTTCCCGCTGCGGCCCGGGTCGGGCGGCAAGCCATCTCCCGGCTTCGACGTGGTGGTGCTGGATGCCGCGGGGCGCGAAGTGCCGCGCGGGGTGATGGGCCAGCTCGCGATCCGGCTGCCGCTGCCCCCCTCCTGCCTCAATACGCTCTGGCGCGCGCCGGAGCGGTTCCACCAGGGCTACCTCGCGACCTTCCCGGGCTTCTACGACACCGCCGATGCCGGGATGATCGACGAGGAGGGCTATGTCCACATCATGGGCCGCACCGATGATGTGATCAACGTCGCCGGCCATCGCCTGTCGACCGGAGAGATGGAGGAGGTGCTGGCCGGCCATCCGGACGTGGCCGAATGCGCGGTGGTGGGCCGGGCCGATCCGATCAAGGGGCAGGTGCCGGTCGGCCTCGTCGTGCTCAAGGCCGGCGTTAACCGGCCCGAGCAGGAGGTGGTGGCCGAGCTGATCACCCGTGTGCGCGAGCATATCGGCCCGGTCGCCGCCTTCCGCGAGGCGCGGGTGGTGCCGCGCCTGCCCAAGACCCGCAGCGGCAAGATCCTGCGCGGCACCATCCGCAAGATCGCGGACGGCGAACCCTACGCGGTGCCCCCCACCATCGATGATCCCGCGATCCTGCAGGAGATCGCGCAGGCGCTGGCCCGCACGGAGGTGTGAGGCGATGCTGCGGGAGGAGCAGCGGGCGGATGGGGTCGCGCTGCTGGTGCTCGATCGCCCGGCTGCGCGCAATGCGCTCTCGGTCGCGCTGCTCGAGGCGCTGGCCGAGGCCCTGCGGCGCGCGCGCTCGGCGCGCTGTGTGGTGCTGGCGGCCGAAGGCCCGGCCTTCTGCGCCGGGCATGACCTGCGCGAGCTCGCGGCAGCGCGCGCGGCGGCCGATGGCGGCCGCGCCTTCTTCGCCCGCACCATGGCGCTCTGTTCGGAGGTGATGCGCGCGATCGCCACGCATCCGGTGCCGGTCATCGCGGCGGTCGAGGGCATGGCGACCGCGGCCGGCTGCCAGCTGGTGGCGAGCTGCGACATCGCCCTGGCCAGCCCGGCTGCGCGCTTCTGCACCCCAGGCGTGGAGATCGGCCTGTTCTGCTCGACCCCCGCGGTGGCGCTGATCCGCGCCGTGCCGGCCAAGGCGGCGGCCGAGATGCTGTTCACCGGCCGGGTGCTGGGCGCGGAGGAGGCGCAGGCGATCGGCCTGATCACGCGCATCCTGCCCGATGCGCGGGCCGCTGCCCTGGCGATGGCGGAACAGATCGCATCGCGCTCGGCGGTTGCGGTGCGGCTGGGCAAGCAGGCGCTGGTCGCGCAGCGCGGCCTGCCGCTGGCCGATGCCTATGCCATCGCTTCCCAGGCGATGGTCGACAACCTGATGGCCGCCGACGCCGAGGAAGGCATCGCCGCCTTTCTGGAGAGGCGCCGTCCGCAGTGGAAGGACGCATGAGCGAGAAGTACGAAAGGGGCCTCTCCCGCCATCCCGCGAACCACGCGGCGCTGACGCCGCTGCATTTCCTGGAGCGCGCGGCGGCCGTGCATCCCGCGCGCACCGCGCTGGTCTATGGCGGGCTGAGCCGCAGCTACGCCGAACTCCGCGCGCGCTGCGTGCGGCTGGCGCATGCGCTGGCGAAGCTCGGTCTGGGCCGGGGGGATACGGTGGCCGCGCTCATGCCCAACATCCCGGCGATGCTGGAGGCCCATTTCGGCGTGCCGATGGCCGGCTGCGTGCTGAACACGATCAATATCCGGCTCGATCCCGCGACCATCGCCTATATCCTGGAGCATGGCGAGGCGCGCGCGGTCATCGTCGACCGCGAACTCGTGCCGCTCCTGCGCGAGGCGCTGCACCGCCAGCCGGCCAAGCCCGCGATCATCGAGGTGGAAGACCCGCACGCCGCCCATCAGGAGAGCATGGGCGGCATGGAGTACGAATCCTTCCTGGCGCAGGGCAGCCCGGACTTCGCCTGGCAACCGCCGCAGGATGAGTGGGAGGCGATCGCGCTCAACTATACCTCCGGCACCACGGGGCGACCCAAGGGGGTGGTCTATCACCACCGCGGGGCGCATCTGCTGGCGATCGGCAATGTGCTCTCGGCCGACATGAACCGGCACCCGGTCTATCTCTGGACCTTGCCGATGTTTCATTGCAACGGCTGGTGCTTTCCCTGGACCATCACCGCCCTGGCCGGCACCCATATCTGCCTGCGCCAGGTGCGCGGCCCGGCAATGTGGAGCGCGATCGCCGAATACGGCGTGACCCATATGTGCGGCGCGCCGATCGTGATGGCCACCCTCCTCTCCACGCCGGAGAAGGAGAAGCGCCCGCTGCCCCATCCGGTGCGCTTCATCGTCGCAGGTGCGCCGCCGCCCGAGGCGGTGCTGGGCGCGATGACCGAGGCCGGCTTCGAGGTCATCCACGTCTATGGGCTGACCGAGGTCTATGGCCCGGCGGTGGTCAACGAATGGCGCGCCGAATGGGACAAGCTGCAGGGTGCAGAGCGCGCAGCGGTGATGGCACGCCAGGGCGTGCGCTATCACGCGCTGGAGGGGCTTGCCGTGATGGACCCCGCGACCATGCGCGAAGTGCCCGCCGACGGGGCGACGCTCGGTGAGGTCATGATGCGCGGCAATGTGGTGATGAAGGGCTATCTGAAGGACGAGGCAGCGACGCGCGAGGCCTTCGCCGGCGGCTGGTTCCACACCGGGGACCTCGCGGTGCGCCATCCGGACGGCACCATCCAGCTCAAGGACCGCAGCAAGGACATCATCATCTCGGGCGGGGAGAACATCAGCTCGATCGAGGTGGAGGACGCGCTGTTCAAGCACCCGGCGGTGGCGCTGGCCGCGGTGGTGGCGGCCGCGGACGAGAAGTGGGGAGAGGTGCCCTGCGCCTTCGTCGAGCTCAAGCCCGGCGCGAGCGCGAGCGCGGAGGAGCTGATCGCGCATTGCCGCCACCACCTCGCGCATTTCAAGGTGCCCAAGCGCGTGATCTTCCAGGAACTGCCCAAGACCAGCACGGGCAAGATCCAGAAGCACATCCTGCGCCAGCAGTTGCGCGGGGGCTGAGGGCGCCCTCAGACCAGGCTCATGTCCAGCCGCGGCTTGGCCTCGGGCGGCAGCGGGCAGACATAGGGCTGGCGCGCGAGCTTCTCGGCATGTTCGGCGCGGGCGGCGGCAATCAGGGCGGGCTGGGCGAACAGCTCGGCCGCCGTCGCGGCCATCGCCTTGGCGACATGCACCAGCCCCTTGTGCGCCGCCGGCGTCTTGCCCTGGGCGGTCAGCTGCCAGGAATGGCCCGGGGTGCCGATGGCATAGGTGGCGCCGCGCGCCTGCACCGTCGGCACCTTCCAGGAGACATCCCCGACATCGGTGCTGCCCACCATCTTCTCGGGCTTGGCATCGGCGGGGATGATGAAGTCGCAGAGCGGCACATCGCGCTGCGGCACGCCGGCGCGGCGCCAGGCGGCGGCGATGTCCTCTGCCGTCAGGGTGGCCTGGAAGCGCCGCGCCAGTTCGCGGTCGGCCTCATCGAAGGGGGGCGGGCCGAGCCGTTCCAGCTGCGCCTGCAACAGCCCCTCCAGCACGCGGTTGCCGAGCAGGTTGGAGACCGCCGAAATCACCTCGGAGGTCACCGTCGTCTCGGTCATCAGGGCCGCGCCTTCGGCGATCTTGCGCACGCGCGCGACCAGCCGGTGAAGTTCGGTCACGTCGCGGGCGCGGATCAGATAGCGCACCTTGGCGCTGGCCTGGACCACATTGGGCGCCAGCCCTCCGGCGTCGAGATAGGCGTAGTGGATGCGCGCATCGGAGGGCATGTGTTCGCGCATGTAGTTCACGCCCACGTTCATCAGCTCCACCGCATCGAGCGCGCTGCGCCCGAGATGCGGCGCGGCGGCGGCGTGGCTGGCGCGGCCCTGGAAGCGGAAATCGATCCGCATATTGGCGAGCGAGACCGGCTCATTGACGCCCGAGAAGGCCGACGGATGCCAGGAGATCGCGACATCGACGTCGTCGAAGGCGCCGTCGCGCACCATGAAGCCCTTGGCGGCGCCGCCCTCTTCGGCCGGGCAGCCATAGTAGCGCACGCGGCCGGGCAGGCCCTTGGCCGCCAGCCACTCCTTGAGCGCGATCGCGGCGAGCATGGAGGCGGCACCCAGCAGATTATGTCCGCAGCCGTGGCCGTTGCTCTGCCCTTCGACGGGCTTGGGTTCGGGCAGGCCGGCCTCCTGGCTGAGGCCAGGCAGCGCATCATATTCGCCGAGGATGGCAATCACCGGCCCGCCCTCGCCGGCCTCACCCATCACCGCGGTTGGGATGCCCGCCAGCTGTTCGGTCACGCGAAAGCCCGCCCGGTGCAGGGCGGCGGTGTGCTCGGCGCAGGAGCGGTGCTCGGCGTAGCAGAGCTCCGGCATCTCCCAGATGCGGTCGGAGAGGGCGATCATCGGCCCCGCATGGGCATCGACCAGCCGCCAGATCTCATCCTCGTTCTGCATGGTGGGCTCCTGAGGCTGCATCGCCTGCATCACGACAGGTTTGGCGATGCGGCGCGGGGGTCCAAGAGAGGGGGGGTCAGCGCATGCTGTTGGCGCGCTCGACACGGCGCAGAAGGCCTCGCAACACTCCTTCTAGGCTGGTGCGCGTCACCCCCGGAGCTCGGCTTGCGGTGTGCAGCCGCGCGAGCAGCCGAGCGCGCAGGAGTGGGTCCATTTCGGAGAAACGGACCGCGCAGCCGCCGAGTTCGACCCGCGTGACGACTCCCCGCAACAAGCCCACCCGGGCCACCTGCACCGTCACCGGCGCGCCGACCGGGAGGCGGGGCCCCCCGCGCAGCCAGGCATCCTCCAGCGTCAGGCGCATGATCCAGGCGGGGCCAGAGAGGCCGAGGCCCTCCATCCGCGCCCGCTCCGGCTCGAAGCGGGCGCTGAGGCCGGCGCGCGGCAGCTCAACGCAGACCGCCATCGCCGCGGCCAAAACCACAAGGTTATAGAAGGACCAGGCCAGCACGACCCATTTGCCTTCGCCGGCGTCACGGTCGAAGGTGACGCCGCTGACGGGAGAGAACAGCAACCCCGCGACGGTGAGCAGGAAGACGATCAACAGCGGCCACATCAGCGGCCACTGCACGACCACGCGCTTGCGGTTGCCGCCCTTCGCGGTCACTCGGAACTTGTGGCCTTTCGGCCGGATCAGGCCGATGAGCCCGGCGCGTGT
>JANWYF010000193.1 GCA_025057055.1 Rhodovarius sp. | reverse complement strand
CGACCTTGGCGCGGTTGTCGGTGACGTGAACGAGAAGGTGGCCCTGGTAGATAAGCGAGCTACTGTGGCCCTTGTCGATTGCGACAGTTTCCAGTTCGAGGTAGGTGAAGAGATTTTTTATTGCGATGTCGGCATTCCCTTGTACCAGCCCCCTGAACTCCAGGGCAAAAGCTATCGCGGCTTGCGGCGTACCAGAAATCACGACGTATTTGGTCTTGCAGTCCTCATTTTTCAGTTGTTGTTCTTCGGACGTCATCCTTTTGCCGGTGTTCCCGTTAGCGGGGACGTTCTGCCCCTTGAGGAGGCGATTAGGAGTTTTCGCTTTGCATGGTCTTCGGAGGCAGCGCGTCGAGGTATTCAGCAGCCGCCGAACACGCTACCGCTTTCCGTCCTGACAGAGCGCCTGGCTGTTTACTTCGAGCGAGCATTCGGTCCTGAAGGACCATCCCATGGAAGGCCCAAGGCCAAGGCATGGGCAAATGCTCTTGAGGAATATCAAAGGCAATTGAAGCGATGCCAGAAGAATTCAGCCCATGCCCATATTGGGGTGTCTTGTCCGATCTGTGCGCTTGAAGAGTCCATCAATGCAAGTTATTTTTCCAATCTCCCGGTTCCCGGCCCACGAGGCCCAGCTGCCGGCCTAAAAGAATACGCCACGGAGCTCTACAAGATAGAAGAGGCGGCGAAAGAGCTAACTGAATGGCTGAAATCTCTACCGGCGTTTGGTCGGTATCCTTGCGCTCCAGAACCGGAATTTTACTTCCACAAACTGTCTCCAAGGCCGGTGAGCCTCCCTGTGCAACGCCCTGGCATTTGGAAGCGAGTGATGATTTGGCTGACGGCAGGTCGTAACGAGTGGGCGGATGAATACCGAAAGGAACGGGACAAGCGACACAAAGTGCTGATAGATGCGAGATGGCGGTATGCTGAGGCTATTAAGGCGTGGCGTAAGGCATGGGAGGCACGGCCGGATCCTGAGCACAAGAAGAATCAACTGGAGAAAAAAAGAGATGATCTTAGCGTGATCGTCGGTCAGACCAGAAAGTTGTTAGAACGTCTTGAAGAGCTTCAGAAAAGCCAAGACCAAAAATACAGAAACGCCGCTTTGCAAAAATATCTCCGAGGCAAGCGAATCCGATCTGCGGGGATTCCTGGAATCGGCCGTGTGAGAAGCCAATACCTAGTGGGGTATGGGATTGAAACGGCAGCTGATATCGAGGAGGGCCGTCTTGCCTCCGTCACCCAGCTTGGTCCCAAGCTGCGGCAGAGGCTGTTCGAGTGGCGCCGCAAGTGCGAAGCCGCCTTCCCCTTCAGGGTGCCGACCGACACAGAGATACGAACGGCCTGGCAAGCCTTTGCAGCGTCCCTGGCCCAGGCGCAGCAGCTGAAAGCTCAGGCCGCTGGCGTTAGAGCGGAGCTTGAGCGCTTGGCGGCCGAGGAGCCGCAACGCGCCCAGGCTTTCGCGGAACTCGAACAGCTGGCACGCGAGGTGGCCCAAGCCCATCTGGATTTCAGGATTGTCGAGGGAAGCTGAACCCCCCTCACAGCGGCTTGTGCGCCCGCTCCAGCAGCCGGGCGAAGAAGCCCGGCTTCTTCTCAGGCTTGGCGGGGGCCGGCTTGGCGGCGCGGGCGGCCTGTTCGGCTTCGGCGCGGGCACGCTTCTCCTTCTCGGCCAGCCATTTCTCGAGGCTCATTCCCGCCTTGGCCGCACGCCGCGCCTCGTAGGCGCGCTGGCCCTCCGTCAGCTTTCGCGGCTCCATCGCCAGGCCTCCTGCACCCTGCGGGCAGATGGCGCCTTCGCGCCGCGCTGACAAGCGGGGGCGGATCGCGCATCCTGCCGCCATGGATGCCAGGGTGAAGGCGCATATCTGGGCGGAGATGGCGCTCCGGCTGTCGGATGCGAAAGGCCGGCCGGCGGTGCAGCTCAGGCGGGGCGACCCCGATGCCGGGGGCTTCCTCTGCGTCCTGCGCGGGCGAGAGGGGCTGGTCGTTCTCTCCCAGGCCCGCGACGGGGAAGGCCGGCCGGCCTGGGTGCGCGGCACTGGCCCCGCGCCGGTCGATCAGGCCACCGCCGATGCCTATATCGAACGGCAGGTCCGGCGCGACCCCGACCTCTGGGTGCTGGAGTTCGAGGCGCCCGATTTCCTGCCCCCCTTCGAGGCGCGGCTGCTGTGATCGGCCCGCCATGGCGCGGGTGAGGGCCGCCGCAGCGCCCCGCCGCCCCGCCGCGGGGTCGGCCCCGGGGCGCGGATGGCGGCGGCCTGGGCGCATCCTGGCCCCCGATCCGGCCCCCCAGCCCGATCCCTGGCCGGATCCGACACCCCCGGCTTCCGTCTATCTGGCGGCCCGCGGCTATGCCGCCCAGCTGGCCGAGGAGCTGCGGCGCGCGGGCCTGCCCCCGCCCATCTGGCACGGGCGGCTTGCGCTCTCGCCGCATCCGCCGGTCCCGGCGGCCTGGGCGCTGGAGGTCTGGACCGCCCCGCGGCTCCTGCCTGCCCCCTCGATCGCGGCGGGGGCGGATCAGCTGCGCGCCATCCAGCGCAACTGGGCGCTGGTGCCGATCGCCCATCATCGCCGCAGCCGGCTGATCGAGGCGCGGCTGCCGCCGGTCAAGGCGCGCCCCTTGCGCTTTCCCGAACCGCCGCCGACCAGCCATCTGGGCGCCTGGACGCTGCTCCGCCCGGATCTCATCCTCGCCTCGCCGACCAAGACCAGCCCCTTCCCGCAGGGGGAGGCGCGTTTCGTCGAGGACCGGGAGGGGCCGCCCTCGCGCGCCTATCTCAAGCTCTGGGCCGGGCTGACCCGGCTTGGCGCGCATCCGGCGCCCGGGGAGCTCTGCCTTGATCTCGGCGCCGCGCCAGGGGGCTGGAGCTGGGCGCTGGCCAGGCTGGGGGCGCAGGTGGTGGCGGTGGACAAGGCGCCGCTCGACCCCCGGGTGGCCGCCCTGCCGGGGGTGAGCTGGCGGCAGGAGAGTGCCTTCGCCCTGGCGCCCGAGCCGGTGGATTGGCTGTTCAGCGATGTCATCTGCTACCCGCCGCGGCTATTGGCGCTGGTGCGCCGCTGGCTGGATGCCGGGGTGGTCCGGCGCGGGCTGGTCGTGACGATCAAGTTCCAGGGCAGCACCGACCACGAGACGGCGGCGGCCTTCGCCGCCATCCCGGGCGGGCTGTTGTTTCACTCCGCCCAGAACCGCCACGAGCTGACCTTCGCCTGGTTGCGGCCGGCCGAGGGCGGGGGCAAACCCGCGCCATGACCGTTCGCATCGCGCCCAGCCTGCTCGCTGCCGACTTCACGCGCCTGGGGCAGGAGGTCGAGGCCGTCGCCGCCGCCGGGGCGGACTGGCTGCACCTCGACATCATGGATGGGCATTTCGTGCCCAACATCAGCTTCGGACCCGCCGTGGTGAAGGCGCTCAGGCCGCTGACCAAGATCCCCTTCGATGTCCACCTGATGATCGCCCCGGCCGATCCCTACCTCGAGGCCTTCGCCGCCGCCGGGGCGGATCTCATCTCCCTCCATCCGGAGGCCGGACCGCACATCCACCGCAGCCTGCAGACCATCCGCGCCCTGGGCTGCAAGGCGGGCGTCGTGCTCAACCCCGGCACGCCGGTGGCGGCGGTCGAGAATCTGCTCGACCTCGCCGACCTCGTGCTGGTGATGACGGTCAATCCGGGCTTCGGCGGCCAGTCCTTCCTGGAGAGCCAGTTGCCCAAGATCGCCGCCCTGCGCAGGATGATCACGCAATCGGGAAGGGAGATCGCCTTGCAGGTGGATGGCGGGATCACGGCCGCGACCGCCCCCCGCTGCATCGCCGCCGGGGCCGATGTGCTGGTCGCCGGCACCGCCGTCTTCGGTGCGGCGGACTATGCCGCGGCGATCGCCGCGCTGCGCGGCGGCGGGGGGGGCTGAGCGATGGCCGATCTCTGGCGCAGCGCCCGCCGCTGGCTGACCCAGCTCCGGCCCCTGCGGGTGCCGGAGGCGCCGGCCCGCGCCTTCAAGGACCTCTGGCCCGGCGATGCGGCGCGCGGCCAGCGCCTGGTGGGCGGCGTGCTGGAGGCCGGCGGCGCCGCCTATCCGCTGCTGCCTGCCACCGCCGAGGCGCCGAGCCAGGGCTGGGGCCCGGCGGATGGGCCGCTGCTCTGGCGCGCCGCCGCGCACGGCTTCTGCTGGCTGCGCGATCTGCGCGCGCTCGGCACCGATGAGGCGGTGGTGACCGCACGCGACCTGGCCCATGACTGGCTGGCCCATGGCGCGGCGGAGGAGCTCGCGCAGGCGCCGGAGGTGGCAGGCGCACGCATCTCCGCCCTGCTCGGGCATTGGGATTTCCTGGCCGCCACCGCCGATGACGCCTTCCGCCGCGCGCTGATGGCGCGCATCGTCCAGGACGGCCGGGCGATCCTGTCCGCCCTGCCGGCCGAAGCCGCGCATCGCGGCGCGCTGGTCACGCTCAAGGCGGCGATCGCCGCTGCTGTGGCGCTGGAGGAGCCGGGCTGGCTGCAGCGGGCCCTGCGCCTCCTGCCCGGAGAGCTCGAACGTCAATTCTACCCCGACGGCGGCCATGTCGAACGCAGCCCGAGCCAGCATCTGGCCGCCCTGCAGGACCTGATCGAGATCCGCAACCTGATCCACGGCGTGGGGGCGCAGCCGCCGGCCAGCCTGCCGCTGGTGATCGAGCGCGCCTGCCAGGCTCTGCGCTTCTGGCGCCACCCGGATGGTTCGCTCGCCCTCTTCAACGGCTCGCGCGAGGAGAGCGGCACCCTGGTCGATCTCGTCCTGCACCATGGGCAGGCGCGCGGGCGGGCGCCGATGCTGCTGCAGGATACGGGCTTTCACCGCCTGCAGGCGAGCCGCACCCTGGTGCTGGTCGACTGCGGCGCCCCGCCCCCCGGCGCCCCCCCCGATCCGGCGACCGGCCTGCCCCGGGGGGCGGATCGCTTCGCCCATGCTGGCACGCTCAGTTTCGAGATGTCGGTCGGGCGCGACCGGGTGGTGGTCAATTGCGGTGCCGTGCCCTTCACCGACGGGGCCTGGCGCGATGCGCTGCGCAGCACCGCTGCCCATTCGACGCTGGTGCTGGCGGATACCAGCAGCGCCGAACTCCGCCCCGAAGGCTTGGGCCGCCGGCCGGAGCATGTCGAGGTCTCGCGCATCGAACAGGACCACGCCCATTTCCTGGAGCTGACCCACGACGGCTACCGCCGGCAGTTCCACGCCCTTCACCGGCGCAAGCTCTACCTCGCCGAGAACGGGGATGACCTGCGCGGGGAGGATGCGGTCGAACTGCCAGGCGGTGAGGTCGAAAGCCTGGCCTGGGTGGTGCGCTTTCACCTCCATCCCCATGTGCTCGCAATGGTGCAGGAGGGCGAGCAGGGCGTGCTGATCCGCCTGCCCTCCGGCCAGGGCTGGCGGCTGCGCGCGCGCGGCGCCCGGGTGAGCCTGGAGGAGAGCGTCTACTGGGGCGGGGGGGAGATGCGCCGCAGCCAGCAGGTGGTGCTGGCGGCCGAACCCGGCGTGGCCTCGGTGGTCTGGGCGATCAGCCGGGTCCCCGCGCAGGGGGAATAGGCGTCCGCTGGCCCGCCGCCGCGGCCCAGCGGGGCTGTGCAAGCCCGCGCCGTGCGGGCCGGTCAGGCCGGCGGCGCATAGGGGCCGGTGCGGGCGAGGGCCGGGAGCAGATCCTCGGCCACCATGCCGGGGCCGGCCAGCCGCGCCGCCTGCCCATGCCAGAAGGCGCCGGCGCAGGCGGCCTCCCAGGCCGGCATGCCCTGGGCGAGCAGCCCGCCGATGATGCCGGCCAGCACATCGCCGCTGCCGGCGGTGGCAAGCCAGGGCGGCGCATCGGCGGTGATGGCGGCGCGCCCATCGGGGGCGGCGATCACGGTATCGGGCCCCTTGAGCAGCACCACCGCCCCGGCCAGGCGCGCCGCCTGCCGCGCGCGCTCGAGCCGGCTGCCCGGCAAGCTGCCGAAGAGGGCGCGGAACTCCCCCTCATGCGGGGTCAGCACGCAGGGGCCCTGGATCGCGGCGGCCAGTTCCGGCAGCGGGGTGGCGGTCAGCGCATCGGCATCGAGCACCACGGCCCGGCCGGTGCCGAGCGCCGACAGCGCCGCCGCCCGCGCCGCCGGCCCCGCCCCGGGCCCGACCACCGCGGCGCGATAGCGGGCATCGGCCAGCACATCGGAGGGCAGCGCCGCCGGGCGCAGCAGCAGGGAGGTGACCTGCGCCGCGTGCTCGGCCAAGGCCCCGCGATCCCCGGCCAGGGTCACGATGCCGGCCCCCGCCCGCTGCGCCGCCCAGGCTGCCAGCCGCGAGGCGCCGGTGGCCAGCGCCGGCCCGGACCAGACGAGACAGGCACCGCGCGCATATTTGTGCGCATCGGCCGCAAGGGCGGGCCAGCGCCAGGGGCCCGGCTGGTTGCGCCAGAGATCGGTTGCGGGATCAGGCAGGCCGATGTCCGCCACCTCCAGCACGCCGCACAGCGTCCGGCCGGGCATCAGCAGATGCCCGGGCTTGAGGCGGTGGAAGGTGACGGTGCGCGTGGCCGGCAGCACCGCGCCCGGAGCCTCCCCCGTATCGGCCAGCAGGCCCGAGGGCACATCGACCGCCAGCACCGGCGCCCCGGTTGCCTGCGCAGCCTCGACGAGCTGGGCGGCCTCTCCGCCCAGGCCGCGGGTGAGGCCAATGCCGAAGAGCGCATCGATGATGAGCGCGGCCCCCTCGACCGGCGCGTCGGTCGGGCCGGCCCAGGCCGCCATCGCGCGCGCGGCATCCCCGGCCAGCCGTTCCGGCGCGCCGAGCAGGCGCACCGCCACCTCCCGCCCCGCCGCGCGCAGCAGGGCGGCGGCGAGCAGCCCATCGCCCCCATTGTTGCCCGGCCCGGCCAGCACCAGGATGCGCCCGCCCTGCGGCAGCATGGCCCGCGCACGGCGCGCCAGCGCCTCGGCCGCGCGCTCCATGAGGGTGAAGCTCGGGGTGCCGGCGGCGATCGCGGCTTGCTCGGCCGCGCGCATCGCCGCCGCGGTCAGGACCTCAGCCTTCAACCTTGGCCACGACGTAGGTGTGCATCTGCCCATCCGCCCCGCGGATCGAGACGTATTCGCCCGGCACGAAGCGGTGCTGGCCCAGGCGATAGCCGGGTTCGTC
>JANWYF010000178.1 GCA_025057055.1 Rhodovarius sp. | reverse complement strand
CCGGCATGCCATGTGGCCTTCACCCGCATGCCGCCGATCATCGCCTCGACCTCGCTCGGCGGGTCGGTGACCTGGGTCGCGGGCAGGTGGGGCAGGCGCATCGCCGCGAGGGCCTGGCGGATATGGCTGCTTGCCTCGAGCCCGGCGGCGACGAAGATCTGCCCGCCGGTCAGCGCCGCCAGATAGCCGACATGCGCCTCCAGGCTGTCCTCGCCGATCAGCACGACGTGAAACCGCCGGCCGCTGCGGGCGGCCGCCTGGACGTCGATGGCATGGCTCTTGCCATCGGTGATCAGCAGCACATCCCTTGTCGGCCTGCTGGCCAGCACAGCCTCGATCGCGTGGCCGATCTCGGTTCCGCCACCGGGGGGCGAGAGCCTGCGCGCCGCCGCGGCCAGATCCCTGCCGGGGACCTTGCCGGCGGTATGGTCGAACTCCCAGAGGTCGATCCGGTCCCCCGAGAGCGTGCTGGATGCCGCCGCGAGCAGACCGGCCACGACCACGCCATGCTTGGTGGGCGGGGCCTGGATGGCTTCCGCTCCCTGCAGAAGCCCGCTCGCCTCCGCGGCCATGGAGCCGGAGCGGTCGACCAGGATCGCGGCGTCGAGGGGCAGATCGCCCAAGGGTTGGCGGGAGATCTCCACCTCCACTCCGCGGCCATCCGCTGCGATGCCATGCAGGGCGCGCGGCTGCCAGCCGCTGACCTCGAGTACGATCGGGGCATCGAGGCGCAGCCTGGCGCGCCCCTCCTGCAGCACGCCACCGGTCAGCGCGACCGTCCCGTCACGGCAGGTGACGGAAAGCTCCGCCTCCTGCACGGAGGCCTGGTGGAAAAAGTCGTCGCTGTCGTCGAGCGGCGAGGCGCCGTAGATCTCGCCCACAGTCACCGGGATATGCAGCTGGGCCCCGCCCGGCACGGCGGTGAGCGGCATGGCCCAGCTCGCCTCCACCGCGATCTCTTGGCCCGGCGGGACATGGGCGACCGAGAGCTGATGGATGCCGCGCAGAACCTCCTCATGCAGGACGGCGCTGCGGCCCTGGTCGATCGCCCTCTCGTAGGTGTCGCGCGCCGCGACCTTCGCCTGGGCGATGGCCTCAAGCCGCCGCTCGCCGATCCGGGCGGAGAGTTGGAAGAGCACCGCATGCACGGGCACCGGGAAGGTCATGGTGACCTCGATGCTCTCCTCCTCAACATTGCGGAACCGCCGGGTCGCGGAGACGACAGCCAGCCCCGCATCGATCTGCACATCGAAGGAGGTGCCGATCAGCGGCACCGGCTTCTCGGTGCCCGAGATGACGGCAGGATAGGCGTAGGAGGCCAGCGGATGACGGGGCTGAGGGCTTTGGCTATGCAGCAGCATCGGCGGTATCCTCTGTCTTGGCGGTGGCGGGGGATGTTGGGGGCGGCAGCTCGGCCAGAAGCTCCCGGACACGTTCGGCAATCCGCGACGGGTCGAGAGCCGGGCCGATCAGCGAGGGATCGACCAGAAGGTCGATGCCCGGTGCGACGGGCAGGCGCAGCGCGCCGCCTGCGGCCGTCATCATCACCTTGATCTGGGCAGGGGAGTATCGCTGACGCAGCCAGCGATAGCGGCGCACCGCCTCGACATGCTCGGGGCCGTAGCGCGCATGCGCCCTGCCGCCGGTGGGCGGGGGCATGAACCCCTCGGCGATCATGTAGCGGATCTGCCGCGGGGTTTCCTTGACCAGGGCGCAGAAGCTGTGGATGTCCATGTCCATGGCGTTTCGACAAGGATATATGTCGAAAGCCAGGACACGCGCAAGCCTTTCGACAAAATTTTTTGCCGAAAGGCGCCGGGCAGACGGGGCTGCCCGCCCGCCCAACCCCTCGCTCCGCCGGGCAGGACTGGAACGCCTCCTCCCGCCTGCGCCTCGGCACCTGCCCCGCCGGCGGGGCCTGGCCGCCCGGAAGCCGCATCGGCTGCCAGCTTGGGCTGCGCGACGAGGGCGCTGCCGGCCTGACCGGCACGCGGCGCGGAGGGTCGCGTCAGGGACCTTCGCGGCCCGGGCAGGGCATGCCGTCACGCACCCGCCGGAATCAGACAGTCCTGTGGCGAGGCGGTGCCCCCGACGCCGAGCTGTCCGGCTGAAGCGGCGAGGAGAGCCACGGAACCGCATGCCCCAGACAGCTGGGGCGCGCTGCGGCCGGCGCGATTCCTCCGGCACGCCTGGCCAGTTGCTGCTCGCGCCCGGGCCGGGCG
>JANWYF010000145.1 GCA_025057055.1 Rhodovarius sp. | reverse complement strand
GCCGCCGCCGTCGCGGCGATCAATGCGGCGGTGGTGCAGGCCGCGGGGCTGATCGAGATGCGCCTCTGCCCCCACGACGATGCCGATGGCTGCGCCTGCCGCAAGCCACGGCCCGGCCTGCTGCTGGCGGCCGCGGCGGCGCATGGCATCGACCTGCGCGCGAGCTGGATGGTGGGCGATCGCTGGCGGGACGTGGCCGCCGGCCAGGCTGCCGGCTGCCGGACCATCTTCATCGACCGCGGCTATGCCGAACCCCCGCCCGATCCGCCCGCCGATCTGCTGGCCGACGGTCTGCCCAGCGCTGCCGAGATGATCCTGAAATGGCCATGACCCCCTCCCTCTCCGCCCTGCGCATCGCGATCTTCGCCGATGGTGCCGACCGCGCCGCCATGTTGGAGGCGGCGCGCCACCCGCTGATCCGCGGCCTGACCACCAACCCAAGCCTGATGCGCAAGGCCGGCGTGACCGACTATGCCGCCTTCGGGCGGGAGATGGCGGCGCTGATTCCCCATCTGCCGATCAGCTTCGAGGTGATCGCCGACGACCTGCCCGGCATGGCCCGGCAGGCGCGCATCATCGCGAGCTGGGGCCCTCAGGTCTTCGTCAAGCTGCCGGTGACCACCACCGCCGGGGAGAGCATCCTGCCCATCATCCCCGAACTGGTGGCCGAAGGGGTGCGGCTCAACATCACCGCCCTCTTCACGCCTGAGCAGGTGGCGCCCATCTCGGCCGCGCTCGGTGATCGGGTGCCGGCCTTCCTCTCGGTGTTTGCCGGCCGGATCGCCGATACCGGGCGCGACCCGCTGCCCATCCTGCGCGAGGTCCTGGCGATCATGGCCCCGCGCCCCAACCAGCGGCTCATCTGGGCCTCCCCGCGGGAGGTGCTGAACCTCTTCCAGGCCGATGCGATCGGCTGCCATGCCATCACCATGACGCACGACCTGCTTGCCAAGCTGCCGCTGATCGGTCGCGATCTTCTCGCCTTCAGCCGGGAGACGGTGCAGATGTTTCATCGCGACGCGCAGGCGGCGGGTTTCACGCTGTGAGGGTCCTCGTCACCGGCGCGGCCGGCTTCATCGGCAGCCATCTGACCGAAGCCCTGCTGGCCGCCGGGCATGAGGTGGTGGGCTACGACAATTTCTCCACCGGGCAGGAGCGCTTCCTCGCGGCCGCCCTGGCCCATCCGCGCTTCACCCTGCACCGGGCCGATCTGCTGGACCAGGCGGCGCTGGATGCCGCGATGGCGGGGTGCGAGGCGGTCTTCCACCTGGCTGCCAATGCCGATGTCCGTTTCGGCACACAGCACCCGCGGCGCGATACGGAACAGAACATCATCGCCACCCAGAATGTGCTGGAGGCGATGCGCGCCCAGGGGGTGCGGCGCATCCTCTTCTCCTCCACCGGCAGCGTCTATGGCGAGGCGAGCGTCTTCCCCACGCCCGAGGATGCGCCCTTCCCCGTCCAGACCTCGCTCTATGGCGCCTCCAAGCTTGCGGGGGAGGGGTTGATCGCCGCCTATTGCGAGGGCTTTGGCTTTCACGGGACGGTCTTCCGCTTCGTCTCCATCCTGGGCCCGCGCTACAGCCACGGCCATGTCTTCGACTTCGCGCGCAAGCTGCTGGCCGACCCCACCGTGCTGCCGGTGCTGGGCGATGGGCGGCAACGCAAATCCTACCTCCATGTCGAGGATTGCGTCTCCGCGATGCTGATCGCCTTCGCCGCGGCACCCGCGCCCTATGCGGTCTACAATCTGGGGCAGGATCACTGGTGCGAGGTCAACGACAGCATCCGCTGGATCACGGAGGAGATGGGCCTCTCCCCGCGGCTGGAATACAGCGGCGGGCGGCGCGGCTGGGTCGGCGACAATCCTTTCATCTTCCTCGACTGCCGGCGGATCCGGGCACTCGGCTGGGCACCGCGCCATTCGATCGAGGCCTCGGTGCGGGAGACGCTGCGCTGGCTGCTCGCCAACCGCTGGATCCTGGAGGCGCGGGCGTGAGCCCAGGCGGCGCGCCGGCAGCCGCCCCCCGCGCCGGGCCCGATGCCTCGGAAACCCGGGCCTGGCTGCGCGCCGCCCTCGACCCCGCCCGGGTGGCCGCGGCCAAGGCCGCGCTGCAGCGGCTGTTCGATGAGGCCACCCGCAGCGATCGGCTGCTGATCCTGGGCAGCGCCGCCCTGCCGCGGCGCATCCTCTCGGCCATACAGGCCGAAGGCGGGCGGGTGGCCGCCCTGATCGAATATGCGCCGCGCTTCTGGGGTCAGAGCATCGCAGGCGTGCCGGTGCTTCCGGTCGATGAGGCGCTCGCCCGCTCCGGCCCCGATCCGGTGGTGATCGTGGGCATCTGGTCGCCGGGCCACAGCTTTGCCGCCAGCCGTCGCTGGCTGGCCAGCCGCGGCATCCGTCACATTCTGCCGCCCATGGCCGCCTTCTGGCGCTGGGGAGAGAGGATCGGCCCGCATTACCAGCTCGCCGGCCCCGAGCCGCTGCTGCAGTCTGCGGCGCGCATCCTCGCGGTGCATGATGCGCTGGCCGATGCCGAAAGCCGGGCGCATTACGCGGGCGTGATCGCCGCCCGCCTCACCTTCGACCCCGCGACGCTGCCTCGCCCGGACCCGCTCGCCATCTACTTCGACCGCACCCTGCTGCGCCTGCCCGAGGATGCGGTGCTGGTCGATGCCGGCGCCTATCGCGGCGATACGCTGGAGGGCTTCCTGCGCTGGCACGGGCCGCGCTTCGACCGCTACCTCGCCTTCGAACCCGATCCGATCTCCGCCGCCGCGCTGCGCGAGATGGTGGCGGCGCTACCCGCCGAGATCGGCCGCCGCATCGCCATCACCGAAGCGGCGCTGGGCGCTGCCCCGGGCCGGCTGCGCCTCACCCCGACCGGCACGCCGGGCACCCGCCCGGATGCGGCCGGCAGCACCGAGGTGCCGTTGCTCGCGGTCGATGACGTGCTGGCCGGCGGGCGGCTCGATGCCCTGAAGCTCGACACCGAAGGGGCGGAGGCAGCGGTGCTGGCGGGCGCCGCGCGTTCCATCTCCCGGCATCGGCCGGCGCTGCTCGTCTCGATCTATCACCACCCGACCGATGTGTTCACCCTGGCAGAGACGGCCATGACCCTGCTGCCCGAGGCGACGCTCTTTGTGCGCGCGCATGACGAGGATGGGATCGACCTCGTGCTCTACGCGATCCCGAGGAGGCTGCAGCCATGATCATCGCCCGCAGCCCGCTGCGCATCTCGCTCGGCGGTGGGGGGACGGACCTGCCCTCCTACTACAGGCTGCGCGGCGGCTTCCTGCTTGCGATGGCCATCCGCGCGCATGTCTATGTCTCGGTCCAGCGCACGCTCGATCCCGGACTGCTGCTGAAATACTCGCGCATCGAACGCCCGGCGGAGGTGGCGGCGATCGAGCATCCGATCATTCGCGAAGCCCTGCTCGAGCTCGGCCTGGGTGCGGAGCGGGCGCTCGAGGTCACCTCGGTGGCCGATATCCCGGCCGGCACCGGCCTTGGCAGTTCGGGCAGTTTCGCCACGGCGCTGATTTGCGCGCTGCTCGCCCTGGATGGGCGGCAGGCCGGGCCCGATCGCCTGGCCGAACTGGCCTGCCGCATCGAGATCGAACGGCTGGGCGAGCCGGTGGGCAAGCAGGACCCCTATATCGCGGCCTTCGGAGGCTTGACCGCCTTCCACTTCCACCCCGATGGGCGGGTCAGCGCCGAACCGCTCGCCCTGGCCGCCGAGACCCTGGCCGAGCTCGAGGCGCGGACGCTGATGTTCTACACCGGCCGCACGCGCAGCGCCGGCGCCATCCTGGCCGAACAGGACCGTGCCTCCCGCGCGCTCGATCCGGCGATGCTCGCCAATCTCGACCGGGTGAAGGAGATCGGGCTCGCCACACGAGAGGCCTTCGCGCGCGGGGATCTCCAGCACTGGGGGCGGCTGATGCGCGAGCATTGGGAGGCGAAGAAGCGCCGGTCCTCGGCGATGTCCAACCCGGATATCGACCGCTGGTATGACCTGGCGCTGCGCGAAGGCGCGGTGGGCGGCAAGCTGGTCGGCGCCGGCGGTGGGGGGTTTCTGCTCTTCCTGGCCGATGATCCGCCCCGGCTGCGGCGGGCTCTGGCGGCCGAGGGGCTGCGCGAGGTGCCGGTCCGGCTGGAGAGGCAGGGCACCACCCTGCTCGCCGCCTGATGGCCGCCCTGCCCGATCTGGCCATCCTGGCCGGCGGGCTGGCCACGCGGCTCGGCGCCATCGCGGCCGCCAGGCCCAAGGTGCTGGTGCCGGTGGCGGGCGAGCCCTTCCTGACCCACCTCCTGCGCCTGGCCCGGCGCCAGGGCTTCGCCCGCGTCGTGCTCTGCGTCGGCCATCTGGCCGATCAGGTGGAGGCCTTCCTGGCCCGACCCGGCGCCGATCAGGGACTTGCGGTCGCCCTCAGCCACGAGGGCCCTGCACGGCGCGGCACAGGCGGCGCGCTGCGCCATGCCCTGCCGCTGCTGAGTGATCCCTTCTGCCTGGCCTATGGGGATAGCCTGCTGCCGGTCGACCCCGCGCCGGTGATCGAGGCCTTCCGCCGTTCCGGGCTGCCTGCGCTGATGTGCGTGCTGCACAACCGCAACGCCTGGGATGCCTCCAACGTCGTCTTCGACGGATCGCGCGTGCGGCGCCACGACAAGACAGCCTGCGGAGAGCCCGGCATGGAATGGATCGATGCCGGGCTTTCGGTGTTCCGCCATGCCCCGATCGCCGGCTGGCCGGAGGCCGACCCCTGGGATCTCTCGGCGCTGACCGGCGCGCTGGCCGCCGCGGGAGAGCTCGCGGGCTATGCGGTGAAGGCGCGTTTTCACGAGATCGGCCGCCCCGAAAGCCTGGCCGAGACCGAGGCGGTGCTGCGCGCACAACCCGAACTGCCCCTGTTCTGACGCCACCGCCACCGCCCCGCCGCAGAGGCCCCGGCGGGGCCGCAAGCGGGCCATGCCTCGGCCATGAGGGCCTGATCTGCTCGGCAGGCAGGAGGTCCCCCCATGCGCCTTCGCATCCTCGCCCTGCTGATCCCCCTGGTGCTTCCCCTCGCCGCCTGCGTGGAGGAGCCCTACGCTTGGCACTACGGCCCGTCCTATCACCGTGGTTGGCACGGCGGCTCTGCCTATCGCCATGTGCGGCCAGGCTGGGGCGGTCACTGGCGGCCCTCCTACCGCCCGGCTTGGAGCGGCCATGGGTATGGGCGCCCCTCCTACGGCCCGGGTTGGAGCGGCCATGGGTATGGGCGGCCCTCCTACGGCCCGGGTTGGGCAGGGCATGGCCCACGCTTCGCCCCGCTCTCTCACCCTCCCGCTGGGCACCGGCCGCATCCGGGCTGGGCAGGGCCCATGCATCCGCGCTGGCAGGCTTCCGGCTGGCACCGGCCCGTCCAGGGCTATCGCGCCTTAGGCCGCTGACCCCGGCGCCCATGGCCGGTTGCGCGGCCGCCCGCTGCGGCCTATACGCGCCCTCTCCCGCCCCGGCGGCCAGAGCGGCCGTTCGGGGTGCAGCCTTGCCTATCCTCCCGCAGACCGAGACGCGCGATGAAGCCCGATACCCATCCCGACTACCACACCATCACCGTGGTGATGACCGACGGCACCACCTTCACCACGCGCTCCTGCTACGGAAAGGAGGGGGACACCCTCTATCTCGACGTCGATCCCAAGTCGCACCCGGCCTGGACCGGCGGTGCCCAGCGCATTGTCGACACCGGCGGGCAGGTGGCGAAGTTCCGCAAGAAGTTCCAGGGCCTCGGCCTCGGCAAGGTCTGAGCCGCCCCCGCCTGCCCCCTTGAAACCTGCCTGCCCCCTTGAAAAAAGGGGGCGCGTTGCCCAAGATCTGTGGCGCATGGGATGCCCGCTTGGGGTCCCGGCCGGCCACCGGGTGGCACTCGGGCCCGCATCGCCCCGATGGGGATGCATATGGCCTCAGGGCGCCGCACCGGAAGGCCGTCGCAGCATCACTTGCCTCTGAGGAGGGAGTTGACCATGAACACCTTCGACTTCTCGCCGCTGTTCCGCACCGCGATCGGTTTCGACCGTCTGGCCCGTCTGCTGGAGGGCCTG
>JANWYF010000099.1 GCA_025057055.1 Rhodovarius sp. | reverse complement strand
GCGCAGGGCGCGCCGCATGAGCTCGGCCCTGCGCGCCGAGGGCCTTGCCCTGACCTATCCGCGCCGGTCGCAGCCGGTGATCGCGGCCTTCGACCTCGACCTCGCCCCCGGCGAGGTGGTGGCGGTGCTGGGGCCGAGCGGTGTGGGCAAATCGAGCCTGCTGCGCGTCTTGGCCGGTCTGGCCCAACCCAGTGCCGGGCGCGTGCTGGTCGGCGGCGAGCCGCTGCGCGGCCCGCATCCGCAGATCGCCATCGCTTTCCAGGATCCCTGCCTGCTGCCCTGGCTCACCCTCGAGGAGAATGTCGCCTTCGGTCTCGATTTCCGCAGCCAGCAACGGCGCAGCCGGGCGGAACGGCGAGGGCGCGTCGAGGCAGCCATCGCTGCGGTCGGCCTGGCCGCGGCGCGGCGTCTGCGGCCTGCCGAGCTCTCGGGCGGCATGGCCAGCCGCGCCGCCCTTGCCCGTTGCCTTGCCCGCTCTCCCCAGGTGCTTCTGCTCGACGAACCCTTCGCCGCCCTCGACGAGGTCACCCGCGCCGATATGCAGCGCCTGGTCGAAGGGCTGATCGCCGCGCAGCGGCTGGCGGCCGTGCTCGTCACCCACGACATCGACGAGGCGCTGCTGCTGGCCGACCGGGTCCTCCTGCTCGGGGGCATGCCGGCCATGATTGTCGGCAGCTGGGTGCTGTCGCAGCCGCGCCCCCGGGAGGAGACGGATCCCGCACTCGCCGCGCTGCGGCTTGAGATCCTGCGCGGTCTCCGCGCCTGCCTGCGCCGCCTTTGAACCCGCCGCCATCGACCGGAGCGACAGCCATGTGCCTCTCCTGCTTCTCCCGTCGCGCCCTGTTCGGCCTGCCGGCACTGCTCGCCGGCGCCACCGCCCTGTGCCCCGCCCGCCCCGTCCGTGCGGCAGGCGCGCCGCTGCGCATCGGCTACCTGCCGATCACCGACGCCGCGCCGCTGCTCGTCGCCCACGCCCGCGGCCTGTTCGAGGCTGAGGGTATCCGTGCCGACAGGCCCGTCCTGCTGCGGTCCTGGGCCCAGGTGATCGAGGCCTTCGTCGCCGGCCAGGTGGATGTGGTGCACCTCCTCGCCCCGATGGCGATCTGGGCCCGCTTTGGCAGCCGCGTGCCGCTCAAGGTGGTGGCCTGGAACCATGTCGGCGGCTCGGGCCTGGCCGTCGCACGGGACGTGGCACGCCTCGCCGATCTCGGCGGGCGGACGGTGGCGGTGCCCTTCTGGTATTCGATCCACAATGTCGTGCTGCAGGCGCTGCTGGCCGAGGCTGGGCTGACGCCGGTGATCCGTCGCCGCGGCAGCCTCGCACGCGAGGAAGTCGGGTTGGTGGTCATGCCGCCCGCCGACATGCCGCCCGCGCTGGCAGCCGGCCAGATCGGCGGCTACATCGTGGCCGAACCCTTCGTCGCGACGGCCGAGGCCATGGGCATCGGCCGTGTGCTGCGCTTCACCGGCGATGTCTGGCGCCATCACGCCTGCTGCGTCGTGGCGATGCATGAGCGCGACATCGAGACACGCCCCGACTGGGCGCAGGGCGTGGTCCATGCGATCGTCAAGGCGCAGCTGTGGCTGCGCACGCATCGTGCCGAGGCAGCACAGCTTCTCTCGCGCGAGAATCCCCATCGCTACACGCCGCATCCGGCCGCCGTGCTGGCACGCGTGCTGGCGCCCGATCCGTCGGAACGCGCCGGCTATCTCGCCTCGGGCGCCCTGCGCCACGCGGAGTGGCAGGATGCGCGCATCGATTTCCAGCCCTATCCCTTCCCGAGCTACACGGAGGAACTGGTGCGGCGGCTGAAATCCACGCTCGTAGAAGGCGAGCGCGGCTTCCTCGATGCGCTGGACCCCGCGGCGGCGGCGGCCGAGCTGGTCGAGGACCGGCCGGTGCGGCGGGCGCTGGCAGCGGTCGGCGGGCTTGCCGCCTTCGGCCTGCCCGAAGCCTTCTCACGGCAGGAGGTCATCGCACCATGACCGGCCATATCCTGGCCCCGCGCCTCGGTGGCGCAGAGCATCGGCCGCTGCGACTCCCCTCGCCGCCGGCCTTTCTTCTGCGGGCCGGCCCAGGGCTCGCCGGGCTCCTGCTGCTCGCGCTGATCTGGTGGGCGGCCATCGTCCTGCTGACCGCGCCGGGCAGCATCGCGCGCGCCTTCGGCCCACTCGAGGGTATGGCTGCGCTCTGGCGCCTGCTTCTGGAGGGCGAGGTGCTTCTCCACGCTGCGATCAGCCTCCGCCGCGTCCTGGTGGGTCTGGGCGCAGCGCTGCTGATCGGCGTGCCGCTCGGCCTGCTGGTGGGCGCATGCCGAGGCTTCGAGCGGATGACCGGACCGGCCTTTCAGTTCCTGCGCATGATCTCGCCGCTGTCCTGGATGCCGATCGCGGTGATGGCCTTCGGGGTGGGTGATGCGCCCGTGCATGTGCTGCTCGCCTTCGCCGCGGTTTGGCCGGTGATGCTCAACACGGCGGCCGGCGTGCGCGCGCTCGATCCACGCTGGCTGATGCTGGCGCGCAGCCTGTCGGCAAGCCGGACAGAGCTGCTGCGGCAGGTGGTCTTGCCCGGTGTGCTCGGCCATGTGTTGACCGGGGTGCGGCTGGCGATCGGGCTGCTCTGGGTCGTGCTGGTGCCCTGTGAAATGCTCGGCGTCTCGGCCGGGCTCGGCTACGCCATTCTGGATGCGCGTGACCGGCTCGCCTATGCGGAGCTGACGGCGCTGGTGATCCTGGTCGGCGCGCTCGGCTTCGCCCTCGATACCACAGCCCGGGCGCTCTGCCGCCGCAAGGCTGTGTGATCGACCCGGCCCGGCAGGCCTGCGCCGGAGGCGTGGGTCGCCGTGCCCGCCCTGCCCCCTCAAGCGCGGGGATGGCCGCGACCTGGCTCGCCCCGCCGGCCGAGTTCCGCGCTCGGCACGCCAAACCCCTCTCAGAACCGTCGCAGGAGACGGTCGATGTACTCGAGCTCTTCCACCGGCCGGTCTCGCTCTGCCCCGCGGCGCCGCAGCTCCTCCTGAATGCGCCGGGTGCGCAGCACCTCGGCCTCCTCCGGCACTTTGGTGTCGCTGCCGTGATCGGCGCTGCCGGCCTGTTCGCGCGAACGTCGGCCGAGAGGATCCCGCCCCTCGCCCAGCTGCTGTTCGCTGCCCGGCTCATCGCCGCCATCCTCGCCCAGACCGGCCATATCGGCCTCGTCGGGGTCGCCATCCCCATCGCTGCCCTGGCTGCCGAACTGCCGCTGCAGCTGCTGGGCCATCTGCCTGCCGCCCTCTTGCAGATGGCGCAGCGCGCGCTGCTGCGCATCCCGTGCATCCGCCCCGGAGCGCAAGGCCTCCTGCGCCTCCCGCATCGCCTGATCAGCCCGGCCCAGCGCCTCGGGAACCTCACCGGTCAGATCGCCATACTGCTGCATGAGCTCGCCCAAGGCCCGGCGCAGAGCGCGCTGGCGGCGCGCCTCCTCCTGCTGTGCGCGGGCGATCTCCTGGGCCTCCTGCGCCGAGATATCGGGCTGCGGTGTCGGGCGGCCCGGGATGCGGCGCAGCTGGCTCTGGCGCTGGGCTTCTGCTTCGGCACGCCTCTGGCCGGCATCCAACAGCTCTCCCTGCCGGCGGATCATGTCCTGCACGACGCTCATCTGCTGCTGGCCACGGCTGCGCTGCTGTTGCCGCTGGGCGCTTTCGCTGCGCGGGCCCCGCCCTTCCTCGAGCGCGCGGAGCATCTCCTCGAGCTCGGCGAGTTCGCGCTGCGCATCGCGCAGGCGGTTCTCCCGCGTGGCATCGCGCATCCGGTCCGTGCGGCGGTTGATCTCCCGCTGGTCGGTCAGACGGTTCTGCGGGGCCTCGCTCAGGTTCTCGGCATTTTCCCGCCGCAGGCGCTCAGCCAGCGCTTCCAGATGGCGCCGGATCGCCTCGCGCAGCTCTTCGATCCGGCGCTGGGCTTCGGCGAGGGCAGCGGCATTGTCCTCCCCCTCGCGGCGCTGGCGTTCCGCCTCCTCCAGCGCCTCGCGCAGCGCCTGGCGGGCCTGCTCCAGGGCGCGCGCCGTCCGCGCGTCCTTGCCCTCCTCCAGGGCGAGCGCCATGTCCCACAAGAGTTCCTGGACTTCGGCCACGGCCTCGGGATGGCGCTGGGCCAGGCGGTTGCGTGCCACCCGCAGGCCAAGAGCCGTGGTGATATCCCCTTCGAAAGCATCCGGATCGGCGGCCAGTTCCTCGAGTGCGCGTCGTGCCGCGGCGCGGGCCTCCGGGGCGAGGGAGAGGTCGCGGCGGATCGCAACCAAAGCTCGAGCGACGGGATGGGTGAAGCTCCGCTCGGGCAGCACGAGCTCGGCCTCTGCCGAGGCGCCGGTCTGGCCGGCTCCGTCAGTGGCGACCAGCCGAAGGCTGACCGCCAAGCCCGCCCAAGGATGCGCAGAGAGGTCCGGCTGCAGCAGACCCCGCACCGCTCTCGGGTTGCCGGGCGGCAGCGGGATCGTCAGTTCCAGCGGCGGAGCCTCCGGCCGCGCCTTCAGCCGCGCTTCCAGACGAAGCGCATGCACGCCCCAATCATCCTCCGCCCGCCAGGGGATGCGCAGCTGCAGGCCCCGCTGGCTTCTCGCCGGGGGTTCCGGAAAGACGGCCAGCGGCGGGGTATCGGCACGCAGCGAGAGACTCCACTCCACGAGGGGCCGTCCCTCGCGCATCAGACGGATCTGCCCGCCGGTCAGAAGTTCGGCCTCGACCGCAAAGCTGCGCGCATCCAGCATCTGCAAAGGCAAGGTGCCGCCAGGGAACAGCAGCTGCGGCGCCGTCCCCCCTCGGCCCGAAACGCTGACCGACAGGCGGCTGCCGGCCGGTGCCATCGCCTCTCCGCCGCCGGCGGGAAGAAAGATGGGCGGGGCACCGGTATAGGCCGGGGGGGTGATCCAGCCCTCGATCCGTTCGGCGAGGGCGGCCGGCGGAGGGGAGAAAGCCGGGGTGAAGGCGCGGGCGAGCCGGTCGGGCGCATCCGGGCCAGCGATCACCACCGCTGCCAGCAGCGCCAGGAGCAAGGCTGCACGCAAGGCCCGCGGATCGCGCGCTGCCAGCCCGGGCCGCGGCCGCCCGACGCGCAACCGTTGCACCACGCCGGCCATGCGCATCTGATGAACGCGCCAGAGTGCCGCCGCGACGGCATCGGAACCGGCAGGGCGGTCGCGCAGCGCGGCCAAGGGTTGATGGGCCAGGCCTGAGGCCAGCTCGAGGCGCCGTTCGGCCTCCGCAGCGGT
>JANWYF010000065.1 GCA_025057055.1 Rhodovarius sp. | reverse complement strand
CATGGCCGCGATGGCCGGGAAGGAGGGCACGGCGTCATTGACCGGGCCGGAGGCGCGCGGGCCGATCATGTGGCAGGCGCTGCACCAGGTTTCGGCCAGGCGCCGGCCGGACTCGGCATCGCCGAAAGGCTGGGCGGCGGCGGGACCGGCTAGGGCGAGGAGGAGCACGAAGGCGGCGGACAGTCGTGGCATGCGAGGATCCTCGGGCATCGCCGGCAAGGCGGCCCGTCTATCCTGGCGCAGCGCGCTCGCCCTGCCCTTGAGCCAGCGCAAGCCCCCTTCGCCCCAGCTCCATCCCGTGCCGCCCGCCCGGGCCCGCCTCCGGGTCCCGAACCGGGGGTGGTAGAGCAGAGGCGACCTTCCCGCCTCGAAGCGACCCTTCGCGATCCGCCCTAGCGCATCACGAGCTGCGGTAGGGCGAGCGCGATCGCGGGCACATAGGTGATCACCATCAGGCAGGCGAGCACAACACCGATGAAGACCGGCAGATAGCGCATCATCTGGTCGATGCTGGTGCCCGCCACCTGGGCGGCGGCGAAGAGGTTCACGCCAAAGGGCGGCGTGACCATGCCGAGCGCCAGATTGACCACCATGATGATGCCGAAATGCACGCCGTCGATGCCGAAACGCTCGGCGGCCTCGGCCAGGATCGGGGCCAACACGATGATCGAGGCCGAGGTCTCGACGAACATGCCGACCACGAAGAGGAAGACATTGACGCCGAACAGATACCACCCCGGCCCGTCGAAGGCCGCCACCAGCCAAGTGGCCGCCGCATCAGGCACGCCCTGGCGGTTGAGCAGCCAGGAGAACAGCCCGGCGCAGGCGATGATGAAGAGGATGACGGTGGAGGTGATCACGCTCTTGCGGAAGATGGGCCAGAGATCCCGCAGCCGGATCTCGCGGTGGATCAGGAGGCCGACGATCAGCGCATAGACCACGGCGATCACGCTGGCCTCGGTCGGGGTGGTGATGCCGCCATAGATCCCGCCCAGCACCACGACCGGCATGAGCAGCGCAAATCCGGCCTGTCGCGCGGCGGTGGCCAGCGGCAGGCGGCCTTCCCCGTCCTGCTTGCCCCAGCCCTTGATCCGGCACCACAGCAGCACGGTGGCGACCAGCGCCCCGCCGATCAGGAGGCCCGGCAGGAAGCCGGCGAGGAAGAGTTCCGGAATGCTGGTCTGGGTGGTCACGCCATAGAGGATCATCGGGATCGAAGGCGGGATGATCACCCCGAGTTCGGCCGCCGTCGCCTGCAGCGAGGCCGCGAAGGGCACCGGATAGCCGTGCCGGATCAGCGCCGGGATCATGATCGCGCCGATGGCGAAGGTGGTGGCGACACTGCTGCCGCTGATCGCGGCGAAGATCATGCAGGTGACGATGCAGGTGGCGGGCAGCCCGCCCTGGATGCCGCCCACGATGGATTTCGCGAACTCCACCAGCCGGCGGGAGATGCCACCCACCTCCATCAGGTTGCCGGCCAGGATGAAGAAGGGGATGGCCGCCAGCGGGAAACGGTCGAGTGCCACAAAGAGCTGCTGCGCCGCCACGATCAGCGGGAAGGAGGTGAAAGCCGCCAGGCCGTAGACCGCCGCCAGGCCGATCGCCACCGCCACCGGCACGGCGGCAGCAAACAGCACCAGCATGACGGTCAGCATGGCCCCGCTCATTCGCCCCTCCATTCCGTGCAGATCGACACGTCAGGCGCCCTGCGCCTCATCCCCCCGCGGCGGGTCGAGCAGATGAGCGATCGCCCCCAGCATGGCGAAGCCCGCCCCGACCGGGATCGCGGCATAGCCCCAGGCCATGCTCACCTCGAGCCCGGCCATTTCCTGAAAGCGCACGCGTTCGGCCATCAGCCAGCCGAACCAGAACAGCACCCCCATCAGCGAGAGGTTGGCCGCGAGCGTCGCCGCATCGAGCGCGCGCCGCAGCGCCGGCGGAGAGAGGCGGCGCGCCACGTCGATCGCCACCAGCGCCCCGCTGCGCAGCGTGGCGGCGAGGCCCAGGAAGGCCATCCAGATCAGCGCCGTGCGCACCAGGGCTTCGCTCCACGCCGCCGGCTGGTCGAGCAGGAAGCGCGCGATGACCTGCCAGAAGCCCGCAGCCACCGCCACCAGCAGCGCCGCGCAGGCCGCGGCCAGGGCGGTGGTGGTCAGCACCCGATCGGCCGAGAGCAGCAGCCGCCTCAGCCCCCCGCGCAGACCCGCCTCAGCAGCGGAGAGCCAGAGCGCAAGCCCGACCAGAAGCGGCGCCGCCACCGCCACGGCCAGCAGCGGCACCGCGTTCATCGGATGCATGGGCGGCGCACCGCCTCAGCCGCCGCTCAGGGCCGCCATTCGCGGATGCGGCGCAGCAGATTGCCGTCAAGCTCCCGCTCATAGACCTGGAAGGCGGGGGCCAGGGCAGCCTGGAAGGCGGCGGTGTCGACCTGCGTGACGACGGTCATGCCGCGCCGGCGCAGCTCCTCAACCCCCGTCTGCTCGTCGGCGGTCACGCGGTCGCGGTTGGCGCGCTGCGCGGCGCGTGCCGCCTCCTGGAAGGCGGCGCGGTCGGCGGCCGAGAGGCGGCCGATGAAGCCCGGATTGCAGATCAGCACCGCCGGCGAATAGACATGCGCGGTCAGCGTCAGGAAGCGCTGCACCTGGTTGAGGTTGTTGGCCACGATCACCGGGATCGGGTTTTCCTGCCCATCCACCGTGCCCTGCTGCAGCGCCGGCACCAGTTCGCTGAAGGCCATCGGCGTCGGCTGCGCGCCCAGCGTCTGGAAGGCGCGCATATGCACCTGATTCTCCATGGTGCGGACCTTGAGCCCGCGCACATCCGCCGGCGTGTGCACCTCCCGCCGCGAGTTGGTCAGGTGGCGGAAGCCGTTCTCCAGCCAGATCACGCCAACGAGCCCGCGCGGGCGGAACTGCTCGAGCAGCCACTGGCCGATATCGGAGTCGAGCACGCCGCGGGCATGGGCATAGTCGCGGAAGAGGAAGGGCACATCGACATTGCGCACCGCCGGCACGAAATTGCCCACCGGCCCGGTCGAGGTGATGACGCATTCGGCGGTGCCGATCTGCACGCTCTCGATCGCCTCGCGCTCATTGTCGTTGCGCTGGATCTGGACGCGGAAGCGGTTGTTGGTGGCGCGCTCGAAGCTTTCCTTAAGCGCGGTGGCACCGGCCCCGTAATGGCTGTTGAGCGGCAGCGGATGCAGGATCGTCACCTGGGTCTGGGCCAGGGCGGGTCCCGCGGCCAGGCCGAGCGCCACGGCGCTGCCCAGAACGATCCGGCGGATGGTGTGGATGGTCATCGGTGATGTTCCTCCCTGCGGCGATCTATGCAAGGCGATACAGGGGCGAGTGGCCCGGCCGCAAGGGGGCGCTGCGCAGCGACCGTTTGGCCCGGCTTCTCCGCCCGCCAGCCGCACGCCGCATGCGGCGCCCGGCCGGCGAGGCGGCGCGGTCGGCAGCGGGAGAGGCCGCGACTCTGCCCCCAGGCGGGCCGTTCCACATCCTCTGGCAAGGGCCGCAGCAGGGGCCCCGCGCTGCGCTCAGCCGTGGGTCCCGGCGGTGGCGGCGAGCAGGCTGTCCACCCTCTCCCACAGCATCGCCTGCTGGATCACCGGGCGGCCGGCGATGACGATCTCCTCCCACGCCACGGTGCGCGCACCGAGCCGCTCATAGAACCAGCGCGCCGGATTCTCGGCCAGCACCCAGACCAGCACAGACCGGCAATGCAGGGCGCGCAGATGCGCCGCCTGGGCGCGCAGCAGACGGCGGCCGATGCCGCGGTCGCGCCAGTCATCGACGACGTAGAGCGTCTCGATCTCGCCATCGGCCAGGTTTGGGCGGCGCGCCCGACCGCCGGTCGAGAAGCCGACCACCAGGCCACCGGGGGGCAGGCGGGTGCCGGGCGGGGCGTCCTCGGCGTCGATCGTGGCGACGAAGGCGGCATGGCCATGCGCGCGCCGGCTGATCGCCCGCTCATAGGCGGCCGCCTCCCGCACGGCCGACAGCCCGGCCAGGTAATGCGCCGGAAGGATACCGGCATAGGCGCTGCGCCAGGCCGAGACATGCGCGAGGCCCATGCCCGCGGCATCCTGCGGCAGGGCACGGCGGATGCGGATCATGTCCGGCGCCTCAGGACCGCGGCGAAGAAGCCGTCGGTCCCGCAGCGTGCCGGGGTCATCACCAGCCAAGGCCCCGGGCAGGGCGGCGCGCCAGGCAGGCCGGCGGCCGCCCAGGCTTCGGGCAGGGGGACCGGCTCGAAATCCGAACTGCGGGCCAGCAGGCGTTCCACCTGTTCCTCATCCTCCGCGGGCAGCAGCGAACAAGTAGCATAGACCAGCAGGCCGCCAGGGCGCGTCAAATCTGCAGCCGTGACAAGAATGTCATGTTGGACGGCAAGCAGTTCGCGCAGATCCGTCTCTCCCATCCGGTAGCGGGCGTCGGGGTTGCGCCGCCAGGTGCCGGTTCCGGTGCAGGGCGCATCCGCCAGCACCCGGTCGAAGCTGCGCGCCTGCCGCTTCGCCCAGCGGTCGCCCGGGGCAAGAAGCCGCGTCTCCGCATTGTCCACGCCGGCGCGGGCGAGCCGCCTGGCCGCCCCGGCCAGCCGGGCGGCAGAGACGTCGCAGGCGCTGATCCGGCCGCGATTGCCCATGGTCATCGCCAGCGCCAGGGTCTTCCCCGCGGCCCCGGCGCAGAGGTCAAGCACCCGCATCCCCGGCCGCGCATCGACGAGGGCAGCGATGATCTGGCTGCCCTCGTCCTGCACCTCGATCAGCCCGCTGCGGAAGGCGCGCGTGGCCATCACGGGGGCCCGCTTCGGCGCGCGCAGCCCCCAGGGAGAGTAGGGGGTCGGCTCCGTCGCGATCCCCTCCTCGGCCAGCGCGGCGCGCGCCGCCTCACGGCTGGTCTTGAGCAGATTGACACGCAGATCGAGCGGGGCCTCGGCCTCGAGCGCGGCGGCTTCGGCCGGGAGATCGGCGCCGAAGCGGGCGGTCAGCCCGGGGAGCGCCCAGGCTGGGATGTTGAGCGCCACCTCCGGCGGCTGGTCGGGATGGCGCAGGGGCTGCCCGCGCAGCCGTGCGGCCAGGGCAGCCTCGGCCGGGGTCAGCGGGGCCGGGGCAAAGCGGCCGGCCCCGAAGAGGAGGGCCGGATCCTGCCGCAGCACCAGGGCGTGATAGGCGATGAGCAGGCTGCGCGGTTCCGGCCGGCCGCCGCAGCGGCTGACCCACCAGGCAAGCCGCGCCTGTTCGCGCACCACGCCCCAGGCGAGATCCGTGATCGCCCGCCGGTCGGCCGCGCCGATGAAGCGCCGGGCGCGCAGATACTCGTGCGCGATCGCATCGGCCGGCCGGCGGGGTGCGGCGGCCAGCGCCTCCAGCAGTTCGAGCACCGCGCCGTTTCGGCCGGCCGGGGTCATGCCCGCCGCCCTGCCCCCATCGCGGGCGGCGCGGCCGGTTCGGGCACCGCTCAGCCCTCGATGCGGTAGTTCGGCGCCTCCCGCGTCACCGCCACGTCATGGACGTGGGATTCGCGCAGCCCCGCGCTGGTGATGCGGCGGAAGCGGGTCTTGCGCTGCAGTTCGGCAATGGTGGCGCAGCCCGTATAGCCCATGGCGGCGCGCAGCCCGCCCACCATCTGATGGATGATGGCATTGACCGGCCCCTTGTAGGCCACGCGGCCCTCCACCCCTTCGGGCACCAGCTTCAGACTGTCCTGCACCTCGGCCTGGAAATAGCGATCGGCCGAACCCCGCGCCATGGCGCCGAGCGAGCCCATGCCGCGGTACGCCTTGTAGGACCGGCCCTGGTAGAGGAAGACCTCGCCCGGCGCCTCGTCGGTGCCGGCGAAGATGCTGCCCATCATCACCGCATCGGCCCCGGCCGCGATCGCCTTGGCGATATCGCCCGAGGAGCGGATGCCGCCATCGGCGATGCAGGGCACGCCCCGTTCGCGGCAGGCGGCCGCGCTTTCCATCACCGCCGTCAGCTGCGGCACGCCGACCCCGGCCACGATCCGGGTGGTGCAGATCGAACCCGGCCCGATGCCGATCTTCACCGCATCCGCCCCGGCCTCGATCAGGGCCACCGCCCCCTCAGGAGTGGCGACGTTGCCAGCAATCACCTGCACCGAGTTCGAGAGCTGCTTGATCCGCTCGACTGCGCGCAGCACCCCGCCGGAATGGCCGTGGGCGGTATCGACCACGATGACATCGACCTCGGCGGCGATCAGCGCCTCGGCCCGGCGCAGGCCATCCTCCCCCACCCCCGTTGCAGCCGCGACGCGGAGCCGACCCAGCGGGTCCTTCACCGCCAGGGGGTGGGAGGAGGCCTTCTCCATATCCTTGACGGTGATCAGACCGAGGCAGCGGCCCGCATCATCGACCACGAGGAGCTTCTCAAGCCGGTGCTTGTGCAGCAGGGCGCGCGCCTGTTCGGCGGTCACGCCGACCGGGGCGGTGACCAGGTTTTCCCGCGTCATCAGCTCATAGACGCGCAGCGAAGGGTCGGTGGCGAAGCGGGTGTCGCGATTGGTGATGATGCCGACCAGCCGGCCGCTCTCTCGCTCGACGACCGGAAAGCCGCTGATCCGGTGCTTCTCGGCCAGGGCGCGCACCTCCCCGAGCGTCTGGTCGGGGTAGACCATGACCGGATTGACCACCATCCCGCTCTCGAAGCGCTTCACCTGACGGACCTGCTCGGCCTGTTCCTCGGGCGAGAGGTTCTTGTGCAGCACCCCGATCCCGCCTGCCTGCGCCATGGCGATGGCCATCGCGGCCTCGGTCACCGTGTCCATCGCGGCCGAGACCAGCGGGATGTTGAGCCCGATCTCCCGCGTCAGCCGCGTGCGGGTATCGGTCTGGCTCGGCAGGATGGTCGAGTAGGCCGGGACCAGCAGCACATCGTCGAAGGCATAGGCCTCCTCAAGGTCGATGCGGGAAGCGAGAGAGCTATCGGGCGCCATGGCGAGCTTCCGGATTCCGGCTGGGCTGCCACCCCTTACAGCGGTTTGCGCGCGGCGGGAAACCGCGGCCTGGGGTGGTGCAGAACACGCCTAAGCCCCGGCCAGGGGCAGGGCAAGCACGCAGGGATGACAGCCGCACATGCCAGGGCTGCCGAGGGGATGGCTCAGGGCCGAAAGCCCGTGGCAACGACATAGAGTTCGGCCGAATCCTTGCGGCTGGCCGGCGGCTTGGCGTGGCGGACCGAGGCGAAGTGCCGCCGCAAACGGGCGAGCAGGCTCGCCTCCGCCCCGCCCTGGAAGAGCTTGGCGACGAAGCCGCCGCCTGGGACCAGGACCCGCACCGCACAATCGAGGGCGAGTTCCGCCAGCGCCATGATGCGCAGATGGTCGGTTGCCGCATGGCCGGTGGTGTTGGGCGCCATGTCCGACAGGACGAGATCCGCCGCCCCGCCCAGCGCCTCGATCGCCGCCTGTTCGACCGCCGGGTCCTGCATGTCTCCGGCGATCACGGTCGCGCCTGGCAGCGGTGCCATCGGCAGCAGATCGACCGCCACCACCCGGCCGCGCGCACCGGCGCGCTGCAGCGCAACCTGGGTCCATCCCCCCGGCGCCGCGCCAAGATCGAGGATCCTGGCCCCCGGCCGGATCAGATGGAAGCGCTCATCGAGTTCGATCAGCTTGAAGGCGGCGCGGGAACGCCAGCCCTCGGCCCGGGCGCGGGCCACATAGGGGTCGTTGAGCTGGCGCAGCAGCCAGCGCTGGCTCGATGCGCTGCGCCCTGCGGCACGGACAAGTCCCACCCTCTGCCCGCGCGGGCCGCCGCCCCGCCCAGCCTGACGAGCCATCGCTCAGCCGCCCTGCCGCCAGCGATCGGCCTGCATCATGCGCAGCAGCATCCCCTCGCGCAGGCCGCGGTCGGCCACGGTGAGGACCGGCACAGGCCAGACCTCGCGGATCGCGGCGTAGACAGCGCAGCCGGGCAGCACGAAATCCGCCCGGTCCGGACCGATGCAGGGATGGCGCGCCAGCCCCTCCCGCCCCAGGGCGAAGAGGCGATCCAGCGCACGATCCGCATCCTCCGCCCGCAGCAGCACGCCATCGACCCATTGCCGGCGATAGCGCGGCAGGTCCAGCACGGTGCCAGCCAGCGTGGTCACGGTGCCCGAGGTCCCGATCAGCCGCACGCCGCCCTGGCGAATCTCCTGGCTGATGCAGTGCACGGCATCGAAGCTGCGCAGGCGAGCGGCCACTTCCTCGCGCACGGCGGCAAATCCCTCCCGCGTGAAGCAGGAGGCGCCGGCACGTTCCGCCAGCGTGACCACCCCGACGGGGATCGAGATCGTCCCCGCCAGCTCCGCCCGCCCGCCGATGGCGCGGATCCAGGCGATTTCGGTCGAGCCGCCGCCGATGTCGAAGAGGATGGCGCGCCTGTCTTCGGGCCGCAGCAGAGGGGCGCAGGAGGTCATGGCGAGCTCCGCCTCCTCCCGCGCGCCGATGATGCGGGGGGCGATGCCGGTCTCGCGCTGCACGCGGTGCAGGAATTCCGCCCCGTTGGCGGCGCGGCGACAGGCCTCGGTCGCCACCGCTGAAAAGCCGCGCAGCCGCCGGCGCGCCAGCTTGGCCGCGCAGGTGGCCAGCGCCTCGAGCGCGCGCTGCATCGCCGCCTCGGAGAGCCGATTGGTCGCCGCCAGCCCCTCGCCGAGCCGGACAGTGCGGCTGAAACTGTCGATCACCCGGAAGCCCCCGCCGCGGGCGGGGGTGCCAATCAGCAGCCGGCAATTGGTGGTGCCGAGGTCGAGCGCGGCGTAGAGCGGCGGCTGATCCCGCGCGGGCCGGGCGCGGAGGAAGGCGGGGGGAAAGGGGGCCGCCTCCTCTCTGATTGCGCCGTCCGGCATGGAACACCTCACGCGGAAGGGGCGCGGACCGGGCCCTGCCCCATTCTCGTTATGATTGGGTCTGCGCGCCCCGCCGGCAAGGCATTTGTTGCGCATCGAAACCCGCCGGTGCAGCCCTTCGGCAGGCCGGGGGGGTGTTGGAATGCCCCGCGACGCCTGCTATACGCAGGCCACCGCGCTGGGGGATAGTTTAGCGGTAGAACTCCCGGCTCTGACCCGGGCGGCCTTGGTTCGAATCCAGGTCCCCCAGCCAATCTCTCTCCCTATCCTCGCAGCTCCTGCGCTGCACCGTGGCGCGCCCCCCCTTTGGCTGCCACACGCCTGGAGGTGACCTCCCCGCGGCGGTGCCGGCCGAAGGCGATAGGGCCCAGGCCTTCGAACCGCGCGGCGCCATGCCCCCTGCCCCGCCCTGGCCCCTGGCGCGACCCCGGTCCAACCGCTGCGTCCGCAGCCGATTGGTGCCTGGGCCGACGCAACGGCGCAGGGCGACCCCACCCTCGGACCCGTAGCAGTGGGCCCGGCCACAGCTGCGCTGTGACTGCGGCAGGGCATTGGGTAGACAGCTGCGTCAGCGCCGCCAGGGCCGCCGCGCAAAGAGGGCGCGGACATTCTCCCCCTCGCGCATCACTGCCGCGCGATACTCCTCGCCCAGGCGAGGGCGGATCGGCAGCGCCACGCGCTCGGCATCGGCAGCGAAGCGGGGATCCTCGAAGGCCTGGGCGAAGGCCTCGCGCAGCCTCGCCTGGATCGGCGCCGGGATGCCGGGTGGCCCCACGATGCCGCGGGCCGAGCCGATCTGCACATCGAAGCCCTGTTCGCGGAAGGTCGCGACCTCGGGCGTGAGGTGCCAACGCTCCGCCGCCGCGGTGCCGAGGCAGCGGATCCGCCCCTCGCGCATCAGCGCCACCCCCTCGCCCAGATTGAAGGAGGCGACATCCACCGCGCCCGAGAGCAGATCGCGCTGCACCTGCGCGGTGCCGTTGTAGGGCACATGCAGGGCGCGGACATCGGCCGCCTCCTCGAGCGCGAGCAGCACCAGATGGTCGTCCGACCCGACGCCGGCGGCGGAGCCCACCGAGACTCCCTCAGGGCGAGCGCGCAGGGCGCGCACCAGGTCATGCAGGTTGTGCAGCGGCGAGGTGCCGAGCACCCAGAGCGCGCAGGGGTCCTCGACGATATTGGCGATGTAGGTGAACTCCTCGGCCCGCCAGCGCACCGGCCGCTCGAGCGGCAGGGTCCAGATGTTGAGGCTGCCGATGCCGCCCAGCGTGTAGCCGTCGGGAGCGGCGTTGAAGATCGCCTCCATCCCGAGCTGCCCCGAGGCGCCGGGACGGTTGATAAAGACGAAGCGCGCCCCCGGCAGCCGGGCGCCCGCGTGGTGCAGGCCGAAGCGGGTCATCGCATCGACCCCGCCACCCGGGGGGAAGGGGATGTAGACCTCGATCGGGCGGTCGAGCGGCCAGGGCTGCTGGGCGGCGGCGCGGCCCCGGGCGAGCAGGCCAGGCAGGGCCAGCGCCGCGAGCATGGCGCGGCGGTTCGGCGGCATGGGTTTCCTCCCGATCTTGCAAGGCAAGAGGGAGGCTATCAGCCCCGGCGCGGCGCGGGGAAGCGCCGGATGGCGGGCGCGGTCAGATCTTCTCGACCTGCCCGAACTCCAGATCCACCGGGGTGGAGCGGCCAAAGATCGAGACCGAGACCTTCACCCTGCCCTTCTCTTCGTCCACCTCCTCCACCGTCCCGTTGAAGCTGGTGAAGGGCCCGTCGGTGACGCGGACCTGTTCGCCCACCTCGAAGACGATGGTCGGGCGGCGCGGCTTTTCCGCCGTCTCGCTGAGTTGCTGGACGATGCGCCGGGCTTCGGCCTCGCTGATCGGGGTGGGGCGGGTCTTGGTGCCCAGAAAGCCCGTCACCTTGGGTGTCGCGCGGACGAGGTGCCAGGTCTCGTCGGTCATTTCCATCTTCACCAGCACATAGCCAGGGAAGAACTTGCGTTCCGCCGAGCGCTTCTTGCCGCGATGGACCTCGGTCACCTGTTCGGTGGGGACCAGGATTTCCTCGATTTTGTCAGAGAGGCCCTTCTGCTCGGCCTGTTGGCGCAGCTGTTCGGCGATCTTTTTCTCGAAGCCTGAATAGACGTGCACCACGTACCATTTCTTCTCGGCCACGGCCGTCTCGCTCCTCAAATGCCGAACACGAAGCCCATGGCGAGCTGGATCAGCTGATCCACGATCAGGAAGAACAGGGCCGCGAGCGCCGACAGCGCCATCACCAGCGCCGTGGTGATCGCGGTCTCCTTGCGGGTGGGCCAGGTGACGCGCGCGACCTCGGCGCGGACCTCTCGGACGAACTGCGCGGGATCAGGCTTGGCCACGGGATCGACCTCGTGCGGGAAGGCAGGGCCGCAACCGCCCGGCGGCTGGCGGGCACGGCCGGAAGAAGGGGCAGGGGCGGAGGGTCTCGAACCCCCAACCTCCGGTTTTGGAGACCGGCGCTCTAGCCAATTGAGCTACGCCCCTGTGGCGCGCCCGGCGGGGCGAACCACACTGCGAGTATCGGGCAAGCGCCCGGGGCGGGCAACCCGCCTGGGCGCCTGCCTCGCCTCACTTGACGATGCTGGCGACCACGCCTGCGCCGACGGTGCGGCCGCCCTCGCGGATGGCGAAGCGCAGGCCTTCGTCCATGGCGATCGGGGCGATCAGTTCGACGTCCATCGACACGTTGTCGCCCGGCATCACCATCTCCACCCCCTCGGGCAGCTTGATGATGCCGGTCACATCGGTGGTGCGGAAGTAGAACTGCGGGCGATAGTTGGAGAAGAACGGCGTGTGCCGCCCGCCCTCCTCCTTGGTCAGGATATAGGC
>JANWYF010000030.1 GCA_025057055.1 Rhodovarius sp. | reverse complement strand
GGCGGCCATGGCGCGCTGCCAGACATGGACCACCATCGGCCGCCCCGCGATGTCGGCCAGCGGCTTGCCGGGCAGCCGGGTGCTGCCCATGCGTGAGGGGATGATGACGATCGGCTGCAACGGCTTCCCCACCTGTTGATGCGCGGCGCCCCCGCCACTATGGTGCGCCGCGTCTTAGGGCGGGCGGGCGCGCGAGGCAAACCAGCCATCCCGTTCCGGCGGCCACCGCAGCGGCTTCGCCGCGGCGCGCAGCAGGCGGGACCCCTACGGACCGGGCCGAACCGGGGCTGGCCTGGGCGGACCGGGACAGTCCGGGGCCGGAGCTGGGCAGGCTGGGGCGGACCGGGACAGTCCGGGGCCGAACCAGGGCTGGCCGGGAGGGACCTGGGCAGGCCAGGGCCGACCGGGCCGCGCCGGGGCGGCGCAGGGCGAGGGGCCGGAGAGGGAAGCTCGCCCAGTTCCAGCCCCGACGAAGACCGTGCAGGACAGGTTGAAAGACGCGAGAGCGTACACACAAAGAGGGCAGAGGTAGGCGGGGCTCATGGCCAATCTGGAGCTGAACAAGCTGTTCGCCGCGCCGCTGGTGGCGGGTGTGGTCTTCATGGGGGCGGGCTTCATCGGGGAGCTGATCGTCCACCCGAAAACCCCGAAACAGCCGGCGATCGCGCTCGGCAGCGCGCCCACACAGCAGGCGGCAGCCCCCGCCGCCCAGCCGGCCGCGGCGCGAGCGGTCGAGCCCATCTCGCCCCTGCTCGCCTCGGCCAATCTCGAGAACGGCCGGGCGCTCGCGCAGCGGCTCTGCGCCTCCTGCCACACCTTCAACGAGGGCGGGCGCAACGGGGTGGGCCCCAATCTGTGGAACATCGTCAACAAGGGCCACGCGCAGGTGCCGGGCTTCAACTATTCCCCGGCCAACCGGGCCCTGGCCGACAAGCCCTGGGACTATGAGGCGCTCAACGCTTTCCTCGCCGCGCCGGCCCAGGCAATGCCAGGCACCCGGATGGCCTTTGCCGGCATCCCGAACGCCCAGCAGCGGGCGGATGTGATCCTCTACCTGCGCAGCCTCTCGCCCAACCCGGCACCGCTGCCCTGAGCTGTCCGCCCCCGACCCCGCCGCCCGAATATGTCGCCGCCGCCGAGGCTGCGGCCGATGCGGCGGGGCGGATCATCCTGCCCTATTTCCGCTCCGGCCTGACGGTGGAGGGCAAGGCCGACGCCTCCCCCGTCACCGAGGCCGACCGCGCCGCCGAGAGGCATCTGCGCGCCCTGCTGGCCGAGCGTTTCCCGAATCATGGCATCTGGGGCGAGGAATACGGGGCCGAACGCGCCGATGCCGAATGGCTCTGGCTGCTCGATCCGATCGATGGCACCCGCGCCTTCATCACCGGCCGGCCGCTCTTCGCCACCCTGATCTCCCTGCTCCATCGGGGGCGTCCGGTGCTCGGCCTGATCGACCAGCCGGCGACCGGGGAACGCTGGCTTGGCCTGGCCGGGCAGCCCACCCGCTTCCGCGGGCCCTTTGGCGGCCGCCCCGGCACGCGCCGCTGCCCCGTCCTGGCCGAGGCGGAGCTGGGCTGCACCAGCCCCGACATCTTCGATGCCGCGACCCGTCCGCGGTTCGAGCGGCTGCGCGCCGCCTGCCGCCGCGTCACCTGGGGGGGCGATGCCTATGGCTACGGGCTGCTCGCCCTGGGCTGCCTCGATGTGGTGGCGGAGGCGACGCTCAAGCCCTGGGACTGGGGCGCGCTGGTGCCGGTGATCGAAGGCGCGGGCGGCCGCTGCACCGATTGGGAGGGGCGGCCGCTCACCCTCGCCTCGGGCGGGGAGGTGCTGGCGGTCGGCGACCCCGCCTTGCTTCAAGAGGCTCTGCGCGTGCTGGGCTGAGCGGCAGGGCCTGCGCCGACCATGGACAGAGCGCCATGGCCGCCCCAATGTCCAGGCATGCTGCGCCGTGACCTGCTGGCGGCCTCGGCCGCCTTGGCCCTGCCCGCTCTCCGCCCGGCCCGCGCCTCGGCGGCGCGGCGGGTGCACGCCATCTCCCTCCTCGGCGAGCCGGCCCTGCCGCCCGACTTTCCGCATTGGCCTTTCGTCAACCCCGACGCCCCGAAGGGCGGGGAGGTGACCCTCGCCGCGCTCGGCAGCTTCGACAGCTTCAACCAGTTCATCCTGCGCGGGACGCCGGCGGTCGGGCTCAATCTGCTCTACGATACGCTGACAGTGACCGCCCTGGATGAGGCGAGCACCGAATACGCCCACCTGGCGGAGGCGATCGAACTGCCGGAAGACCGGCTGGGAGTGACCTTCCTGCTGCGCGCCGATGCGCGCTGGCACGACGGCCGGCCGATCACGGCGGAGGATGCGGCCTGGACCTTCGAGACGCTGCGCGCCCACGGCCGGCCCTTCTACCGAGCCTATTGGGCCGATGTCGAATCGGTGCGCGCGGAGGGGCCGCGGCGGCTGGTCTTCCGCTTCCGCACCGACCAGAACCGGGAACTGGCGCAGGTGCTGGGCCAGATGCCGGTGCTGCCCCGACACTGGTGGGAGGGGCGCGATTTCGCCCGCCCCCTGCAGGAGCCGCCGCTCGGCTCCGGCCCCTATCGGCTGGAGAGCTTCCAGCCCGGCCGCACCCTCGTCTACCGCCGCGTCGATACCTACTGGGCGCGTGACCTCAACACGCGGCGCGGGATGCACAACTTCGACGTCATCCGCTACGAGTATTTCCGCGACAGCACGGTCGCCTTCGAGGCCTTCCGCGCCGGGCAGATCGACTTCCGGCAGGAGAACATCGCCCGCGACTGGTCCATGGGCTATGATTTTCCCGCCGTGCGCCGCGGCCTGGTGCAGCGCGATACCATCCGGCACGAGATCCCGACCGGCATGCAGGCCTTCGCCTTCAACCTGCGCCGCCCGCTGTTCCAGGACGTGCGGGTGCGCGAAGCACTGGTGCAGGTCTTCGATTTCGAGTGGCTGAACGCCAACATCTTCTTCGGCCTCTACAGCCGCACCACCAGCTATTTCTCGAACAGCGAACTCGCCAGCAGCGGCCTGCCGGAGGGACGCGAGCTCGAGATCCTGGAGCGCTTCCGCGACCGGCTGCCGGCGCGGCTGTTCACCGAACCCTTCCGCCTGCCGGTCACCGACGGCAGCGGCAACAACCGCGAGGGGCTGCGCCGCGCACTCGAGCTGCTGCGTGAGGCCGGCTGGACCGTGCAGAACCGCCGGCTCGTCAACGCCGACCGTCAGCCCTTCCGGTTCGAGATCCTGCTCTCCTCGCCGAGCTTCGAGCGCGTGGCGCTGCCCTATGTGCAGTGGCTGCAGCGGCTTGGCATCGAGGCCACGGTGCGCACGGTCGACCCCGCGCAGTATCAGGTGCGCATCGATTCCTTCGACTTCGACATGACGGTGGATGTGATCGGCCAGTCACTCTCGCCGGGCAATGAGCAGCGCGACTACTTCACCTGTGCCAAGGCGCGGGAGAATGGCAGCCAGAACGTCGCCGGCATCTGCCATCCGGTGGTGGATGAGCTGGTCGAGATGATCATCACCGCCCCCGATAGGGCAGAGCTGATCGCGCGCACCCGTGCGCTGGACCGCGTGCTGCTCTGGCAGCACTATGTCATCCCGCACTGGCATATCCGCGTCTTCAACATCGCCTATTGGGACCGTTTCGGCCGCCCGCCGCGGGCGCCGCGCTATGCGCTGGGCTTTCCCGCCACCTGGTGGATCGATCCCGCGCGTGACCGGGCGCTGGCGGAGGCCAGGCGCGGGCTGTGAGAGGGCAGGCAGGCCGAGGCTCTGGGGGGAGGCGATGACCGCCTATCTGCTGCGCCGGCTGCTGCTGGTGGTGCCGACCCTGTTCGGCATCATCCTGATCAACTTCGTCATCGTGCAGTTCGCCCCCGGCGGCCCGGTCGAGCAGGTGCTGATGGAACTGCGCGGCGAGGGGCAGACCATGGGCCGCATCACCGGCGAGGGCCCGGGCGAGGTGCGGGGCCCCGCGGGCGGGGGCGGCGGCGCGGAGGGGCAGGGCAGCAGCCCCTATCGCGGCGCACGCGGCCTCGATCCCGAAATCGTGCGCGAGATCGAACGCGCCTTCGGCTTCGACAAGCCGGCGCATATCCGCTTCCTCGAGATGCTGCGCGGCTATCTCACCTTCGATCTCGGCCGTTCCCTGTTCCAGGACCGGCCGGTGTGGGACCTGCTGGTCGAGAAGCTGCCGGTCTCGATCTCGCTCGGGCTGTGGTCGACGCTGATCATCTACCTGGTCTCGATCCCGCTCGGCATCCGCAAGGCGGTGCGCGACGGCAGCCGGTTTGACGTCTGGACCTCGGCCGCCGTGTTGGTGGGCTATGCCATTCCGGGCTTCCTCTTTGCGGTGCTGCTCGTCGTCCTCTTCGCCGGCGGCACCTTCCTGCAATGGTTCCCGCTGCGCGGCCTTGCCACCCCCGGGTCGGAGGAGTGGCCGTTCTGGCAGCGCGCCCTCGATTATGCCTGGCACATGACGCTGCCCACGCTGGTCATGGTGATTGGGGGCTTCGCGGGGCTGACCATGCTGACCAAGAACTCCTTCCTCGAGGAGATCAACAAGCAATATGTGCTGACCGCCCGCGCCAAGGGGGCAGATGAGCGCCGCGTGCTCTACGGCCATGTCTTCCGCAATGCGATGCTGCTGATCATCTCCGGCTTTCCGGCCGCCTTCATCGGCATCCTCTTCACCGGCGCGCTGCTCGTGGAGATCATCTTCTCCCTCGACGGGCTCGGCCTGCTCGGCTTCGAGGCGGCGATCCGGCGCGACTATCCGGTGATGTTCGGCACGCTCTACCTCTTCACGCTGCTTGGGCTGCTGATGCAGATCGTCTCCGACTTCACCTACACGCTGGTCGATCCGCGCATCGACTTCGAGGCGAGGCGCTGAGCATGATCCTCTGGCCGCAGCCGGATGGCAGCGTGATCGCCACCCCGCAGCCAGCGCATGCGCTGATCGCGGGGCAGCTGATGCGGCATCTGGCCGACCGTCCCGAACCCTTCGAGCCCGCCTGCACCGCGGCCGCCCAGCACGATGTGGCCTGGATGCCGTGGGAGGAGGCGCCGGAATACGACCCTGCAACCGGCCTGCCACGCGCCTTCAACGCCCTGCCCGGGGAGCAGCACGTGGCGCTCTGGCGCGCGGGGGTGGCGACCGCACGGGCCAATTGGGGGCGCTGGGTGGCCCTCCTCGTCATGCGCCATGGGAGTTTCATCTATTCCTTGGGCATGCTGAGCCCGCGCGTGCGCCCGACCCCGGCAGGCCGCGCCGCCATGGAAGCCTATATCGCCTGGGAGAAGGCGGAGACGGCGAGGCTGATCGCGGAACTGGGCAGCAGTGAACAGGCGGTGGCCTCGCTCTCCGC
>JANWYF010000003.1 GCA_025057055.1 Rhodovarius sp. | reverse complement strand
GGCGCACCGCTGCCGCCAATGCCTGAAGCACCCGGCCAGCGGCTCTTCCCCTGCCTGCGCACCGCTGGCTATCCCGCCCCCTGCCTCGCCATGTCCAGCCGGCGCCAGAGATACCAGGCGGCGATGCTGCGATAGGGCGCCCAGGCCTCGCCGAGAGCGGCCAGTTCCCGCGGCCGCGGTGGCCGGTCGAGCCCTGCAGCCAGACGATAGCCCTCGCGCACGCCGAAATCGTCCACCGGCAGCACATCGGGCCGGCCGAGCGTGAAGATCAGCAGCATCTCCACCGTCCAGCGCCCCACGCCGCGCAGCCGGGTCAGCTCCGCGATCAGCGCGGCATCGCTCATCCGCGCCGCCGCCCGGCGCGAGGGGATGCGCCCGGCCAAGGCAGCGGCGGCGATCTCGCGGATCGCGGCCGCCTTGGCCGCCGAAAAGCCGCAGGCGCGCAGCGCGTCCTCGGGCCAGGAGAGGATCGCCTCGGGCGGGGGAAAGGGCCGATCGGGGCAGCGGGCGATCAGCCGGGCCAGCATCGCCTCGGCCGCCCGGCCATGCAGCTGCTGATGCGCAACCGCGCGCAGCAGCGCCTCATAGGGTTCGCGTGGAACCGGCCGCAGCCGGCAGGGCCCCGCAGCGGCGATGATCGGGCGGAACAGCGGCAGGCGGGCCAGGGCCGCTTCGGCCTCGGCATAGCGGCACATGGCAGCAGGATAGCGGCTGGCCGCAGCCTTCGGCAGATTGGGGGCATGCTGCTGCCCGATCCCGCCGCCACCGATGCGCTGGCCACCCGGCTTGCGGCGCTTGCCCGGCCCGGCGATGCGATCCTGCTCGAGGGCCCGCTGGGCGCCGGCAAATCCGCCTTCGCGCGGGCCTTCCTGCGGGCGCTCGCGGCCGACCCAGGGCTCGAGGTGCCCTCCCCGACCTTCACCCTCATCCAATCCTATCCGCTGCCTGGCGGGGTGGAGGCGCATCACCTCGATCTCTATCGCCTCTCCTCCCCGGCGGAAGTGGCGGCCCTCGGCTTCGAGGAGCTGCGCGAGGGGATCGTGATCGTCGAATGGCCCGACCGGCTGGGCCCGCTGGCGCCGCTTGATGCGCTGCGGGTGGTGCTGGATTTCGCCCCCGAACATGGCGAAGCGGCCCGTCGCGCCATCCTCTCGGGCTGGGAGGGGCGGCGATGACGGCCGAGGAGTTTCTCTCCACCCACGGCTATGGCGCGGCGCGGCGCCTGCCGCTGCCTGGGGATGCCTCGGCCCGCCGGTATGAGCGGCTGGAAGGCGGGCCGGAACCGGCGCTGCTGATGCTCGCACCGCCGCCTGAGGATCCGCAGCCCTTCATCCGCATCGCGCGGCATATGGCCGCCCACGGCCTGACCGTGCCGCGCATCCTGGCCGAGGCGCCGGGGATGCTGATCGTCCAGGATCTTGGCCCTTGCACCATGGCCGAGGCGCTGGATCGGGGGGCCGATCCCCTGCCCCTCTATCTTGCGGCGGCGGAAGCGCTGGCGCGATGGCACGCCGTGCCCCCGCCCGCCGGGCTGCCCCGCTGGGGGGTTGAGGAGATGACGCAGGCCGCCGCGGCAACCTTCCTCGAGTGGTGGTGGCCGGCGGCCTTCGGCACCCCGCCGGAGGGGGCGATCCGCGCCGCCTTCACCGAGGCGATGGCCGAGATGCTCACCCCCTTTGCGGAAGCAGGGACCCTGGTCCACCGCGATTTCTTCCCGGCCAATCTGATCCCCGCGGCCGGGCGGATCGGCATCATCGATTTCCAGGACGCCGCCCTCGGTCATCCGGCCTATGATCTCGTCTCGCTGATCGAGGATGCACGCCGGGCGGTGCCGGAGGCGATCCGGCGGGCGGTGCTGACCCGTTATGCCGAGGCCCGGGGCCTGTCGGCGGATGACCTTGCCCCTGCGCTGGCCGCCTTCGGTGCCCAGCGGCACCTGCGCGTGGCCGCGCTCTGGGTCAGGCTGGCGCGGCGCGACGGCAAGCCCGCCTATCTGCGCCATGGGCCGCGCTGCTGGGCGCTGCTGGAGGGCGCGCTGGCCCATCCGGCGGCAGCCCCGCTGCGCCGCTTCCTCGACCGCTATGTGCCGCCCGGCCTGCGGGGCAATCCGGCATGAAGGGCATGGTTCTGGCGGCCGGGCTCGGCACCCGGATGCGCCCTCTCACCCTCTCCACCGCCAAGCCGCTGCTCGCCCTGCGCGGCCGGTCCCTGCTCGATCACGCGCTGGACCGGCTGGCCGAGGCGGGCGTGGAGGAGGCGGTGGTCAATGCGCATTGGCATGCAGCCCAGGTCGCCGCCGCGGTGGCCGGACGGGAGCGGCCGCGGGTGCGCCTGCAGCTCGAGCCCGAACTGCTCGAGACCGGGGGCGGCGTCAGGCGTGCCCTGCCGCTGCTCGGCCCGGCACCCTTCTTCGTGGTCAATGGCGATGCCTTCTGGCTGGACGGCCCGGTCCCCGCCTTGACCAGGCTGGCGCGCAGCTTCGATCCAGCGCGGATGGATGCGCTGCTCCTGATGGTGCCGGCGGCCAAGGTGCCCCATGCCCCGCCCCGCGGCGATTTCCTGATGGATCCCTGGGGGCAGCTGCGTCGCCCCGCCGAGCGCGAGATCGCCCCCTTCCTCTTCGCCGGGGTGCAGATGCTGCGCCCCGAGCTGCTGGCCATGGAACCTGAGGAGCCCTTCAGCCTCAACCGCTCCTATGACCGCGCGGCGGAGGCAGGGCGCCTGTTCGGCCTGGTGCATGACGGGGTGTGGTTCCACCTCTCGACGCCGGCCGATCTGGCCGCAGCGGAACGGCAGCTCGCGCGGCTCGGCTGGTAAGCTGCCGGCCGGCTGCGCGATGATCAGGCAGGCTCCCCGGCGATCAGACCCCGGCGCAGCGCGACGAATTCGGCCACCGCCGCCACCGCACGCTCGATGTCGGCATCGGCCAGCGGCAGGCTCAGCGTCATCATGCCCCGCCGCGCGAGGTAGATGCCGGCCTCCATCATGTCGAGGAAGAAGAGCTCGCGCAGCGCCTCCTCCCGCGGCGTTGCCGTGTAGGGCCGCTCGATCGGCCCCTCCCGGAAATGGACGCAGAGCATGCTGCCAAGCCCGCTGACCTGCATGGGCAGCCCGGCGCAGAGGGCCTGGAGCCGGCCTCGCAAGGCCTCCCCGCGGGCAAACAGCGCCTCCACCGCCGCGCCGCGGAAGATCTCGCCCATCGCGACCAGGCCCGCCGCCATGGAGAGCGCATTGTTGTTGAAGGTTCCGGCATGGGGCAGCGCGCCGGGGCGGTGGGCGTCGAAAAGGTCCATCACCTCCGCCCGTCCGCCGAAGGCGCCGCAGCTCATGCCGCCGGCGATATATTTGCCGAGGGTGAGCAGATCCGGGATGATGCCCAACCGCGCATGCATCCCCCCCTCGTGGTGGCGAGAGGTCATCACCTCATCGAAGATCAGCAGCGCGCCCACCGCACGCGTGGCCTCGCGCAGCGCGACCAGGAAATCCGGCCGCGCCGGGATGCAGCCGCCTGCACCCAGCATCGGCTCGACCAGCACCGCCGCCAGCCTTTCGCCCAGGGCATGGATCGCGCGCGCTGCGGCCTCAGCGTCATTGTAGTCGATCAGGTGGAAGGGCATGGGCAGATTGACCGGGCTGCCCCCGCCCGCAAAGCTCAGCACGCCGCCGTGATAGCCCCCGCGCACGACCATCACCTCCACCCGGCCGGTGAAGGCGCGGGCGGCGGCGAGCGCCATCAGATTGGCCTCGGTGCCGCTGTTGGTGAAGCGCACCCGCTCAAGGGCCGGGAAACGCGCCACCAGCAGGCGCGCCAGCTCTCCCTCCGCCGGGCCGACCGCGCCCAGATTGATCCCGCGCGCGAGCACCTCTTGCACGGCGGCGATGATGCGCGGGTGGCTGTGGCCGAACAGCCCGGCGCTGTATTCGCCGAGCAGGTCGAGATACGCGCGCCCGTCGGCGTCCCACAGCCGCGCTCCCTCTCCGCGCAGCATCGCGGTGGGAAAGGGGGAGTAGAAGAGGACGCTGCGGGTATTGCCGCCCGGCAAGGCCTGGCGCGCCGCCGCATGCAGCGCAGCGCTGCGCGGGCGAGCGGCCGCGTAGCGGGCCCGGGCATCGGCCAGGGCGGCCTCGAGATCAGCGTTGCGTGCGGCAGCGGGCGCAGTCATGGCGGCAGGCAAGCCCCCGTCCCGGCCGACGTCAAGTTTTGCGCCGGGGGCGCTGCTGCGCTATCTGCCTCGGCGTTCGGGGCGTTCCAGTAGGGGGCGAGATGGCGATGCTCGACCGCAGGGCCGTGCTGCTCGGCGCCGCCGGCTGCCTCTTCGCCGCCCGGCCGGCCCGCGCCGGCACGCCCGATGCGTTGCATCGGCTGGGCGAGCGGCTGCGGCGTCTCGGTGGCGACGGGCTCGATCCCGCCTGGTATCCCATCCCGCCCGCCGCCGCGGCGGTCGGGGATGCGGAGGCCTACCGGGAGGGGCTGTGGCGCGCGGCGCAGCTTGCGCTGCGCGACCTGCTGCATGGCCGGGCCGACCCGCCGCCGGAGCGGGTGGATGTGCGGCGCGATCGCTCGGCGCAGCCGCTCGCGCCCTGGCTTGCCCGGCTGAGCGAGGCCGAGGAGCCGGCGGCCGTGATCGATGCCGCCGCCGATGCCACCCCGGGGGCCGCGCTGCTGCGCCGTGCCCTGGCCGAGGCCGAAGGCCGCGCTGCCCAGCCCCAGCCTCCCCCGATCCCGCCCGGGCGCACCATCGAACCGGGCAGCCGCGATGCCGAGCGCGTGCCGCTGCTGCGCGCCCGGCTGGCTGCCACCGACCGGTCATTGGCCGCCGCCCGCAGCGAGGATCCGGCGCTCTACGATGCGTCGCTGCAGGCGGCGGTGCGGCGTTTCCAGCAGGCCGCAGGGCTGGAAGTGGACGGGCGTGTGGGACCCGCCACGCTGGCTGCCCTCAACCGCCGGCCGCAGGAGATCGCCCTCAGCCTGCGCGTCGCGCTCGACATGGCGCGCGCGGCCGCCGCGCCTGCGGAGGAACGGCGGATCGAGGTCAATATCCCCGACTTCATGCTGCATGTGCGCGAGGGTGAGCGCCTGCTGCTCGAGATGCCGGTCATCGTCGGCCGGCCGGAGCGGGCCACCCCGCTGCTGGTGACCCGCCTGACCTCGGTGCAGTTCAACCCGCCCTGGGGGGTGCCCCTGCGCAATGCGATCGAGGACAAGCTGCCCCAGCTGCAGCGCAATCCGCTCGCCTTGCAGCGGCAGGGCGTGCGCATCTTCCAGCGGGTGGGCGCGGAGCTGGTGGAAGTCGATCCGACCACGGTCGACTGGCGCAGCTATCATCGCCACCGCTTCCCCTTCGTGCTGCGCCAGGATCCCGGGGAGCGCAACGCGCTGGGACGCATCAAGTTCAACATGCCCAACAGCGAGGACATCTTCATGCACGATACGCCGGAGCGGCATCTCTTCGCGCGCGGGGAAAGGGCCTTCTCCTCCGGCTGTATCCGGCTATCCGAACCGATGCGTTTCCTGGCCCTGGCGATGGAGGGCATGCCGGGCTGGGATGCCGAGCGGATGGAACGCAGCGTGCGCGAGGGGCGCACCTTCACCGTGCCGCTGCGCCGCCAGCTGCCGGTGCGGCTGATCTACCGCACCGTGGTGACCGAGGGGGGGCAGCTGCGGGTGCGCCCCGACATCTATGGCCATGACCGCGCGTGGTGGGAGGCGATGGTGCGCGGCCCCGCCCGGACGGTAGCGGCGAGGGGGTGAGAGATGCGCGTCTTCGCCGCCTGCTGCCCTGCCTGCCGTGAGGTTGCGGCCCGCCCTGCCACGCGCTGCGATGCCCCTCGCCTGCCACGGCGGGGGATGCTGGCCGGCGCGCTCGCCCTGGCCGCCGCCCCCTTCGCCCCGGCCGCCGCCACTCCGGCGGCAGTGGCCGAAGTGCTGGGCAGCGGCCCGCGCCGCATCGCAATCCGCCGTGTGCAGACCGGAGAGAGCCTGAGCGGCATCTACTGGCGCGATGGCCGCTATGATCGGGAGCTGCTGCGCCAGCTTGACTGGCTGATGCGCGACCCCAGCCTGGGCGAGGCGACCCCGATGGACCCGCGGCTGTTCGATGTGATGGCCACGGTGCAGAAGGTGCTGGGGAGCGAGGAGGCTTGGCACGTCATCTCCGGCTATCGCGCGCCCGAGACCAACGCCCTGCGGGCGCGGCAGTCGCGCCGGGTCTCGCGCGTCTCCCTGCACATGTCGGGCATGGCCGCCGATGTCATGCTGCCGGGGCAGAGCAGCCTCGGCATCGCGCGGATCGCCGCGGAACTCCAGCTCGGCGGGGTCGGGCTGTACCGGCGCGACGGCTTCATCCATCTCGACTGCGGTCCGGCCCGGCGCTGGTGAGGGGGCTTCCTCTTCGCTGGGCGGCGCTATCGGCCGCCTGGCTGGCGATCGGCCCGGCGGCTGCGCAGGACCGCTCCCTGGCCGCCTTCGGGGATTGGCTGCTGCGTTGTGAACAGCGCGGCAGCCGGCTGTGCGAAATCGCGACCCCCCTGCCGGGGCCGGAGGGGCGCACCCTGGCCCAGGTGCTGATCGGGCGCATCGACCCGCGCGGTCCGCTGCTGATCACCGCTCATCTGCCGCTGTCGGTGCATCTGCCCGCCCAGGTGCGCGTCATGCTGCCCGATGGCGTGGTCAGCCTCACCTATCAGCATTGCCTGCAGGCCGGCTGCTTCGCGACGGCCGAACTCGATGAGGGGCTGCTGCGCCGGTTGCGGGCCGAACCGCAGGGTGTCCGCCTCGCCTTCCAGGACGGCGCGCGGCGGGAGATCACCGCACCGGTCTCGATGAGCGGCTTCGCGCGCGCCCATGCGGCGCTCATCGAACAGACGGCCCCCCCGCACCGCTGAGGCGCCATCGCCGTTGACAGGCCGCGCGCCGCGTCCTGACATGGACGAGCCAGGAACCGGTTCGGGAAGGAAGCGCCATGCAGAATGAAGCGCCGGCGGTCGAACATGCCTTCGATGGGGATGTGCATGTGCTGCGCATCGCCAATCCCCCCGTCAACACGCTCAAGACTGCGGTGCGCGCCGGCCTGCTCGATGGGATCCGGCGCAGCCTGCGCGAGGGCGCGCGCGCCATCATCCTGATCGGCACGGGGCGGATGTTCTCGGCCGGGGCGGAGATGACGGAGTTCGGCAAGCCTCGCCAGCCGCCCTCCCTGCCCGAGGTGTTCGATGCGATCGAGACCAGCCCAGCCCCCGTGGTGGCGGCCATTCACGGCCATGCGCTGGGCGGGGGGCTCGAGCTCGCGCTTGCCTGCCATGCCCGCCTCGCCTCGCCGGAGGCGGTGGTCGGCCTGCCCGAGGTCAAGCGTGGCTTCGTTCCGGGAGCAGGGGGCACGCAACGGCTGCCGCGGCTGATCGGGGCCGAGGCGGCCCTGCGCATCATCGTGAGCGGCGAGCCGGTGAAGGCCGAGGAGGCGCTCAAGCTCGGCATCATCGATGCGATCATTGAGGGCGACCTCGAGAAGGGCGCGATCGCCTGGGTGCGGCAGGCCCTGGCCTCGGGCCGCAGCTTCACCCTGGCGCGCCATCGCACCGACCGGATCGAGGGCCAGGACATGGCCGCCTTCGAACAGACGGCGGCGGCGCTGCTCAAGCGCGCGCGCGGGCAGGAAAGCCCGCAGGGCTGCGTCAATGCGGTGCGCGCGGCCCTCACCCTGCCCTTCGAGGAGGGGCTGCTGGTCGAACGGCAGGAGTTCCAGCGGCTGGTCCAGGGCGAGCAGAGCCAAGCGCTGCGCTACATCTTCTTCGGCGAACGCGAGGTGGCGCGGGTGCCCGGCATGCCGCCCGACGTGAAGCCGCTGCCGGTCGAGAGGGCGGTGGTGATCGGCGGCGGGACCATGGGCGGCGGCATCGCGATGTGCTTCGCCAACGCCCATATCCCGGTCACCATCGTCGAGGCCAACGAGGAGGCGCTGGCGCGCGGGATCGCCCGCTGCGAGGCGAACTGGCAGCGCACGGTGGCAGGCGGCAAGCTCTCCCAGGCCGAGTATGAGAAGCGCCGCGCCTTCCTCAAGGGCACCACCGACTGGGATGTGGTGAAGGACGCCGACATCGTGATCGAGGCGGTCTTCGAGGACATGTCGGTCAAGAAGGAGGTGTTCGCGAAGCTCGACCGCCTGGCCCGGCCGGGGATCGTGCTCGCCACCAACACCTCGACGCTGGATATCGACCAGATCGCCTCCGCCACCGGCCGGCCGGAGCTGGTCTGCGGGATGCATTTCTTCTCCCCGGCCAATGTCATGCGCCTGCTCGAGATCGTGCGCGGCGCCAAGACCAGCCACCAGACGATCGCCACCGCCATGGAAGTGGGCCGGCGGATCGGCAAGGTGAATGTGGTTGTCGGCAACTGCGACGGCTTCGTCGGCAACCGGATGACCGGCAAGCGCGGCTTCCAGCTCGAGCGGCTGCTCCTGGAAGGGGCTCTGCCCCAGGACATCGACCGGGTGATGGAGGCCTACGGCATGGCGATGGGCCCCTGCGCGACCGGCGACCTGGCGGGGCTTGACATCGGGGCGGCGGTGCGCCGTGCCCGTGGCACCGTGGCCCCGATCGCCGATGCGCTGGTTGCCGCCGGCCGCTATGGCCAGAAGACCGGCAAGGGCTGGTACATCTACGACGAGAAGCGGCAGCGCCACCCCGACCCGGAGGTCGAGCGCATCATCGTCGAGATGAGCGAGAAGATGCAGGTGCGCCGGCGCAAGATCGAGGACCAGGAGATCCTGGAGCGGCTGCTCTTGCCCATGGTCAACGAGGGCGCGCGCATCCTGGAGGAGGGGATCGCGGCCCGGCCGGTCGACATCGATGTCATCTTCGTCAACGGCTTCGGCTGGCCGGCCTGGCGCGGCGGGCCGATGTTCTGGGCCGACCGGATGGGGTTGCGCACGGTGCGCGACAAGCTGGCTCACTATTACGAGCTGACCGGCGATCCCAACTTGAAACCCGCCCCTCTGATCGAGAAGCTGGCCGCCGAGGGCGGCAGCTTCGCGAGCATGGGCGCCAAGCAGGCCGCCTGAGGAGGGCCCGATGGATTTCCGCTTCACACCTGAGGAGATCGCCTTCCGCCAGGAAGTGCGGGACTTCATCAACCGTGAACTGCCCCCTGCCACCCGCGAGCATATGCTGCGCGGCAAGAGCCCGACCAAGGAGATGGTGGTGGAGTGGCAGCGCAAGCTGAACGCGCGCGGCTGGGCCACCCCGGAATGGCCGGTGGAATACGGCGGTCCGGGCTGGACGCCGGCGCAGAAATACATCTTCCGCGAGGAGCTGCAGATGGCTCCGGCACCGCAGCCGCTCGCCTTCAACGTCAACATGTGCGGGCCGGTGATCATCGCCTTCGGCACCGAGGAGCAGAAGAAGCGCTTCCTGCCGCGGATGGCCAACCTGGACGACTGGTGGTGCCAAGGCTTCAGCGAGCCGGGGGCGGGGTCGGACCTCGCCAGCCTCAAGACACGCGCGGTGCGCGAGGGCGACTACTACATCGTCAACGGCCAGAAGACCTGGACGACGCTGGCGCACTGGGCGGACTGGATGTTCATGCTGGTGCGCACTGACCCCAACGCGAAGAAGCAGGAGGGCATCTCCTTCCTGCTCGTGGACATGAAGAGCCCAGGCATCACCGTCCGCCCAATCATCACCATCGAGGGCGGGCACGAGGTCAACGAGGTCTTCTTCGACAACGTCAAGGTTCCGGTCGAGAACCTGGTCGGGGAGGAGAACAAGGGCTGGGACTGCGCCAAATACCTGCTCGGCAACGAGCGCTTCGGGCAGGCGCGCGTCGGCGCCTCGCGCGAGCGGATCCGGCGTCTCAAGGCCCTGGCCGCGGAGACGCTGGATGGCGGCCGCCCGCTGATCGAGGATCCCGACTTCCGCCGCCGCATCACCGAGATCGAGGTGGAGCTCAAGGCGCTCGAGATGAGCGTGATGCGCGTCATCGCCCGCGAGACGAAGCGCCGCGACACCAAGCCCGACCCGACGACCAGCGTGCTCAAGATCAAGGGCACCGAGATCCAGCAGGCGGTCTCGGAACTCCTGATGAAGGCCGCCGGTCCCTATGCCTGGGTCGATGGCGATCCCGACGCCGAAGGCAGCAACGAATGGGATGTCGCCCCCGACTGGGCGTTCGGGCTGGCCGGGATCTACTTCAACTGGCGCAAGCAGAGCATCTACGGCGGCTCCAACGAGATCCAGCGCAACATCATGGCCAAGGCCTTCCTGGGACTCTGAGGCATCATGGATTTCGATCTGACCGAAGAGCAGTCGCTGCTGGTCGACAGCCTGCGCCGCCTGCTCACCGATCGCTACAGCTTCGAGCAGCGCAAGGCCTACATGAAGAGCGAGCGCGGCTGGAGCGAGGAGATGTGGCAGGCTTATGCCGAGATGGGTCTGCTCGGCCTGCCCTTCGCCGAGGAAGAGGGCGGCTTCGGCGCCGGCCTGACCGAGGTCTGCCTGGTGGCCGAACAGATGGGCCGGCACCTCACGCTCGAGCCCTGGTTCCCGACCATGGTGCTGGGCGCGGGCTTCCTGCGCCATGCCGCACCGCCCGAGCTGCGGCGCGAGCTCGTGCCGCAGATCGCCTCCGGTGCGCTCAAGCTCGCCTTCGCCCAGACCGAGCGGCAGGCCCGCTATGACCTGCACGATGTCGCCACCAGCGCCAAGCGCCACGGCGAGGAATGGGTGATCAACGGCCGCAAGGGCATGGTGCTGCACGGTGACAGTGCCGATCGCATCGTCGTCTCGGCCCGGACCGCAGGGGCGCGGCGCGACCGTGCAGGCATCGGCCTCTTCCTGGTCGATGCGCGGCATCCCGGCATGACCATTCGCGGCTTCCGCACCGTCGACGGCGGCCGCGCGGCGGAGATCGAGTTCGACAACGTCCCCGGCATCCCGCTCGGTGATCCCGAAGGGGGGCTGCCGATCATCGAACATGTGGTGGCCGAGGCCATCGCTGCCCTCGCCTTCGAGGCGGTGGGCTGCATGGATGTCGCCCACCACATGACGGTCGAATACATGAAAACGCGCGAGCAGTTCGGCCGCCCGATCGGCAGTTTCCAGGCCCTGCAGCACCGCGCCGCCGATATGCTGATCGCGCTCGAGCAGGCACGCAGCATGTCCTATTACGCCGTGCAGGCCGCGCTTGAGGAGGATCCCGAGGAGCGGCGCCGCGGGGCGGCGGCGGTCAAGGTTCAGATCGGCCGTTCCGCCCGCTTCGTGGGGCAGCAGTCCATCCAGCTGCATGGCGGCATCGCCATGACGATGGAATATGCCTGCGGCCACTACTTCAAGCGGCTGACGATGAACGACAGCATCTTCGGCGATGCCGACCATCATCTGCGCGCCCTGGCCGAGGAGGGCGGGCTGGTCCGCGCCGCCTGAACGCCCCGCCCCGGCCGCCAATGATGCGCGGCCGGAACGCGGGTTGCCGAAGGGGGCGGTTTTCGCTGCGATGGGGGGTGGAGAGGAGACCGCCATGCCCACCCCCCGCCGCACCCTGCTCTGGGCCTCCGCCGCCCTGCCTGCGCTGGCCCTGCCGCGCCTCGCCTCCGGCCAGCCGGATGCCATCCGCATCGGGGAGATCAACAGCTACACCGCCCAGCCCGCCTTCCTCATCCCCTACCGCAACGCCTGGACGATGGCGGTGGAGGAGATCAACGCCGCAGGCGGCGTGCTCGGCCGGCCGCTTGTCACCATCTTCCGCGACGATGGCGGCCGGCCCGAAGATGCGGTGCGCCACGCCGGGGAGCTGATCAACAACGAGCGCGTGGCGCTGCTCGCCGGCGGTTTCCTCTCCCATGTCGGCCTGGCGGTCTCGGATTTCGCCAACCGCAACCAGCGCCTCTATGTCGCTTCCGAACCGCTGACCGATGCGCTGGTCTGGTCGCGCGGCAACCGGTTCACCTTCCGGCTCCGCCCCTCGACCTACATGCAATGCGCCATGCTGGTCGAGGAGGCGGCGAAGCTGCCGGCCCGGCGCTGGGCCGTGGTGGCGCCGAACTACGAGTACGGCCAGTCCGCCGTGCGCTGGTTCCGTGAGCTGCTGACCCGCGCGCGGCCCGATGTCCAGTTCGTGGCCGAACAGTTCCCCGCCCTTGGCCGCATCGATGCCGGCGCCACCGTTCAGGCTCTGGCCGGCGCCAATCCGGAGGCGATCTTCAACGTCACCTTCGGCGCCGACCTGACCAACTTCGTCCGCCAGGGCGCCACCCGCGGGCTGTTCGAACGGCGGCGCGTCGTCTCCCTCCTCACGGGCGAACCCGAATACCTCGAACCGCTGGGTGACGAGGCGCCGGAGAACTGGATCGTCACCGGCTATCCCTGGGATCAGATCAACAACCCGGTGCACTCGCGCTTCCGCGATGCCTATCGCGCCCGCTTCCGCGAACCGCCCAAGCTCGGCTCTGTCGTCGCCTATGACACAGTGACGGCCATCGCCGCCATGCTGCGCCGGGCCGGCAGCCTGGAGACCGAGCGCATGATCGAGGCGATGCGCGGCCTTACCTTCCCCACCGCCTTCGGGGAGGGCATGGTGGAATTCCGCGCCATCGACCATCAGTCCACCCTCGGCGCCTATGTCGGCCTGACCGCGCTGCGCGGTGGGCGCGGCACCATGGTCAACTGGCGCTATGCCGACGGGCGGCACTATCTCCCGCCTGATGAGGTGGTGCGCCAGATGCGCCCGGCCGGCTGAGGGCGGCGCAGCGGCAGAAGACGCCGCTCCCGCCGCGCCAGGGCGTGCCCGACCGGCTTCGCCCCGCTTCCCAGGCCACAGCTGCCGGGGCCGAGGGCGGGTCTGGCGCCAGCCAGGGGGCCAGTGGGCGGTGTGGCCCGGCCAGCCCTCAGCCTGTGTCTCGGCGCCGGTTTGCTGAACTGCGGCGCCCCTCGCGCACGGTGCTCGCGAACGGCACCGTCCCACATCCCGGCCGGCCAGCTCGCTCGCCCGGGCTGGCCTGCGAGCGCGACGCTCGGCCGCACCGCGCGCGGCAGCCCGCCGGCTCAGATCAGCTTGCGCGCGCGCAGCGCCGCGATCTCCTCCTCGCTCATGCCGAGCATCTCGCGCAGCACCTCCTCCGTGTGCTGGCCGAGCAGGGGCGGGGCGCTGCGGTACTGCGGCGGCGTGGCGGAGAGCTTGACCGGGTTCGCGATCACCTTCACCCGCTGGCCGGAGGCGTGGTCCATCTCGATCACCATCTGCCGCGCCTGCACATGCGGATCGTTGAAGACATCCTTGAGCGTATTGATCGGCCCGCAGCCGATCTTGAGCTCCTCGAGCGCCGCGATCCATTCCGCCGTGGTGCGGCTCTTCATCACCGGGGTGAGCGCGGCGGTGACCAGATCGCGGTTCTCGACTCGCTTCGGGTTGGTGGCGAAACGCTCATCCGCCAGCAGATGCTCGCAGCCGAAGGCGCGGCAGAAGCGTTCGAAGGTCGCATCGTTCCCGATCGCCAGGATGATGTAGCCATCCTTGGTCGGGAACTCCTGATAGGGGGCGATATTGGGGTGCTGGTTGCCGAGGCGGGGCGGATTCTCCCCGGTGGCCAGGTAGTTCATCCCCTGGTTGGCGAGCCAGGCGACATGCGTATCCAGCATGCCGATATCGATGAACTGCCCCTCCCCGGTCATGTCGCGGTGATGGAGTGCGGCCAGGATCCCGATGCAGCCGTAGAGACCGGCGAAGAGGTCCGCCACCGGAACGCCCACTTTCTGCGGTGGGCCGTTCGGCTCCCCGGTCAGCGACATCACGCCGCCCATGGCCTGGATCAGCGCGTCATAGCCCGGGCGCGGGGCATAGGGGCCGGTCTGCCCGAAGCCGGTGATCGAGCAGTAGATCAGGCGCGGGAAGCGATGGCGCAGCTGCTCGTAGCCCAGCCCGTAGCGGGCCAGCGCGCCGACCTTGAAGTTCTCGACCAGGATGTCGCAGTGCTCAAGCAGCCTGAGGATGATCGCCTGCCCCTCCGGGGCGGCGATGTCGAGCGTGACCGATTTCTTGTTGCGGTTGACGCCGACGAAATAGGCGCTCTCGCGCGTGTTGGGCACGAAGGGCGGCGCGAAGCCGCGGGTATCGTCCCCGGCCTCGGGCCGTTCGATTTTGATCACCTCCGCGCCCAGATCGCCGAGCATCTGGGTGCAGGTGGGTCCCGCCAGCACGCGGGTCAGATCCAGGACCTTGAGGCCCTGCAGGGGTCCTTGGGCGTGGCTCATGCGCGGCCTTTCATCACGGGCGCGGGCGGCTGTCACCCCTCGGCCAGCACGCTCGGATGAAACAGCTCCTCCGGCGCGAAGGGGGCGGCGATCAGGCCATCGGAGGCGGCGAAACGGATCATGGCGGAGAGTTCTTCCCGGTTGCGGGCAAAGCCGATGGGCCAGGGGTCACCCCCCATCGCCGCCGCCTGTTCGGCGAAGGCCGCCGGCCCCCAGGGCAGGGAGATGCGCAGCACATTGATCAGGGAGAGTTCCTCGAGCGCGATGGCGCGAGCGCGCGCGAAAGCGCGGTAGATTTCCACCGGCAGCCAGGGGTGCGCCTCGGCAAGGTCGCGGCGCAGCGCGATGCAATGCATGATCGGAAAGAAGCCGGTGCGGGCATGCCAGGCGCGCTCCTCGATCGCGTAGTCGGGCCAGAGCCGCGCGATCACCCCCTGGCCGAGCCCGGCCGGGGCGCGGGGAGCGATCAGCGCATCCACGCGCCCGGCCGCCAGCGCTGCCTCCGGCGCCTCACCGAGCGGGGCGAGGTCATGGCCGGGCGGCGGGGCAATCGCCACCCGCTCTCCGGCGCTGCGCCAGCGGATGGCGCGCGTATCCACGCCATAGTGTTCGCGCAGGATGCCGCGGACCCACAGTGCCGCGGTCTGCTGGAACTCGGGCACCGCGACCAGCTTGCCCTCCAGATCCTTGGGGCCGCGGATGCCGCGGTCGGTGCGGATATAGACGGCGCTGTGGCGGAAGGCGCGCGAGGGGAAGACCGGCAGCCCGACATAGGGCGCATCGCCCCGCGCGGTGGTCACGATATGGCTGCCCATCGAGAGCTCGCTGATCGCGAAGGCGCGGTCACGCAGCGCGCGGCGGAAGATGTCCTCGGGCTCGCCGGGCAGCGGGATCAGCTCCACCCCGGGGATGCTCACGCGCCCATCCAGGATCGGGCGCGTGCGGTCGCTCGCGGTGCAGGCCAGGGTCAGGGTCAGGCGGGCCATGGGCGCTCAGAGGTTCTCCGGCGTGAAGGGCAAGCGGCAGGGGCGGACGCCCAGGGCAGAGTGGATCGCCCCGGCGATCGCCGCGATGGTCGGGCCCATGCTCGCCTCCCCGGCGCCGAGGGGCGGTTCCTCAGGCCGCGGGATCAGCCGCGCGTTCACCCGGGGCACATCGGGAAAACGCAGCACCGGGTAGGCGGCCCAGCTGTCGGTGAGCACGCGCTCTCCGTCATGGCGCAGCGCCTCGTGCAGGGCGATCGAGACAGCGTGCAGCGCCCCTCCCTCGAGCTGGTTGAGCGTGCCGTCGGGGTTGATCACCTCTCCCACATCGGCGCAGAGCCAGAGCTCGCGCGCGCGCACGCGTTCCTCGGCCTCGATCCGGGCGATCACCGCGCACCAGGCGCCGCTGTTCTTGTAGCGCGCCAAGCCGAGGCCCAGCCCCGGGCCGCGTCCGCTCCAGCCGGCCATGGCCGCGGCCGTCTCCAGCACGGCGCGGGCGCGCGCATCGGACAGATGCGCCAGCCGATAGGCGAGCGGATCCATCCCCGCCCGCTCGGCGAGCTCGTCCATCACGCTCTCGATCGCCCAGACATGCATCAGCGCGCCGAGCCCGCGCAGGGCCGAGGTGCGGATCGGCATCTCGGTCACGCGGCGCATCGCCACATGCAGGTTGGGCACGTCATAGAGCGGCACGGCATTGCGCTCGATACCGCCGCCCGCCGCCAGGGGCGGGTTGATGGCGGGCGGGATCGGCCGCCCGCCCGGGATCAGGGGCGCGGAGAGCAGGGTCGGCACCGCCCCGCGCCCCGGCCGGCCGGAATGCCCGTTGGAATGCACGCGCGAACGCCAATGCGTCAGCCGCCCGGCGGCATCGGTCGTCGCCTCGATCCGCACCCACATGGCGGGTGAGGCTGGGGCATCCGCAAGTTCCTGCGCGCGGGTCCAGAGCATGCGCACCGGCACCCCGGGCAGGGCGCGCGCCGCCAGCGCGGCATCCAGCGCCACGTCATCGGCGCCGTTGTGGCCGTAGCAGCCCGCTCCCTCCATGTGGATCACCCGGATGCGCTCGGGCTCCAGCTGCAGCGCCTTCGCCAGATCGGCGCGCAGGTTGTAGGGACCCTGGGTGTGGCTGTAGACGGTCAGCCCTTGATCGTGCCACTGCGCGACCGCGCAGCACAGCCCGACCGATGCATGCTGAAGGTAGGGCCGCACGAACTCCCGCACCAGGGTCGGCGCGGCGGATGGCTCCCCGCGTTCTGCGACCACGCTGTCCTCTCCCGCCGCGTCGCGCAGCCAGGCCGCGGTATCGGCGGGCAGCGGAGGCATGGCGGACCAGCGGGCCCGGCGCGCGATGCGGGCCAGCGCCGCCTCGGCCAGCGCCTCCTCGCTGGCCACCACCGCGAGGAAGGAGCCATCCCGCACCAGGATCACGCCCGGCGGCAGCGGCCCCTCCTGCAGCTCCTCCAGCCGGGCGCCGAGCCGCGGCGGGTGCAGCACCCGAGCATGGCGCATGCCGGGCAGCCGCAGATCATGGATCAGCCGCGTCTGGCCGAAGACCTTGGCCGGCAGATCGATGCGCGGGAGCGAGCTGCCGGCCAGCCGCCGCTCCGCCGCGGGCTTGGGCTTGGCATCGGGGGGCGCTTCGACCTCGAGCAGGCCGCGCCCGGCGAGTGCGGCATAGCTGCCGAGCTCCGTGCCGTCGGGGCCCAAGAAGCGGCCATCCGCGATGCGAATCGCCTCGACCGGAACGCCCGAGGCTTGCGCCACCACCATCAGGCAAATGCCCCGTGCGGCGGCCGCCGCATAGCGCAGGGCCATGCCGCATTCCTGCACCGAGAGGCTGCCGGAGGTCACCGCCTCATCCGGGCTTTCGCCGGTGGTGGCGGGCAGCAGAACGATGCGGGAGGGATCGACGTCGAGCTCCTCGGCCACGATCTGGGTCAGCGCGGTCAGGATGCCCTGGCCCAGCTCGACCTTGCCGGGCTTGACCAGAACCGTGCCGTCGGCGCGCAGCTCGAGCCATTGCGACAGGCGGCGGTGGAGATGCAGGCTGCCGGGCAGACGGGGCTTGTCGCTCTCTCCCTCGGTCGCGGTACGGAAGGCGAGGTTCATGCCGCCACCTTCATGATCGCGCGCAGGATGCGCTGATGCGCGTGGCAGCGGCAGAGATGGGGCGCCAGCGCCGCGCGCAGCGCCGCCTCCTCCGGCTGCGGGTTGTCGCGCAGGAAGGCGGCGGCCGTGACGATGATGCCCGAGAGGCAGAAGCCGCATTGCCCTGCCTGCTCCTCGAGCAAGGCCGTCTGCAGCGGGTGCGGCGCCTCCGGGCTGCCCAGCCCCTCGAGCGTCGTCACCTCCCGCCCCGCCACGGCCGAGAGCGGCAGGGTGCAGGAGGGGACCGACCGCCCGTCGACCAGCACATGGCAGGCGCCGCAGGCCTCCTCCCCGCAGCCGTAGCGGGGCGTGTTCAGCCCGAACTCCCCGCGCAGCACATGCAGCAGCGGCCAGTCCGGGTCGCTGCGGGCCGTCACTCCGCGGCCGTTGAGGGTGAAGGCTGTCATGCGGTGATGCGGGCCATGCGGATCCATTCCGCCTGCCGGGCGATGTCGCGGTGCAGGAACTCCGTGAATTCCGCCACCGTCATCGGCATCGGCTGGGCGCCGCCGCGGGCCATCGCCTCGGCCGTGGCAGGCAGGCGGAGCCAGCGGTTGATCTCGGCATTCAGGCGCTGGATGATCTCCGCCGGGGTGCCGGCGGGCGCCATGACGCCCAGCCAGATGCTCGCCTCATAGCCCGGCAGCGCCTCGGCCAGGGCGGGAAGTTCCGGCAGCAGCGGGCTGCGGGTCGGGCCGGTGGTGGCGATGCCGCGCACGCGCCCGGCCGCGATCTGTTCGCGCATGGTCGGGATCGCGTCGAACATGATCGGCACCTGGCCGGAGATGACGGCGGTGCGCGCCTCGTTGGAACCGCGGAAGGGCACATGGGTCGCCTGCACCCCGGCCATCGCCAGGAACACCTCCCCAGCGATGTGATAGGGCGTGCCGGGCCCGCTGCTCGCATAGTCGTAGCGGCCAGGATGGGCGCGCAGCAGAGCGATCAGCTCCTGCGGTGTGGTGGCGGGGATCGAGGGGTGCACCACCAGCACATGGTGCGCGATGTTGATGGCGGCCACCGGCGCCAGGTCCCGCATCAGGCGATAGGGCCGGTTGGGCAGCAGGGTCTCGTTCGCGGTGTGGGTGTTGCTCATCACCAGCAGGGTGTGACCGTCGGGGGCGGATTTGGCGACGACATCCGTCCCGATCACGGCACCCGCGCCCGGCCGATTCTCGACCACCACCGGCTGGCCGAGCGCGGCGGCCAGCGGTTCGGCCATGGCGCGGGCGGCGATGTCGGCCGACCCGCCCAGGCCGAAGGGCACGACGATGCGCAGCGGACGCTGCGGCCAGGACTGGGCGGGAGAGGCAGTGGCAAGCCAGGGCGCGGCCAGCGCGCCGAACAGCAGGGGGCGGCGGAGCATTCGGACGGTCTCCCTCTCGATCTTTGCGGCCAGTCATGCCCCCAAGGGCGCAGCCCGGCAAGCGCCGACCTCTTGCCCGCCCACCCGCTGCCAGCCCATGCTCGCCCCGAGAGAGGGAGGGCGGGAAGGGCCATGCCCAAGCTGGTCACCGACGACGGCGTTGGCCTGCACTACGAGGAGGTGGGGGAGGGCCGCCCGATCGTCTTCGTGCACGAATATGCCGGCGATCATCGCAGCTGGGAGCCGCAGCTGCGCTTCTTCGGCCGGCGCTACCGCTGCATCG
>JANWYF010000217.1 GCA_025057055.1 Rhodovarius sp. | reverse complement strand
CGCCCCTCCCCCTACCCGCCCGCAGGGCTTGGCCCGGGCAGCGCGGCCGCGTAACGGGTGGCCGATGCGGCGCTATCGCTTCGTCACCGTCGATGTCTTCACCAGCCGGCGCTTCGGCGGCAATCCGCTCGCCGTGCTGCCCGAGGCGGAGGGCCTGACCGAGGCCGAGATGCAGGCGATCGCGCGGGAGTTCAACCTGAGCGAGACGAGCTTCGTCCTGCCCCCCGCCGATCCCGCCCACCACGCCCGCCTGCGCATCTTCACCCCGAAGCGGGAACTGCCCTTCGCCGGCCATCCCAATATCGGCACTGCCTGGGTCCTGGGCGAACGGGCCAGCCGGGAGACCCTGCTCCTCGAACAGCCAGCGGGGCTGGTGCGGATCAACCTGACCCGTGACGCGGCGGGCGGGCTGCTGTGCGCCGAGCTGGCCGCCCCGGCCCCGCTCGGCCTCGGCTCCAGCTTCCGCGCGGAGGAGATCGCGCCGCTGGCCGGCCTCTCCCCGGCCGATCTGCGGTGCGACCGGCACCCGCCGCTCATCGCCTCGGTCGGCAATCCCTTCATCCTGGCCGAGGTGCAGCCCGAGGCGCTGAGCCGCGCCGCGCCCGACCTCGCCGCCGGGCGGGCGCTGCTGGCCGCCAGGCCGGAACTCGCGGGGCGGGATGCGCTCTATCTCTACGCCCCGGTCGGGGAGGAGATCCGCGCCCGCATGTTCGGCCCGGCCTTCGGCGTGCTGGAGGATGCGGCCACCGGCAGCGCCGCCGCCCCGCTCGCTGGTCTGCTTCTGCACCTCTCGGGCCGCGAGGCGGGACGCTGGCGCATCCGCCAAGGCGAGGAGATGGGCCGGCCGAGCCTCCTCGAGGCCGCCGCCTGGCGCGAGGGGGCGGAGATCCGCACCAGCGTGGGCGGGGCCTGTGTCGTGGTGATGGAGGGGCTGCTCAGCCTCTGACCCCGCGCCTGACCAAGGCGTGCCGCGGGCAGGAGGGCTAGCGTCTGCCTCCCGGCGCCTCCTGCCCCAGACCAAACAGGCCGCGCAGGAAGCCCGGGGTGACGGTGGAGAGCGGGTTGATGCTGACCTGCGGATCCTCGGCCGGGCCCTGTACCCGAAAGGCGGTGGCAAAGACCCCGCCGCCCGGCTCGGGGCTGAACAGCCGCCCGATCAGCGGCAGATTCCCCAGCAGCTGATTGATGAGATAGGCCGGCACGATGGTCCCCTCGATCTCGAGCCGCTGGCTGCGGCGCAGGATGCGACCGCGCGCGGTGATGCCGAGCGAGGGGGAGAAGGCCCGCCAGTCGTTGAGGGTCAGTTCCTCCGCCGTCAGGGTGAAGGGAGCGGTCAGCCGGGTGAAGGCCAGCCCCTGCCCGCCCTGCAGCGCATCGACCAGGCCATAAAGCGTCATCGCCTGCAAAAGCTTGCCGATGGCCGGGGCGCCGCGCACCGCAAAGCCCTCGAGCTCCGCCACGCCGGCCAGCGGCAGGCCCGGGGCATGGCCGGCCCAGCTCCCCTGCACCGACAGCCGCCCGCCATCGATCGCCGACAGGCCGTCGAAGGCGTGGATCAGCGCCCCGCCATCCTCGGCCGACAGGCGCAGGCTGCGCCCCTCTCCCTGCGGGGCGATGGTCAGTTCGAAGGCGCCGCGGTCGGGTCCGGTGCGGCCGCGCAGCCCGGCCTGGCGCAGCACGCCCTGCCCGTCGAGCACGCCGCGCGCCTGGATGCCGAACACCTCCCGCCTTTCGCCCAGGATCACCCGGTCGAAACGGGCCTCCACGATGAGGGGCGGCAGATGGGGGGCCACGGTGCCGTTGCGCGCAGCGGGCGGCGCGGGGGCAGGCCCGCCCCAGACCGGGCGCACATCGAGCGTCGGCCCGCGCAGCAGCACCTGCCAGCTCCCGCCGGCCTGATCGGGGGGGCGGATGTCGCCCTGGAAGCGGCTCGCGCCGAAGACGCTCTCGGTCAGCTCGATGCGGCGGATGCGCCCGCCCTCCGCCTCGGCCCGGCCGCGCAGCGCCAGCTCGCGCGCATCGAGCCGCGCCGCCTCGATCGCAACGAGCGCCTCCCCCTGCAGGCGGATCACCGCCTCCGCCTGGGCGGGCTGGCCTGCCGGCTTGACCCAGCGCGCCGGGGCGAGGGCGATGGTGGCGGTGGTCAGATCAGCCCGCAGCTGCAGCCGGGCCTGCCCGTTGCGGCGCCGTTCGGTCTCGACCGTGAGGGCAAGCGGCCCCTGCAGCAGATCGCCCAGATCCAGGCCAAGCGCGGCGATCTGCTGGGCCCCGGCCCGCGCCTCGATCCGCTCCCGCGCCAGGACCTGCGCCGGCCCGCCCGACCGGAGGTCCATCTCGAGCCCGAAGCGCAGCTCCGCCCCCGCCAATACGCCGCTGCCCTGGGCGCGCAGCCGTTCGGTATCGACCGTCAGGTCCAGCGCCGCCCGCTCCAGATCCCGCCCGAACAGCAGGCGCCCCAGGCGCAGGTTCTGCACCCGGCTTTCGGCGCGCAGCGCGATCATCTCCCCGTTCAGGTCCGCAAGCAGCGGAAAGGCGATGGAGAGGCGCGTGACCGCCTGGCCCTCGAGGACCTGGATCTCGAGCGGACGCCGTTCGAAGAGGCGCAGGCGCGGATGGCGCAGGACCTCCATCGTCTCGGTCAGCGGCCCGCGCAGTTCGAGCTGCATCTCGGTGCGCTGCTGCGGCTGGTCGAGCCCAAGGAAGGAGAGGCTCGCCGTCGCCACCTGCAGCTGCCCGGGCTGGCCGTCCGGGCGGCTCTGCCGGCCGCCCTCGGCCTCGATCAGGATCGCCTCTCGGCCGAAGCGCAGCCGCCCCTGCAGACCGGTCAGCGGCGGGATGGGCGCCAGCCAATGCACCGTCGCCCTCTCCACCCGCGCCTCACCGGAGAGGGCGAGCAGCGCCCAGCCCCCCGCCCCGTCCTCGGCAAGCTCGGCCCGCCAGCGCCCCTCGCGCAGCTCTCCGGCGGTGACGAAGCGCGTGATCCAGCCCCGGGCGCCGGGGGCCAGGGCCTCGGGCCAATGGCGGGGCAAATCGGCCAGGGCCAGCCGATCGAGCTGCGCCTCCACCCGCCCGGCCCAGCCGGCCGGGCTGCGCCGTGCTTCGCCCGAGAGCAGGAGAAGCCCCCCTTCGCCGCCGGCGAGTTCGATCTCGGCGCGGGAGAGGCGGGCCAGCCCGGGCAGCAGACTTGCCTCCAGCCGCAGCCGGCGCAGGGCGAGGCCCTCTCCCTCGGCGATGTAGAGATCGCGCAGGTCAGCGGACAGTTCCGCCGCACCGATCCGGAGGCCCTCGGCCCCGATCGACCAGCCGAGGGTAAGCGCGGCCTCGGCCAGGCTGCCGCCGGCGAGGCGGGCGAGCAGCTGCGCCCGGAGCTCGGGCGCCAGGCCATGCGGCCAGAACCGCGCGAGGCGGGAGAGGTCGACACCGCGCAGGCCAAGGCTGAGCTCCCCGCTCCAGCCCCCCGCCGCGGGCAAAAGACGCCCGCGGACGGCGAGGGGTAGCGGCCGTGGATCGCCCCCCGGCCCCTCCTGCGGGGCGAGGCGGATCTCCCCCCGCTCGAGCAGCAGCTCCTCCCGCGTCGCGGAGAGCTCGACACTCGCCCCGGCCAGCGCCAGGACCGTCGCCTCATCGACCCGCAACAGCCCCGCCCCGGCATCCAGGGCCAGGCGCGCGGCCTGCGGCCGCAGCCCGCGGTCGAGTTCGAGGGCCAGATGGGCCGACAGCGGGGCATCAAGGAGCGCCAGCGGCGCCAGCTGCGGCGCCAGCCCAGCGAGCCGCGCCGGCCACAGCCCGCTGGCCGAGAGCGAGAGGCCGATCGGCTGCTGCCCTGCCCCCTCCGGCCCGCCGAGGCCTGCGATCGCGAAGGGAATCGCCTCCTCGCCCAGGCGCAGCACGGCCCGCCCCTGGGCGGAGAGCCCCCCGCTGCGCCCCCGCGCGGCCTCGAGGCCGATTCCGTCGATCACCAGCTCGGGCAGCCCGGGGCCGAGGGCGACCCGCAGCTCCCCATCGCGCAGGGCCAGCCCGCGCAGGGCGAGCAGCCGGCCCGTCTCCTCCGGCGCGGCGAGCCAGGCCGACAGCGGCTGTCGCGGCCCCGCCCCGGCCGCCCCGCCCGCCGCGACCTCGAGCCGCGGCAGATCAAGCCGCAGCCGCGCTGCCGCGATGTCGGCGCGAGAGAGGGCGAGATGCCCGCGCAGCAGCGCCCGCAGCGAGAGATGGAGCAGGGCGGAGGAGGCCTCGGCCTCGACCCCCGGTGCCGAGAGGTGCAGGCCAGAGAGATGCAGCGCCGGCAGCGCCGCCCCGCCCTCGCGAAAACCGGCCCAGGCGAGGGCCACCCCCTCTGCCCGCAGCACTCCCCCTTCCCCGACCGACAGGCCGCGGGCCAAGCGCTGCCCGAGGAAGGCGAGCTCGATCGGCCCCTGGGCCAGCCGCCAAGCGAGGGCTCCGGCCCCGAGGGCCGAAAGCAGCACCAGCGCGACCAGGCCGCGCAGGAATGGCCGCGCCAGACGGTGCCAGCGCGGCGGGCGGGGGCGCGTCCGGCGCCTGCCTTGACCACTCATGCGGCGATGGGTCCCATGCCTGCCCCATGTCGAGCAAGGCCGCCCTGCCCCCGCCCCAGCTTGAGCCCTTCGACCCGGGGGCGGTCGCCGCCCTGCTCGAGCGGCTGACGGCCGAGGGCGGGGCGGCGGCGGAGCTGGCGGCCGATGCCACGGCCCGCCCTTGGATCGCGGCGCTGGCCGGCCACAGCCCCCATCTGGCGGATCTGATCGCGCGCGAACCCGCCACCCTGGCGCGCATGCTCGAACGCGGCCCGGAGGAGGCGCTGCAGGCTGCGCTGGCACCGCTGCAGGCGGCCGATCCGGCAAGCCCCCGCCCCGCCCTGGGCGGCCTGCTGCGCCAGGTCAAGCGTCGGGCGGCGCTGGTGATCGCGGCGGCCGATGTCGGCGGGCTCTGGCCGCTCGAGCGCGTGACCGGGGCGCTCACCACTCTGGCCGAGGCCTGCCTCGGCGCCGCCTGCCGGCATTTGCTGACCGCGGCCGTGGCGCGCGGCGAGCTCAAGCGCGGCGCGGCACGGGCGGGGCGGGGCTGCGGGCTGATCGTGCTCGGCATGGGCAAGCTCGGCGCGCGGGAGCTCAACTACTCCTCGGACATCGACCTGATCCTGC
>JANWYF010000158.1 GCA_025057055.1 Rhodovarius sp. | reverse complement strand
TCGGATGCGGAGGCCTTCGGCAACCTCGATGCCGACCGCAACGCCATGTTCGTCGAGGGCATCAACATGATCCTCGACCTCTGGACCAAGGAGGCGCCCTATCGCCTCGAGGGGCGCTACTGGAAGGTCACGACCGAACGCACCCTCTTCCCCGAGATCGGCCAGGGCATCATCCCGAAGCCCTTGCAGCGGCCGCATCCGCCGATCGTGGTGACCGCCGTCGCCCCCTTCTCGAAGGGCGTGACGGAGGCGGCGGCGCGGGGGTGGGATCCGATCTCGGCCAATTTCCTGATGCCGGCCTGGGTGAAGACCCATTGGCCGAAATATGTGGAAGGCTGCGCGCGTGCCGGCCGCCCGGCCGATCCGGCCAATTGGCGGGTGGCCAAGAGCATCTTCGTCTGCGAGGACGCGGCGACCGCGCGCGAATACGCCCTCGGCCCGCAGAGCCCCTATCGTAACTACTACCGCTCGCTGCTGACCAAGCTCTCGCGCAACGGGCGGATCGAGCTGTTCAAGGAACGGCGGGACATGCCGGATGAGGAGGTCACGCTCGACTATGTGCTCGACCGCCTCGTCATCTGGGGCACCCCTGATCAGGTGGCCGAGAAGATCCTCGCCTTCCGCGAGCAGGTGGGGGATTTCGGCACCCTCCTCTATGCCGGCAAGGACTGGGCGGACCGCGAGCTCGGCCGCCGGTCGATGATCCTGCTGGCCGAGAAGGTGCTGCCCAAGGTCAACGCCGCGATCGCGGCTTCCGTCCCGGCGGCGGCGGCGGAATAGGAGGGGCGTGACAGGCGCTGCCCGGCCTTGCCTCAGCCCCCGGGCAGCGCGCCCTGCCAGATCGCATTGAGCCGCGCCGTCTCCTCCTCGAGCACCGAGAGAAAGGCCAGCGCAGGGGCCGAGAGGCTTCGTCGCGCCGGGCTGACCAGCACGAGGTCGAGCGGCAGCGGCGGATCGGCCAAGGGGTTGACGGTGAAGAGCTGCCCCTCGCGCCGCGCCGCATCGGCGGCCATCATCACCCCGGGCAGGATGGCCGACCAGCCGGTGGTGGCGACCAGGTCGAGCGTGCCGAGCATGGCGTCGAGCTCCAGCACCCGTTCGATCCGCACCTCCTGCGAAGCGAGATAGGTCTCGATCGTCTGCCGGCGGGTGTTGGCCGCACCCGGCAGGACGAGAGAGAGCGGCGGGAGTTCGGCCAGCCGCACCGGCGCGAGATGGGCAAGGCCCGACCCGGCGCGGGTGACCAGGACTTCCGGCGTGCGCAAAAAGGGCCGCAGGCGCACCCCGACATCGCCGGGAAAGGCCGGGACGATGGCGAAATCGAGCTCCGCCGCCCGCACCCGCGCCACCAGCGCGGCGCTGTAGGCCTCGGTCACGCGCAGCAGGACATTCGGGTGCTGCCGCAGGAAGCGGTCGATGGTCGGGGCCAGCGCGCAGCGGGTCAGGGTGGGCATCAGACCGACCTGGACCTCCCCCTCCAGGCTGCCGGCCAGGGCACGCATCGCGCGCACCGCCTCCTCCTGCCCGCGCAGCAGCGCCAGCGCCCGGCGATACAGCGCCTCTCCCGCCGGGGTGGGCACCACTGCCCCCTTGCCGCGCAGGAAGAGCCGGCAGCCGTAGCGGTCCTCGAGCTTGCGGATGTGCTGGGAGACGCCGGACTGGGTGGCATTCTCGCGCTCGGCCGCGGCGGTGAAGGAACGCTCCTCATAGGCCGCGACGAAGAGCCTGAGGTCGCGAAAACTCTCCGTCATCGCGGCAGGCTAGAGCAGGGGCCGCGTGCCGGGAACCGCCTCGGGCCGATCGGCCCGGAGGGTGGCCGGGGCGCGAGGATAGGGCGCGCGGCCGCGGGCCAGGCCCGGCGCGCTGCCGCAGGGCGCATCCCGCTAGAGGCCGAGCAGCCGCGCCGCATTGCCGCCCAGGATCGCCGCCCGCTCCGCCTCGCCGAGGCCGAGCTCGTCAACGATCGCGGCGGGCCGATCCACGCCCATATCGAAGCAGTAGTCGCTGCCGATGGTGACGCGGTCGGCGCCCACGAAGCTCACGACCCAGCGCAGGATCTCGGCCGAATGGGTCAGCGTGTCATAGGCGAAGCGGCGGCGGTATTCGCTGGGCGGACGGGGCAGGTGGCGTGCCTCGGCGCGCACGCGATGGCCGTGGTCGAGCCGGCCGAAGAGGATCGGCAGCGCGCCGCCGCCATGCACGAGATGCACCTCGAGCTTGGGGCAGGCATCGAGCACGCCGCCGAAGATGAGATGCGCGGCGGCCACCGCGCTCTCGAACGGATTGCCGAGCAAATTGCCGAGGTAATAGGGCGCGAGGCGCGGGCCGCCCAGCGTCTGGCAGGGATGGAGGAAGAGGTTCAGCCCAGCCGCCTCGATCGCCTCGAACACGGGGCGCAGCCTGGGGGCGGAGAGGTCGGTGCCGGCGATATGGGTGCCCATGTAGACGCCGCGCATCCCGGGCAGGCGGCGGGCCCGGTCGAACTCGCGCAAGGCGCGGTCGGTATCCTGCAGCGGCAGCGCGATGAAGCCGTAGAGCCGCCCGGGCCAGGCCTGCGCGGCGGCCGAGGCGGCATCGTTGTAGGCGCGCGCCAGGCGTTCGCCGAAGGCGGGCGAGGCCCAGTAGAGCATCGGCGCGGTCAGCGAGAGCACCTGCACATCCACCCCGGCGGCGTCCATATCCGCCACCCGCAGCGCCGGATCGACGAAGCGGCGCGAGAGGGGGCCGTTGCGCATGCCGCCCGCGATGATCGTCATCCCCTCCTCTCCGGTGAGCACATCCGCCCCCTCGGCCCGCCCATCGGGCGAGGCGAGCAGATCCAGGAACTCCTGTGGGAAGAAATGGGCATGCGGGTCGATCACCCGCGGGCGCGGACGGCCCGAGGGCTCGGCCGCGGCATGCAGGCGCGGGCGGAGGTGAGGAAAGCGCAGGCCGCAGCAGAGGCAGGCGGGTTCCATGGCAGAGTGTTCTCCAGGCGGGATGCGGGGCAGGGCGGGGCGGCACGGTCCGGCGCACTCCGGCCGTGCCGCGGTGAGAGGGCTATTCGACCGCGCCGATGCGGCGGACCAGGGAGCCCCACTTCTCGTATTCGCTGCGGATGAAATCCGCGAACTCCTCGGGCGAGCGGCTGGCGAGGGACTGCGTGCCGCTGGCCGCGAAGCGCTGGCGCACCTCCTCGCGCCCCGCCACCTCCACCTGGACGGCGTGCAGGCGACGGATGATGTCGGCCGGCGTGCCGGCGGGCGCCAGCAAACCTTGCCAGGAGCCGGTCTCGAACCCTTCGAAGCCGGCCTCTCGCATGGTGGGCACATCGGGAAGGGCGGGCACGCGCCGCAGGCCGCTGACCGCGAGTGCCCGCACCCGCCCGCCCTGGATCGCCCCCATGATCGAGGAGAGGGTGGTGAAGAGGCAATGCACATCGCCTGCCATCACCGCAAGGCCCGCCGGCCCCGCACCCCCGGCATAGGGCACATGGAGCATGTCGAGGCCGGCCGCCTCGCGCAGCTTCTCCATGGCCAGGCGGTTGACGCTGCCCACGCCGGGCGATCCGTAGTTGAGCTGGCCGGGGCGGGCGCGCACATAGGCCACGAACTCGGCGACCGTGGTGACCGGCAGATTCGGGTTGACCACCAGCACATCGGCGGTTTCGGCCACCAGAGAGATGGCCGAGAAATCCCGCCGCGGATCGACGCGCAGGGTGCGTTCGAACACCGCCGGGTTGACGGCGAGCGTGCCGACATTGCCGAGGAAGAGGGTATAGCCGTCGGGCGCGGCGCGGGCTGCCGCTTCCATCCCGATATTGCCGGCCGCACCGGCCCGGTTCTCGACGATGATCGGCTGGCCGAGCTGTTCCTGCATATGGGGCTGGATGATCCGCGCCGCCACATCCGACGCCCCGCCCGGTGCGAAGGGCACGATCACGCGCACCGGCCTGACCGGATAGCTGCCGCCCTGGGCCTTGGCGCGTCCGAGGGCGGCAAGGGCGAATGCCCCACCAAGCACGCCGCGGCGTCCGATGATGGTTGTCATGTCCGTTCCTCCCGAAAGCGATCAGAGCAGGGCTGGCTAGGCGACGCGCGCGACGGCCTCCACCTCCTCCCGCTCGATCGGCAGCGCGACCGGACGGCGCAACCGCGCCGAGAGATCGAGCGCCTTGGTCAGCATCAGGCGATCATGGCCGTCCTCGGCGGTCGCATGCTGGGTGGGCACGCCGAGGGAGACGCGGTCGAGCCAGGAGACGGTCTCCTCCCGCATCGGCCCGCGCAGTTCGCCGAGCGCCATATCCCCCGGCGGATAGCTGCCCAGGAAATCGACCAGGCGTTGCCGGTCGGGCAGATAGCCCTCCTCCTGCGGGCGGCTGACGGCCAGCACGATGTCGCGGTGGGTATCGTCGATCGTCAGCACGCCCTCGGTGCCGGTGATCCCGACCTCCAGGCTGTAGACCGCACCGGGCCAGGTGACGGGCAGCGCCCAGGAGATGACGAGGTGGTAGATCGAGCCGTCCTCGAAGAGGATCATGCCGGCGGTGGCATCGATGCCCTTCCATTCCGGGCCCAGCACCTTGTCCACTGAACGGGCCACGCACTCGACCGGCCGCTTGCCCTCCATCATCCACATCACGAGGTCGAGCATGTGGGTGCCGGAGATGACCATGGGCGAGATCGCCTCCGGCCGATCCGTGCGGCGGTAGTTGTCGATCGCGACCAGCCGGTTCATGAAGGCGCGGCTGGTGACCAGCGTCACATCGCCGAGCGCGCCGGTGCGCACCTTCTCCTTCGCCGCCAGCCAGCGCCGCCGGAAGCGCTGGGTGTAGCCGATCACCGCGTCCACTCCGGAACGGCGGATGGCGGCCAGCACGCGCTGCGAATCCGCAAGGTCGGTGGCCAGCGGCTTCTCGATCAGCATGGGCAGCCCGCGCTCGATCGCGGCCATGATCGGCGCCACGTGCAGATGCTCGTCGGTGGCGACGATCACCGCGTTGACCTCGGGCCGGGCGATGAGCTCGCGGAAATCGGTGGTCACGAAATCGGCGCCGATGGCTTCCGCCACCTGCCGGCCGCGCTCGGGCTTGATCTCGGCGATGCCGATCCAGTCCACCATCGGATGGCGCGCCGCCACCCCGCCGCGGAACAGCCCCACCCGGCCAGCGCCGACGATGGCCAGCCCGATCCTCTGATGACGGGTCGGGCGCATCAGAGAACCCCCTCCGTCAGCGTCAGCGAGAGCCGCTCGGCTTGCGGATGGCGCGGCAAAGGCAGGCTGACCGGTTCGCCGCGTTCGATCGAGAGGTCGGCCGCGGTGTAGACCTCCATCGCGACCAGCGCCTGCTCCGGCGTCACCAGCGGCTCCCGGCCGAACACCACATCCTCGATGAAGGCCGCGGTCTCGCCGGCCATCGGACCGGCATAGACATGCCCGACCGACTCGCCGGGCATGGTGGAGATCGGGAAGACGGCCCCCGGCTGGCTCATGCGCATCAGCACGACGTCGCGATGGGTATCATCCACCATCAGCGCGCCTTCGCTGCCCACGAACTCGATCCAGGTCGAGGAGAAGTTGGGATAGCCGGGCGGCAGGATCCAGCCCGCGCCGATCGTGACCACCACGCCGTTGTCCATGGTGATCATGATCCAGTTGCAGTCGGCCGCGCCGTTCTTCGGCGCCATCACGCGCTTGACCTCCTGCGCATAGACGCGCACCGGCCGAGCGGGGGCGAGGCACCAGAGAGCGAAGTCGATGTCGTGCGTCGCCTCCATCGCCGCCGGAGAGAGCTTGACCCGCCCGCTGATCTTGTTGCCGAGGCCGCGCGTGATGTGGCGGCTGATCAGCACGCTCACCATCTCGCCCAGCGTGCCTTCGGCCACGGTCTTCTTCACATAGGCGTATTTCGGGTTGAAGCGCTGCGAATAGCCGATGGTAAAGCGCACCCCCATGCGCCGGGCGAGCGCGACCAGCTCGTCCGCCTCCTCGAGCGTCAGCGCGATCGGCTTCTCGAGGAAGACATGGCGCCCGGATTCCAGGAAGGCCTTGGCCATCGGGTAGTGTGTCTGTTCCGGGGTGGCGCAGACATAGACGGCCTCCACCCCGCGCTGCTCCAGGATGTCGCGCCAGCGCTGCGTGGCCGTGGCGGCGCCGGTGGCCTTGGCCACCTCGGCCAGGCGTTCGGGCCGGATCTCGGCGATGTGCAGGCGCGAGACCAGGGGATGTTTGGCCAAGGTCTCGGCACGGATGCCCCCGCACCAGCCGGTGCCGATCACTGCTGCCTCGATACGCCGCAAGGTCAGTCTCCTCCCGCAAGATCTTCTGCCGGACTTAGGCAGGGGCTCGCCCCGGCGCAAATGCCGTGTCACCATCGACCCCATAGCGGAACGGCATGGGTCGCCATGATCGTCGACATCAGCCTGCGCGAGGTCGAGATGGTGCTGCGGGTGGCCGAGCTCGGCAGCATCAGCCGGGCGGCGGGGGCGCTCAACATCGTCCAGCCGGCGCTTTCCCGCCACATCCAGAAGATCGAGGCGGCCTTCGGCGCGGCCCTGTTCCAGCGGCTGCCGCGCGGCGTGCGCCTGACCCCGGCCGGGCAGGCCTTTCTCGAGCACGGGCGGCGCATGCTGCGCGAATGGCAGCGCGCGCGCGAGGCGATTGCGGAAGGGCGCAGCGCCGAGGGGGCGGTGGTGCTCGGCCTCTCGCCCTCGGTCGCGCCGGTGCTCCTGCCCGATCTGGTCGACCGCCTGCGCGCCGAGGCGCCGGGCGTGAGGCTGGCGGTGCGGGAGGCCTTCAGCCCCGCCCTGTTCCACGCCCTGCTGCAGGCCGAGGTCGATCTGGCGGTGCTGACCAACCCGCCGCCCGCCCGGGCCCTGTCGATCACCCCGCTGGTGGCAGAGCCGATCGTCCTGCTCTCGCGCCCCGGCACGCGGCCGGGACAGGCCAAGGTCGGGCTGGCCGAACTGCAGCGCCTGCCGGTGCTGATCTCGGCCGGCATCCGCCGCATCGTGGAGGAGCAGCTGATCGCCCACGGCGCGCGGCTTGCGGTGGACCTCGAGATCGATTCGCTTGAGGCGATCCGGCGCATGGCGCTGCGCGGCGGCAGGACCGCCATGATGCCGGTCTCCACCTTTCGCCCCGATCTCGACACCGGCGCGCTGGAGGCGAGCGAGGTCGCAGGCGTGCATCTGCACCGGCTGCTGGTGATCGCGGAACGGGCCGGCCGGCCGCCGCCGAACCCGGCCGAGGCAGCGGTGCAGCGGGCGATCCGCCATTGCGTCGAGCGGCTGGCCGATGCCGGCAGCTTCGCCGTGCCCACCGCCGGGCGGAGGGCGAGGGAGGCGGCCCCGCGCCGACGGCGGCCCTAGGGCAGATGCCAAGGGGGCGGACTCCGCCGGGCGGCTGACGCGGCTTTCCATCCCGGCTTCGCCACGTAGCGGGGAGGAGGCGCCTGCGACGCGGCCGCCAGCCCACCCGGCACGCCGGAGAGGGCCAGCCGCTGCTGCTCGCCGCAGGACAAGCCAGCCCCGAGGGCAGCACCGGCCGGCTGGGCTCGGGCCAGCGTGGCCGCCCCCTCGAGAGCGGTCTCGATCAGCGCCGGGCACTCCTCCTCGGTCGATGCGGGGGGCAGAGCTTCGCGCATCAGCCGGCAGCGGGGCTCGCAGAGCGTCTCAGCGACGAAGCGGCACCCGCCGGGCAGCCCGGCGATGGGGATAGGGGCCTGCCCGGGCGGCTGCCGGCCGATGCCGAACACCCGCCCGTGGCAGCGGTCCTGAAACGCCGGGTTCCCCGGAGCGGTCGCAGTGGCTGACGGTAGGCGCCGCCGCCTGCCTCAGCCCGACCTCGCCTGAGCTTGGGCCAGGGGATCATGACATCGCAGCGCCCGCCGCGGCCGCTGCGAAGGGCGCCCTTTCCTTACCGCATCACGGCCGGGCGGATGCCCATGGCCACCGTGCGTTCATCCATGCGCGGGTCGTGCACCAGGCCGCGGCGCATCGCCCAGGTGTTGATCAGCTGCACGAGCGGGATGACCGGCAGATCCTCGGCGACCATGCGGGTGGCCTGGAACCACAGCTGCTCGCGTTCGGCATCGTCCATGGTCTGGGCCGCGCGCTGCACCAGCGCATCGAGTTCGGGGTTGGAGTAGCGGCTGCTGTTGGAGGCGCCGGTGCGGCGCGCGCGGTCGAAGGTGCTGACATAGTTGATCAGGAAGTTGGACGGCTCTCCGCTGCTGCTGCCCCAGGCGGCGAAGCGCAGGCCGAACTCCTGCCGTGCGGCGCGGGCGGCGAAGGTGGAGAAGGGCATCGCCTCCACCCGCACGCCGATGCCGATGCGCGCCATCATCTGCGCCGCCGCCTGGGCCATGCGCGCGTCATTCGGCCAGCGGTCATTGGGCGTGTGCAGCACCACGCGGAAGCCGTCCGGATAGCCGGCCTCGGCCAGCAGGCGGCGCGCTGCCTCGGGGTCGAAGGGCGGCGGGCGCAGGGTGGGGTCATAGCCGAAGGCGCCTTCGGGCAGCCATTGCGCGGTCGGCACCGCCGTGCCCTCCATGATGCGTTCGGCCAGGGCCTCGCGGTTCATCGCCAGGCTGATCGCCCGCCGCACCCGCACATCGCGCAGCGGGTTGCTGGGCAGGGGATTGCCGGCATGGTCGGTGAAACCGGGAGGCGGGGTGGAGGGATCGCGCGAGAAATCGGGCGCGAGGAACATCACCCGGACCGAGGGGATTTCGCTGACCGACAGGCGCGGATCGCGCCGCAGCCGGGCGAGGTCGCTGGTCGGCACCTGATCGATGATGTCGACATCCCCAGCCAGCAGGGCGGCGGTGCGCGCCCCGTCATTGATGATCGAACGGAAGGAGACGCGGGCCCAATGCTCCGGCCCGTTCCAGTGCTGGTCAAAACGCTGGAGCTCCGCCCGATCACCGGGGCGGAAGGAGATCAGCCGGAAGGGACCGGTGCCGATCGCAGCCCGGCCGCTGTTGAAATCCTCGGTCGAGGCCCCTTCGGCCACATGGCGGGCGATGATGGCGACTTGCGCGAGTTCAGTGGGCAGCAGCGGGTTGGGGGCGTGGGTGTGAATGCGCAGCAGGCCGGGCTCTGGCACCTCGACCTGGGCGATGCTGCGCAGGAAGCCCGCGAAGCCGCCGGGGCTGTTGGGCACCTGGGGCACGCGCTGGAAGGTGAAGAGCACATCCTCGGCGCTGAAGGGGCGACCGTCGTGCCAGAGCACCCCCGGGCGCAGCCGGAACTCCCAGACAGTGGGGGCCACCGCAGTCCAGGATTGCGCGAGCGCAGGCTGCGGGCGGGCACGGCTGTCGCGCTCCACCAGCTTCTCGAAGATGTGCTGGCCGAGCGCATTGTTGGGCCCCAGGTTGTGGAAATGCGGATCAATCGAGGTCGGCGCCGCGCCGATGGCGATGGTCAGGGTCTGCGCCCCCACGGCCAGGGGCCAGAACAGCAGGGCGGCGAGGAGTGCATGTTTCATGCCAGCCTCTCCCGGATGGCGGTCAGGTAATCTATCCGCCGGTGCGGGGGCCGCGTCCAGCATAAAGCACGGCGCGTGTGGCCGGCGCGGCGGAGAGGTCGAGCCGCGCCAGATCTTCGGCCTCATCCACATCGTGCCAGGGGGCGGTCAGATGCACCCTCAGCCCCTGTCCGGCGGCCAGGGTGGCGGCCAGGGTCTGCGGGCTCGACCAGGGAATGCCGCGGAAGAGCTGCGGCTGCGGCGCGGCGAGGGCGATGGCGCAATAACCGCCATCCTCGGCCGGGATGATGGCGGCGTCATGGCTGGCCAATGCCGCCAGCGCTTCGCCCAGCAGGGCAGGGGGCAGATCGGGGCTGTCGGTGCCCATCACCAGGGCCGGGCTGCCCTGTGCCAGCAGCTCGGCAAAGGCTGCGATCAGCCGAGCGCCGAGATCGCCCTCCGCCTGCGGCACCAGGGCGGTGCCGGGAGGCAACAGGGGCGCGATCTCCTGCGCCGCATCGGCCGGGGCGTGGAACGCGGTGAGCGGCCCGAGACCTGCGGCCAGCCGCGCGCTGTCGGCGAGGAAGGCGCGGGCGAGTTCGGCCGCGCGCCGGCGCCCGAGGGCTGCGGCCAGCCGCGTCTTGGCAAAGCCGGGGCGCGGGGCCTTGCACATCAGCCCGATGCGGGGGTGCGCCCTCACCCCCTCCGCCGGCGCGCGAGGAAGGCGGCGGTCATGCGCCGCGGCTCCTCGCCCCGCCAAGCCTCCTCATAGGCGTCGATGCCGGCAGCGATGGCCGCCGAGACCGGCAGATCCTCCCAGGCGCGGATCAGCCGCTTCTGGGCGCGGATCGCCTCCGGCCCGGCCTCCATGATCAGGGCGCAGCATTCGGCAACCGCAGCATCGAGATCCTCGGCCAGGCGTTCGATCAGGCCCCAGCGTTCCGCCTCCTCCGCCCCGATCGTCTCACCGAGCAGCAGCAGGCGGCGGGTGCGGCCCCAGCCGATCAGCCCGGGCAGCAGCGCCGCCTCCACCACCGAGGGCATGCCGATCCGCACCTCCGGCATGCCGAAGCGCGCCGAGGGTGCTGCGATGCGCAGGTCGCAGGCGGCGGCGATCTCGAGCCCCGCGCCGAGGCAATAGCCCTCGATGCGCGCGATCACGGGCTTGGGGCAGTCGCGGATGGCGCGGCAGAGCCGATGGATGCGCAGGATGAAGGCGCGCGCCGCCTCGGGCGAGGGCAGGGCCGCCATCTCCCGGATGTCGGCTCCACCGATGAAGGCGCGCCCGCCGGCCCCGGTCAGCACCACGGCGCGCGCTGCCTCCGGCACGGCGCGGAAGGCCTCCGCCAGGGCCTCGAGCGCGGCCGAGCCCAGGCTGTTGAGCTTGGCTTCGTTGCGGATGGTGATGCGGGCGATGGGCCCGGCGAAGTCGGTCTCGATCACGGCAGCACCTGGCAAGGGTGGACTCTGGCGCAGCGCACAGCTTGGCCTGCCGCGGCAGTCCGGCGGAAGATCCACCCTTCAATCGAGGGCGAGGTCGAGCGCGCGCACGATAGAACCCCAGCGGTCGATCTCGCGCGCCATGAACTCCTCGGCCGCTGCGCGCGTCCCGCCGATCGGGTCGAAGCCGGTGGCGGCCAGGCGGGCTGCGAAGGCGGGGCTGGCGAGCAGGCGGGCGATGTCGCGGTTGACCTGCTCCAGGATCGCCTCCGGCACCCCGGCGGGCAGCAGCACCGCCACCCAGGTCAGATCCACCACCGGTTCGAAGCCGGCCTCGGCCACGGTGGGGACATCCGGGGCGGCGGCGACCCGGGCCGCGGCGGTGACGGCCAGCCCGCGGATGCGTCCGGCCTGCAGCAGCGGCACGGCGGCCGGCAGCGCCACGCTCGCCATGTCGATCTGCCCGGCGATGACGGCGGTCAGGGCGGGCGCGGCGCCGGGATAGGGGATGTGCTGCGCCTCCACCCGGGCGATGCGACGCAGCAGATTCTCGGCCGAGAGATGCGGCGTCGACCCCACCCCGGCCGAGCCAAAATTGAGCGGCCGGCGGCGGCCGAGCGCGACCAGATCGGCGAGGCTGCGCAGCTCCCCCTCGGCGCGGACGGCAAACAGGTTGGGCGTGCCGGCCACGATCGCCGCCGTGCGGAACTGCTCGGGCCGGTAGCCGGGCTGGCGGGAGAGGGTGACATTGACGGCGAAGGCAGAGGTGGTGACGAGCGCGGTCAGCCCGTCCGGGGCGGCGCGGGCGACGAGCTGGGCGGCGACATTGCCCCCGGCGCCGGCGCGATTTTCGACCACGACGGGCTGCGGCCAGATCTCGCTCAAGCCCTGGGCGAGCAGCCGGGCGATGATGTCGGCCGGTCCGCCCGGTGCGAAGGCGACGACGAAGCGCACGGGCCGGTCGGGCCAGGCGGGCTGGGCCGGGGCGGCGGCGGGTGCGGCCAGCAGCGCGGCCAGCACGCGGCGGGGAAGAGGCGGCATGGTCCTAGCCTCCCGCCCGGCGCTCGGGGGTGAGGGAGGAGCGCAGGCTGACGAGATGGGCCGCGAGCTCCCCGCGCGTGCCGATCCAGACATCGGCGGCAGCGGTGGCGATGCGCATGATCTCGTCGAACACCCAGGCGCCGGCCGGCCGCGCATAGACATGGGTGTGGATGGTGACGTCGAGGCAGGCGGGGCGGCTTTCGCGCTCGCGCAGGGCGGCGAAGGCGTCCTGGAACTGCTCCAGCATGGCGCGCGCGGTGTTGCCGTAGCGGATCGCGCTGGGGAGGTCGTTGATGTCCATGGTCAGCGGCACGCCGACGATCTCCGCCCCGCCCGGGAAGAGGGCGAGGTGGGGCAGATCGTCGTCGTTGCAGTCGCCGTGGTGGAGGTAGCCCGCTTCGGCCAGCAGGCGGGCATGGATCGGGCTGCCGGTGCCGCGCGGGCTGATCCAGCCCTGCGGCCTGAGGCCGGTCGCGGCGGCGATCGCCTCCGTGGTGCGGCGGATGTTCTCGCGCTGGCCTGCCTCGTCCAGATAGACGGGGATCACGTCCATGCCCCAGGAATGGGCGATGATCTCATGCCCGCCGTCGCGGATGGCGCGGAGCGTCTCGGGCCAGTGCTCGGCCAGCACGCCGTTGACCATGACGCTGGTGCGCAGGCGGTGGCGCGCGGCGATCTCGAGCGCGCGCCAGATGCCCCGCACCGGGCCGTAGAGCGCCCAGGAGGCGGCATTGGCGTCATAGAAGCCGGGCTTGAGCGGATTGCCCATCGGCCCGATGCCCGGCACCTGCCCGGGCGACCAGCCTTCATAGGCGATGTTGAAGATGATCCCGATGCGCTGGCCACCGGGAAAGCGGAAGGCTTCGGTGGGTCGCAGGATGGTGGCGGCCGGCTCGCTTGCGCTCATGCTCCGTCTCCCCCCTCGTAGGCCGTGCCGCGGCAGCCTGCCCCGACCCGCGGCTCGCGGAAAGGCCAGCCGGGGGCGGGGCTGACCCGCATCGGACGCCGGGATGGAATCATCCGCCGCCGCTGTGGGCCGGGAGGGCAGCGCCAGCCGGCCGCTTTCGCCCGGCGGCAGCGGCAACGCCATGAGGCCGAAACCCGGCCGGATCGGCGGGCCTCGAGGGGGCGAGCCGCGACCGATCCCGCCCCGGCGCAGGGCCGATGCGCAGCCGCGGCCGATCCCGCCCCGGCCCGGGCAGTCAGCGCCAGGTGATCGCGCTGATCGAGCAGGTCTCGATCCCGCGCCGCTCCTGCACCGCACCGTTCATGTAGACCACCCGGATGTCGGTCAGGCAGCCATAGCCGGACGGCATATTGATCCAGACCTGGTTGCCCGGCGGCAGCACCGAGGCCCCGAGCCGGTCCGGACCCCAGCTGTTGAGCTGCGAGGAAGAGGCGTAGACCTCTCGGATCGTCTGGTTGGTGCCGTTGATGAGATGGAAGGAGGGGTTGCCCTGGGTCGGCACCACCCGCGTGCCCGGGCCGCCGCCCACGATGGCGCCGGCGCCTGCGCCCGGCTGCTGCACCACCGCCCCCGCGCCGCCGAAGCTGATGCGAGTGAGGCTGCAGGCATTGACGCCCATGCGCGTCTCCTCCCGCCCCGAGGCGTAGACCACCCGGACATCGAGCACGCAGTCGCTGAAGGTCGGAGTGACCCAGATGCGGTTGCCGGCCGGCAGCACCGAGGCGCCGAGAATGTCGGGGCCCCAGTTCTGCACGCGGGAGGAGGAGACATAGGCCTCCCGGATCGTCTCGCCGGAGTTGTTCTCCAGCCAGAAGCGGTTCTGCGCCTGTGCTGGCAGGAATGCGCCGCAGAGCAGCAGCACGCCGATCGAGACGAGGATGCGACGCAGCATGGCAGTCCTTCTCCGGTTCTGCGGTGGCATTTTCCCGAGCTGGTCTCCGCCGATCTGCGGAAACTCCGCCGCAGGAGAGGCGGCATGCGGCGCCACGCCTCCGCCCCAGGCAGGCTAGCCGGTCGCGAGCGCGGACGCCAAGCACAAAGGCATCCCCGGCGCCGGGATCAGCCGAGGAAGTCGCGGATCAGCGTGATCTGGCCGGGCTCCATCAACGCCGGGGCGTGCCCCACGCCGCGGATGGTGGCCAGCTGCACGCCCGGGCTTTCGGCCATGCGGGCGGCGGTGGCGGCATCGAGCAGGTCGGAGTGCTCTCCGCGCAGGACCAGCACGGGCCGGCCGGTGGCGACCTGGGGCCAGAGGGCCCAGAGGTCGAGGTCGGTCGGCTGTTCCGGCATCGGCTCCAGGATGCGCGGATCGTAATGCAGGGCGATGCGCCCGGCCGGGGTGATGCGCGCGCTGTGGCGGGCCAGATGCGCCCATTCGGCATCCGACAGCGGGCCGAAGGGCGCATGCACGCGGCGCAGATGCCCCTCCAGCGCCGCCAGGTCCGGAAACTCCTGCGGCGCGGCGGCGAGATAGGCGCGGATGCGCGCCAGCGCCGCGGCCGGCAGGAAGGGGCCGACATCGTTCAGCACCAGCCGCCCCGTCCGCAGCTCGGGCTGCGCCGCCGCGGCCATGCCGATCAGCCCGCCCATCGAGGTGCCGACAAAGTCGTGCGGGCCCACCGCCGCGAGCAGCGGCTGCAGCAGCGCGAGGTAGGTCGGCACCGCATAGAGGGCGGGATCAGGCAGCCAGCCGGAGAGGCCGCGGCCCGGCACATCGGGGCAGAGCACACGCCGCCCCGCCGCAGCGAGGGCGCGGGCCAGCGCGTCGAAATCGCGCCCGGTGCGGGTCAGGCCATGGACACAGACCACCGGCCGGCCGGAAGGCGGGCCCCATTCATGCCAGCGGATCGGCACGCGCAGCCCCTGATATTCCCCGCAGAACTGACCGAGCCGTGGCTCCTCCATGGCCTATGCTCCTCTCTCGATGGCGGTGCACAGCCATGTCGGCAGCCGGGGCGCTTGGCAATGCTTGGCGGCGGCCGGAGCCTCAAGCCCCGGCCGGCCGCTGTCTGGGCGCGGGGGGGACCCGGCCGCCAGCGAGGGGCTGGACGGGCCGGGCCTGGCCCGGATGAGGGGGTGCGAGAGGATCCGGTGCGATGCACCGAACGAAGTCGGCCGCCGGCGGTCCCGGCGGCCGATCATCCCCCGAAGGGCGCGGCCCGAACGGCAAGGGCGGCCGGCCTGTCCGTGCCGGCCG
>JANWYF010000124.1 GCA_025057055.1 Rhodovarius sp. | reverse complement strand
GGCATCGAGCGTGTCGAGATTCTCGGCGCGCAGATCGACCCCGCCGAGGACGGTACGCGTCACCGTCAGCAGCCGCAGGGTATAGGCCGTCAGCACCGGGTCGAGGACGAGGGAGACCGGGTTGAGCAACCCATCCGCCGCATCACCCACGGCATCGCGCAGGGTGGAGGGACCCGCGATCGGCACGAACAGGAAGGGCCCGTCCGGGATGCCGTAGCGGGCGAGGGTCTGGCCCATGTCGCCGCTCTGCCGCGGCAGGCCGCGATCGGTCGCCACATCAAAAAGACCAAGCCCGCCGAGCGTCGTATTGAGGGCGAAGCGCGCCAGCGTCACCCCGGCCGCATCGGGCCGCAACTGCAGCAGATTATGGGCGAAGATCAGGGGTTCGCCCAGGTTGCGGAGGAACAGCCGGATACGCGTGCGGCCGTATTCCGGCACCACGGCGCGGTAGGTCTCGGCCACCGGGCGGGCGATGTTGTCGTCGATCGCGAGGCTCAGATCCATCAGCCCGCGGTTCATCCTCTCCCACGGGTCGGCCGGATCATGCGCCCCGGCATAGAGGGCAGAGGCGGAGGGCACCTCCACCCCGCCCCGCAGGACTTGCGTCGGGCCGCAACCCGCGAGCACAAGCAGCAGCCACAGCAGGGCGGCGAGGGCGGGAGGGGGCATGGCTCCAGCATACCGGGGCGCAGCGAAAGGCGCCATGCGGCGATGGCCCTGACGCTGCTCGGCCTGCTCTGCGCCCTGCTCGCCCTGGCCGGGATGGTGCAGGGGCTGCTCGCGGCCCGCGCCGTGGTGCGGCTGGCGGCTACCCCGCGTCCGACCGGCCCTGCCCTGCCCGCCTCCATCCTCAAGCCGCTGCATGGGGCCGAGCCGGGGCTGTCCGAGAACCTCCGCGCGAGCCTCGAACAGCGCCACGCCGCCCCCTTCGAGCTGGTGATGGCCCTGGCCGATCCGGCCGACCCCGCCCGGCCGATCGCCGAAGCGCTGCCCGAGCCCGCCCGGCTGATCATCGAACCGCGGCTGCTCGGGCCCAACCGCAAGGTCTCCCAGCTGGTCCATCTGCAGCAGGCGGCGCGGTTGCCACTGCTGGTTGCGGCCGATGCGGATATCCGGGTGGATCCGGGCTGGCTGACCGCGGTGACCGCGCCGCTCGCCGACCCGGATGTGGGCCTGGTCACCTGCCTCTATCGGGGGGAGGCCGCAGATGGCGGGTTCTTCTCGCGGCTCGCTGCCCTCTCGATCGATTGGCATTTCCTGCCCAACGCCGCTCTCGGCGAGGCGCTGGGCCGCGCCCGCGGCTGCTACGGGGCGACCATGGCGATCCGGGTCGAGACGCTCGAGGCGGTGGGCGGCTTCGCGCGCTTCCTTCACGACCTGGCCGACGATCACGCACTGGGCGAGGCGGTGCGCGCCCTTGGCCTTCGGGTGGAGGTGAGCCCGGTGATCCCCGCCCACATGATGCATGAGCCGGGCCCGCTCGCGCTCTGGCGGCACGAGCTGCGCTGGGCGCGCACCATTCGCTGGCTGGCCCCGCGGGGCTATCTCGGGCTGGCCCTGACCCACCCGCTGCCCTGGGCGCTGCTGGCGGCGGCTCTGCTGCCGGCCAGCGCGGCGGCCGCGGTACTTGGCCTCGCGCTCGGGGCAAGGCTCGCCGCCACCGCCCGAATCGATGTCGCGCTCGGCCGCGCGCCGCGCCCGGCCTGGGTGATCCCGCGCGATCTGCTCTCCTTCGCGGTCTGGCTGGCCGGGCTGCTGCCGGGGGGCGTGCATTGGGGCGGACAGCGCCTCCGGCCGAGACGGCGCGGCCGGCTGTCCTGACCGGCCGGGCATGCTAAGCCGCGCCGGTGAGCGCGCGCCTGATCATCACCGCCGATGATTTCGGCCTGCATGAGAGTGTGAACGACGCGATCGCCCTGGCCCATGAGCAGGGGGTGCTGACCGCGGCCAGCCTGATGGTGGGCGCCCCGGCGGCCGAGCATGCGATCGCCCTGGCCCGGCGCCTGCCGGGACTGGCCGTGGGGCTGCATGTCACCCTCACCGACGGGGTGCCGGTGCTGCCGGCGCGGCTGATCCCTTCGCTCACCCGGCGCGACGGGCGCTTCCGCGACGACATGGCCGGGCTTGGGCTGCTGCTCGCCCTCTCGCGCGAGGCGCGGGCCGAACTGCACGCCGAGGTCTTGGCCCAGATCGAGCGCTTCCTGGCAAGCGGCCTGACCCCTGATCACGTCAACGCGCACAAGCACTTCCACCTCCATCCGGTGATTGCGGCGAGCGTGATGCAGGCGGCGGCGGGGGCAGGCATTCGCTGCCTTCGGCTGCCGCAGGAGGAGGAGGGGCTGATCGGCACCCGCCGCAGCGCCGGCGGGACCATCCGCAACGGCTGGTGCCGCATCCTCCGCCGCCGCGCCGCCGCCTGGGGCATGCGCGCACCGGATCGGGTCATCGGCCTCGCCTGGTCCGGCGCCTTCACGGCCGATCGGCTGCGCAGCACGCTCGCGCGGCTGCCCCCCGGGGTCACTGAACTCTACTTCCACCCGGCCACGCGCGATGATGTGCCAGGCGGTGCGCCGGGCTACCGCTATCGCGAGGAGCTGGCGGCCCTGACCGACCCTGAGATCCGCGCGGCGGTGGCGGGCTGCACGCGCGGCGGCTATCGCGCCATGCTGGGGTTGGCGGAGCCACCCCCCTCGCCTGCGCCCGGCACTCGTGCCATGCCGCATTAGCTGAACCGGCTGGCCCGCGGGCGCGTCCGGGCTGGCTGCGGTAGGCCCCCGGCCATCGGCAGGGGCAGCGGTGGGTGCAGGCGCGCGGCAGACAGGGAAAGGGTGGCGGAAACGCGATGGACATCGAGGAGGCCCGCCGGCTGGTCGCCAGCTGCCCGCATTGGCACCACGCCTTCGAGATCTATCCCGGCCTGCGCACGCCCGGCAGCTACGACCCCGAGTTCATGTGGCAGAAGATGGCGGGGCGGGACTGGCGCGGCCTGCGCGTGCTCGAGATCGGGCCGGCTGACGGGTTCTTCTCCCTGCGCCTTGCCCAGGCGGGGGCGATGGTCACCTGCCTCGACTACCGCCGCAAGGAAGCCACGGGCTTTGCGGTGATGGAGCGGCTGACCGGCCTCTCCTTCGACTATCGCCTCGGCAATCTGCTGACGCTTGACCCGCGCAGCCTCGGCAGCTTCGACGTCGTGCTCTGCCTCGGCGTGCTCTATCACCTGCCCGATCCCTTGCGCGGGCTACACGTCTGCCGCCAGCTCTGCCGCGGCAGCCTCTATCTCGAGAGCGCCTATTCGCCCGACCTGCTGCCCGAGGCCTCGATCGCGCGATTCCTGCCGCTGCGCGAGATCGGCGAAGGCGACTACACCAATTTCTGGTTCCCCAACCGCCAATGCCTGATCGACATGCTCACCGATGCCGGCTTCTCGGTGCTGCGGGAGGAGAGCTGGGGCGATCGCATCTTCCTGGAAGCCGAGATCGCCGGAGAGGATCCGCTGCGCCGGCGGCGGATGGAGACCGCCTACGACCAGGATTTCCTGGCCGCCTGGGCGCGCACCGCCGCTCCGGCGCCGGCAGCAGCGCCGGCCCCGCCGCTCACCCTCTACGGCCGGGCCAATAGCGTCAATGTGATGAAGCTGCTCTGGTGCCTGGAGGAGCTCGGCCTGCCCTATGAGCGGCGCGATGCCGGGATGCAGTTCGGCGTGGTCGACACGCCGGCCTATCGCGCCCTCAACCCCCATGGCCGCATCCCCACCCTGGTGGATGGAGAGGTGGTGGTGTGGGAGAGCAACGCCTGCCTGCGCTACCTCTGCCTCAAGGCCGGGGGCGATGCCGGCGGCCTCTACCCGCTCGCGCCGGGGCGGCGGGCCCGGGTGGATGGCTGGCTCGACTGGCAGCTCTCCACCCTCTCCCCGGCCGAACGTCACCTGTTCTGGGGCATGGTCCGCACCCCGCCCGAGAAGCGCGACATGGCAGAGATCACCGCCGCCATGCAGGCCAGCGCCGCCTGCTGGGAGATCCTGGATCGGCATCTCGCGGCCGGCGGCCCCTTCATCGAGGGCGATTTCACCATCGCCGACATCGCGCTCGGCTGTTTTGCCCGGCGCTGGTTCGGGGCGGAGGTGCAAATCCCCGGCATGCCCCACTTCCCGGCGCTGGCCGCCTGGTATGCGCGGCTGCAGGAGAGGCCGGGCTTTGCGCGCTGGGTGGCGCCGCCGCTCAGCTGATGCCCTGCTCCGCCCTGCCGCGGCCAGCCATGGCCGGGCGGCGCGGTGGCGAGGCTGCGAGACATCGAAGCGGCAAGGCAGAGAGGCAGCGGAGGAGGTGCGATGCGGCTGCGGGGCAAGATCGCGATCATCGTGGGCGCAGGGCAAAGCCCGGGGCAGGGCCTGGGCAACGGCCGCGCCACCGCCCTCTTGATGGCGCGCGAGGGGGCCAGGGTGCTCTGCGCCGACCGCGATCTGGATTCCGCGGCGGAGACCGCATCGATGATCGCAGCCGAGGGCGGCGAGGCCCTGCCCTTCCTGGCCGATGCGACGCGCGAGGCAGAGATGGCCGCCATGGTCGCAGAGGCCTGCGCGCGTTGGGGCCGGATCGACGTGCTGCACTACAATGTCGGCGTCTCGATCGCCGGCGGCGATGCGCGGCCGGAGGAGATCACGGAGGAGGCCTTCGACCGCATCCACGCGATCAACCTGCGCGGCTATGTGATGGCGGTCAAACACGCCCTGCCGCTGATGCGGGCGCAGAAATCCGGCGTGATCCTGGCGGTCGCCTCGGTCGCCGCGCTGTCGGCCAGCTATCCGACCGTCGCCTACCGAACGAGCAAGGCGGGCATGATCGCCTTCACCGAACAGGTCGCGTGGATCGGCGCGCCGGATGGCGTGCGCGCCAATGTCATCCTGCCCGGCCTGATCGACACGCCGATGGCGGTCGATACCCGCGCCCGAGCCTTCGGCCGCCCGCGCGAGGAGGTGGCAGCGATGCGCCATGCCCGGGTGCCGCTGCGCGGCCGCATGGGCACGGCGTGGGATGTCGCGTATGCGGCGGTGTTTCTCGCCTCGGAGGAGGCGGGCTTCATCACCGGTGTGACCCTGCCGGTCGATGGCGGAGGATCGCTGCGCGGCGGGAGCGGCTGAGCCGGCGCCACCCCCGCCCGGCCTGGCCGCTGGGCGGGGCGGGCTGGCAGGCGGCGGCCGCGGCCCGAGAGAGCCTCGGTGCAGCCGGGCAGAGGCGGGAGCTTGGGGCTTCGCCTCCTTAAGGCCGGCCCCGCCGCCCGGCGACGGGGCGGGAAGGCCGCGTTAGCGCTGCTCTTCCGCCGCGCGGACCAGCTCGCGCAGCCGCACGGCAACGGCCGGGCCCTTCAGCGCCTCGCGCCAGATCGCCTCGGCCACCCGTTGATGCGCGGCCACCGCATCCTCGGCGCTGGTGACGGCGGCCACCCCCGAGGAGGTCCAGGGCGGCAGCTCGATCGGCATCGGCGCGATCACGACATGGGCGCGGTCGCGCTGGCGTAGGATGCGGAAGGGGCTCTGCGGCACCAGCCCCTGCGCCAGCCCGACCTGCAGCCCGAGCGGAGATTCCTCGATCAGCGCGGCGAGTGCCGAGACCTCGGCCGCGGCCGCGACCTGGCAGCGGGCGCGCAGCCGATCGGGCAGCGCCAGATCACCCCCCACCCCTTCGGCCAGGAAGCGCCGGATGGCCGGTTCGCTCAGCACCACGATCATGGCAGGCCGGCGCAGCGCCAGGGCGCGTCGGCGCTCGGTCAGGGTCTGCAGCTGCTGGTCGAGGGCGCTGCGCGCGAGCGTCCGATCGCCCGATCTTTCGGCCAGCTCGGACCAGATCTCGGCCAGCGCCCCCTCCATGGCGTCGCTGTTGCCGGGTTCGCAGACCGCGCCGCCGATCTGCACCAGCTGATCGGCGCTTTCCTCGAGGTTGCGGAGGCGTTCGGCATAGGCGAGGGGTCGGGCGTAATACTCGATCGAGATGCCAAGCAGCGCGACCGGCGAGACCTTGAGGAGTTCGGCCAGGCGCCGGATGGTCTCGAGCTTGATGACCTCCCCCTTCTCGTAGCGGTAGAGCGCGGCGCGGGAGACGCCAAGCCGCGCTGCGATCTCCTCCGCCCGCATTCCCGATTCCAGGCGGAAGGCGCGCAGCTGCTTGCCGATATCGGCGAACTTCATTCCAAACCCCTGAAGCGGGCCTCTCCTGAGCAGCCGGACGGTGGGCGGCACCGCCGGATGCCCTGATCATGCCACGGGCAGAGCACCCGTCGCTACAATCGTTTCATGCCTCACGAGCCGAGATGATGGCCGGCCAGCGTCTCGATCGCGCGCACCAGGGCGGAATGATCGAGACCCGCCCCGCCCATGGCGGCCACGGCCGAGAACATCTGCTGGGTCGTGGCCGTGTTGGGCAGGGCGATCCCGAGCTCGCGCGCCGCCTGCAGCGCGAGGTTGAGGTCCTTCTGATGCAGCGCGACGCGAAAGCCCGGCTGGAAGGTCCGCTTGAGCATGCGTTCGGCATGCACCTCGAGCACGCGGCTGTTGGCGAAGCCGCCCATCAGCGCCTGCCGGACCTTGGCCGGATCCGCCCCCGCCTTGGCGGCGAAGACCAGCGCCTCGGCCACCGCCTGGATGTTGAGCGCGACGATGATCTGGTTGGCCACCTTGCAGATCTGCCCCGCACCGACGCCGCCGACCAGCGTGATGTTCTTGCCCATCGCCTGGAAGAGCGGCAGGGCGCGGGCGAAATCCGCCTCCGACCCGCCGACCATGATGGTAAGCGTTGCGGCCTTCGCGCCCACCTCCCCGCCCGAGACCGGCGCATCCAGATAGCCGCAGCCAAGTTCGGCGATGCGCTGGGCGAAACTGCGCGTGGCGGTGGGGGAGATGCTCGACATGTCGATGACGAGCTTGCCGGGCGAAAGCCCCTCGGCCACGCCGCGCGGGCCAAACAGCGCGCCCTCCACGTCGGGGGTGTCGGGCAGCATCAGGATGATGACCTCCGCCGCGGCGGCCACCGCAGCGGCATCGGGCAGGATGGCGAAGGCCGCGCGCGCCTCGGGCTTGAGCGAGGCGCGCTCGGGCGCCAGGATCTCATGCCCGGCCTGCTTGAGGTTGAGCGCCATCGGCAGGCCCATGATGCCGAGCCCGATAAAACCGATCTTCATCCTCACCTTCCTCCCCTGTACGGCGCGAACCAGCCGAGCCCCTCCAGCGTTCCCGCCTTCGGGCGGTATTCGCAGCCGATCCAGCCCTGATAGCCCATGGCGTCGATCTCGGCGAAGACGAAGGGCCAGTTGACCTCCCCCGTCCCGGGCTCATGCCGGCCGGGCGTATCGGCCACCTGCATATGCGCGATATAGGGCAGCAGAGCGCGGGCGCGCGGCACCAGATCCCCCTCGCTGATCTGGGTGTGGTAGAGGTCGAGCTGCAGCCCGAGCCGATCGCGCCCCACCGCCTCGATCACCTGCACCGCAGCCGCGGTGCCGGTCAGCGCATAGCCCGGCATGTCGCGCTGGTTGATCGGCTCGATCACGCAGGTCACCCCTTCGGCGATCGCCCGCTCCGCCGCCCAGGCGAGGTTGATGGCATAGACCGCGCTCAGCGTCGCCGGCGCCACCCCGGGCGGCATGATGCCCGCCATCACGTGCAGCCTGGGGCAGCGCAACTCCCCGGCGTAGTCGAGCGCGCGCAGGATCCCGTCGCGAAACTCCTGCTGCCGGCCCGGATGGCAGGCCAGCCCCCGCTCGCCCGCCGCCCAATCCCCCGGCGGGGCGTTGAACAGCAC
>JANWYF010000121.1 GCA_025057055.1 Rhodovarius sp. | reverse complement strand
TGCAGAACCTGCTCGACCGGGCCGTATTCGACGATGCGGCCGGCGTACATGACGGCGATGTCGTCGGCCAGACCCGCCACCACCGACAGGTCATGCGTGATCCAGATCAGGCTGGTGCCGATGGTGGCGGTGAGTTTCTGCACCTCGGCCAGGATCTGGCCCTGGATCGTGACGTCGAGCGCGGTGGTCGGTTCGTCGGCGATGATCAGGTCGGGGCGATGCAGCAGCGCGATCGCGATCGCCACCCGCTGCCGCATCCCGCCCGAGAACTGGTGCGGATACGCCTGCAGCCGTTCCTCGGGGCTCGGGATGCCGACCATGCCGAGGGCATCGCGGGCGCGCTGACGCGCCTCCTCGCGGCTGACATCGGAGTGGGCCAGCACGGTCTCGATCATCTGGGTGTCGATGCGCAGGACCGGATTGAGCGTCATCATCGGGTCCTGGAAGATCATCGCGATGCGATTGCCCCGCAGCCGGCGCATCTCCTCCTCCGGCAGGCCGACCAGGTTGCGGCCTTGGAAGATGACCTCGCCGGAGACGATCCGGCCCGGCGGATCGACCAGGCCGATGATCGAAAAGCCGGTGACCGATTTGCCGGAGCCGGATTCGCCGACCAGCCCCAGCACCTTGCCGCGGCCGACCGAGAAGGACACATCCTCCACCGCCTTCACCACGCCGGCACGGGTGAAGAAATGGGTGCGGAGATGGCGGACCTCGAGCGTCAGCATCACTTCTTGAGGCGGGGGTTGAGCACGTCGCGCATCTGATCGCCCATCAGGTTGATCGCGATGATGGTGATCAACAGCGCGATCCCCGGGTAGAAGCTGATCCAATACTTGCCCGAGAGCATATACTCGAAGCCGTTGGCGATCAGCAGGCCGAGCGAGGGTTCGGTGATCGGCACGCCGAGGCCGAGGAAGGAGAGGGTCGCCTCCAGCGCGATCGCGCGCGCGATCTGCATGGTGCCGATCACGATCAGCGGCGGCAGGCAGTTGGGCAGAAGATGCCGGAAGAGGATGATGTGCGAGGGCAGGGCCAGGCAGCGCGCGGCTTCCATGTATTCGCGGTTGCGCTCGACCAGCGCGGAACCCCTGACCGTGCGTGCATAGTAGGCCCATTCCACCACCACGATCGCGATGACGACATTGAGGATGCCCTTGCCGAGGAAGGCGAGGATCATCAGCGCCGCCAGGATCGCGGGGAAGGAGAGCTGCAGGTCGACGATGCGCATGATGATGCTGTCGGTGCGCCCGCCGGCATAGGCCGCCAGCATGCCGAGCACGGCGCCGACGATGGCGGCGATCACCGCCGAGCCCACCCCGACCAGCAGCGAGATGCGCAGGCCGTAGATGATGCCTGAGAGCATGTCGCGCCCCTGGTCGTCGGTGCCCAGCCAGTGGACGATGCCCGACCCCCCGACCGACCCCGGCTCGAGCCGGCCATCCATGATGTCGAGCACCGCAAGGTCATAGGGGTTCTGCGGCGCGATCCAGGGCGCAAAGATCGCGACCAGCGCGATCAGGACGAAGACGAAGAAGGCCGCCACCGCCACCTTGGAGGCCGCGAACTCGGCCACGAAGCGGCGGAAGGGCGTTTCGACCCGCGGTGCGGGAGCAGCGGTGGTCGTGCTCATGCCGGTTTGGCCTCCAGCCTAACGCGGGGATCGAGCAGGGTGTAGATGATGTCCACGATCAGGTTGATCAGGACGAACATCACCACGATCATCATCAGGTAGGCGACCATCACCGGCCGATCCAGCACGTTGATCGAATCGATGATCAGCTTGCCCATGCCGGGCCAGGCGAAGATCGTCTCGGTCACCACCGAGAAGGCGATGGTCCCGCCGAGCTCGAGGCCGAGGACGGTCACCACCGGGATCAGGATGTTCTTGAAGATGTGCACGAAGGTCACCCGCGCTGGAGAGAGGCCCTTGGCGCGGGCGAACTTGACGTAGTCCATCAGCATCGTCTCCCGCACCCCGGCGCGGGTGAGGCGGATGACCAGGCTGATCTTGAACAGCGCCAGGTTGAAAGCCGGCATCAGCATGTGCGAGAGGCCGTTGGCGGTCAGGAAGGACCAGCCGACCCCCAGCACCTCCACCGTCTCGCCTCGGCCGGTGGATGGCAGCCAGCCGAGCTGCACGGCAAAGACCATGATCAGCATCAGCCCGACCCAGAATGTGGGCAGGGAGAAGCCGAGGATGCTGCCGGCCATGATCGTCTTCGAGACCGGGCTGTCCGGCTTGAGCCCGGCATAGAGCCCAAGCGGCAGGCCGATCAGCACGGCGATGACCATGGAGCCGAAGGCCAGCTCCAGCGTCGCCGGCATGCGCTGCAGGATCAGCTGGATCGCCGGCTCGTTGAAGACGAAGCTGCGGCCGAGATCACCCTGCAGCGCGCGCTCGAGGAAGACGAAATACTGCTGCCAGAGGGGCAGATCGAGCCCGAGCGCCCGGATGGCGCGCTCCTTCTCCTCCTGGTCGGCATCCGGGGAGATCAGGATCTCCACCGGATCGCCCACGGCGAAGACCCCGATGAAGACGAGGATGCTCATCGCCACCAGGACGAAGACCGACTGCATCACCCGGCGGAGGAGGTAGAGCGCCATCGCGGGCCCTCAGCGCATGGCGGCCGGGCGGACGGACTGGGCCACCGTCTGCTCGTCAGTGCGCGGTTCGACCACGAAGCCGCGGCGAGAGGCCCAGATATTGGTCTGGATGTGGATCGGGATGATCGCCACATCCTGGAAGGCACGGCGCTGCAGGTCCTGCAGCTGGCGCTCGCGCGCCGCTTCGTCGAGCTCGCTCATCGCCGCGATCAGGCCGCGATCGATCTCCTCATTGCAGTAGCGCCCGCGGTTGCTGTTGCCCCAGCCGCGGTCGCGGTTGAAGCAGGCGATGATGTTGCGCAGCGGGTGGCTGCCGTCGGGGTTGCTGCCCCAGCCGATCAGGAAGGAGGAGAACTCCTGCCGTCCGGCGCGGGCGATGAAGGTGGTCCAGGTCTGCGCCTCGACCGCGGTGCGCACCCCGATGCGCGTCCACATCTGGCCGATCGCCTGGATCAGCCGCGCATCGTTGGGATAGCGGTCATTCGGCCCGTGCAGGGTGATGCGGAAGCCGTTGGGATAGCCGGCTTCGGCCAGCAGGCGCCGCGCCCGGTCGGGGTCGAAGGGGGGCGGGGGCAGGTCGGGCACATGGCTGAACACGCCGGGAGGCAGGAACTGCCCGGCGGGGGTCGCGCTGCCCTCCATCACCCGGCTGGTGAGCGCCTCGCGATCGATCGCGATGGAGAGCGCCTGGCGCACCCGCAGGTCCTTGAGCGGGTTGCGCTCGAGCGGCCTGCCCTCATGGTCGGTGATGAAGGGGGAGGGGCCATCGCGCATGTGATCGAGGCCGATGAAGATCAGCCGCAGCCCCGTCACCTCGGCGAGCTGGATGCGCGGATCCCGCCGCAGGCGCGCCAGATCGGCAGTCGGCACCTGGTCGATGACGTCGACATCGCCGGCAAGCAGCGCCGCCGTGCGCGCGCTGTCGTTGGTGATCATGCGGTAGTTGACGCGCGCGAAAGCCGGCGCCTCACCGTAGTAGGAATCGTTGCGCTCGAGCTCCAGCCGGTCACCCATGGCGTGGCGGATGAGCCGGAACGGGCCGGTGCCGATCGCCAGCGTGCCGTTGTTGAACAGCTCGGTCTGCGGGTTGGCGTGCGTCTCCCGGTCCAGGATGTAGATGTTGGAGAGATCGAGCGGCAGCAGCGGATAGGGGCTGCGGGTGTGCAGCCGCAGCGTGTGGCTGTCCACCACCTCGATGCGCGAGATCGGCCGGACGAAGCCCGCGAAGCTCGAGGGGCTGTTCGGCACATTCGGCACGCGCTCGATGGTGAAGGCGACATCCTCGGCGGTGAAGTCGCTGCCGTTGTGGAAGCGCACGCCCCGGCGCAGGCGGAACTCCCACACGGTGGGTTCAACGGCCCGCCAGCTCTCCGCCAGATCGGGGACCATCCGCGACTGTGCATCGGTGCCCACCAGCCGGCTGAAGATCATCTGCGCCGCCGCGTTGTTGGGCGAGAGCTGGTGGAAATGCGGATCGAGGCTGGTCACCGGCGCCCCGACCGCCATGGTAAGGTTCTGCGCCGCCGCCCCCCCGGCGGCCAGGATGGCCGCAACGGCTGCCGCGGCAAGCCTGATCGTCCTCTTCATGCGAGCTCTCCCCGCAAAGCCTCTCCACCATGCAGAGTTAGCAGAGCCGCCATGCGCGGCCTAGAGCGAAGCCGTGCCGGCCCGCGGCAGGCTGCGCAGCGCCGCGCGGAAGGCGGTCAGTAAACGGTCGGCATGGGCCGGTCCATGGGCGGTCGAGAGGTAGATCTTGCTCTCTCCCTTGAGCACCCCGGCCGCCCGCAGCGCCCGGTTCACATGGGCCTGCATGGATCGGTCCTGGCGCAGCAGATCGCGGTGGTTTGCGATCTCTCCTTCCGCATAGACCACGTCGAAGACGGTCGGGTGGCCCAGGACCTGGGCCGGTATCCCGGCCTCGGCGACCAGCCCGGCGAGCTCGCTCATGATCGCAGCCCCGAGCGCCAGCACCCCGTCATAGGCACCGGGGCGGGCCAGGACATCGAGGGTCGCAAGCCCGGCCACGGCCGCCACCGGATTGCCCGACAGCGTCCCGACCTGCATCAGGAAGCGCTCCTCCCCGACCCGGGCGCGGTCGAAATGCGCCATGATCTCCGCCCGCCCGGCCACGGCGGCGAGCGGGAAGCCCCCGCCCAGGATCTTGCCCAGGGTGACGATGTCGGGCGTGACGCCGTAGAGCCCCTGCGCGCCGGAATAGCCGAAGCGGAAGCCGGTCACGACCTCGTCGAAGATCAGGGGAATGCCATGGCGCGCGGTGGCCTCCCTCAGCGCGGCCAGGAAGCCGGGCCGCGGGGGGATGAGCCGCTGCAGGGGCTCGACCATCACGCCCGCGATCTGATCGGCATGGGCCTCGATCAAGCCCAGGGCCGCGGCGGTGTCGTTGAAGGGGGCGACCAGCATGTCCTCGGCGAGATGGGCGGGAATGCCGGCGGAGTCGGGCACCGCGGTCGGCAGGTTCGGCGGCCGCCGGGGGGCGAGGCTCATCAGCCCGTATTCGCTCATGCCGTGATAGCCGCCTTCGAACTTCAGGATGCGCCGGCGGCCGGTGAAGGCGCGGGCCAGCCGCATCGCGTACATGTCGGCCTCGGTCCCGCTGCTGAAGAAGCGCACCTGTTCGGCCGCCGGCACCGCCTCGACGATGCTGGCGGCGAGCGCAATGCCCGCCGGGTTGGTGGCGAAGAAGGTGCTGCCGCGGCCGATCTGGGCGATCACCGCCGCCGTCACCTCAGGATGCGCATGGCCCAGGAACATGGGCCCGGAGCCCAGCAGGAAATCGACGTATTCTCGACCCGCCGCATCGCGCACCAGCGCGCCCTCGCCGCTGGCCACCACGATCTCGGCCTCGAGATTGCCGAAATGCCCGGCCGGGAGCACGCGCCGCGCGGTGGCGAGGAGTTCGGCCTCATCCATCTCGTTATGCTGGCCCGGGGCGGGCGCTGCCGGCAAGGGCTTCTCCGCCGCCCGGCCGCAGGCCAGACTGTGCCGGAAGGGAGCGGCGAACAGGACAGGCAGGCATGGGCAGGATCGCATGGGTGACCGGCGCGGGCAGCGGCATCGGGGAGGCCGTGGCCCTCGGCCTGGCTGAGGATGGCTATGAGCTGGTGCTGACCGGGCGCCGGCGCGAAGCTCTGGCCGCGGTGGCGCACCGCATCAAGGAAGCAGGCGGGCGCGCCCATGTGAAGCCGGCCGACCTGACACGGGCCGCAGCGGTCCAGAAGATCGTGGATTGGATCGGCTCCACCCTCGGGCGGCTCGATCTCTTGGTCAACAACGCGGGCCTCAACATCGAAGACCGCGCCTGGGCCAAGCTCAGCCCGGAGGGCATCGATGCGGTGATCGATGCCAACCTCAAGGCCGCCTTCTACTGCGCGCGGGCCGTGCTGCCGCTGATGCGCGCCCAGGGCGGGGGGCTTCTGATCCACACCGCGAGCATGGCCGGCCGCTTCGTCAGCCCCCTCTCCGGGCCCGCCTATACGGCGGCCAAGCACGGGGTGGTGGCGATGAGCCACAGCATCAACATGGAGGAATGCGGCAACGGCATCCGCTCCACAGTCATGTGCCCCGGCGAGGTCAATACGCCCATCCTCGACAAGCGGCCGAACAAGCTTTCGGCCGAGGAGCGGGCGGCCATGGCCCAGCCCGAGGATTGCGCGCGGCTCGTTCGCTTCATCGCCGCCCAGCCGCCGCACATCTGCATCAACGAGGTGCTGATCACCCCCACCCGCAACCGCAGCTATCTGGCTGCGCTCGCAAGGAAGCTCTGAGCATGGCAGTGATCACCCGTCGCGCCCTCGCCCCAATCGGCGCTGGGCTGCTCGCCGCGCCGGCGCTGGCGCAGGGCTGGCCCGCCGGCACCATCCGCATCGTGGTGGGATTTCCGCCCGGCGGTTCGACCGATGCGGTCTCGCGCTTGCTTGCCCCGCATCTGCAGGCGGCCTTCGGCCAGCCGGTGGTGGTGGAGAACCGCCCCGGCGCCTCGGGCAATCTGGCCGCCGCCGCCATCGCCCGCGGCCCGACGGATGGCAGCCAGTGGCTGGTCGTCTTCGATACCCACGCGGTCAACCCGGCGCTCATTCCGAATCCGGGCTTCGATGCCAGGCGCGATCTCGCCCCCATCCTGCTGATCGGCACGGCGCCGAACCTGATCAATGTCCACCGCGACCGGCCCTGGCGCAGCATGCAGGAGGTGGTGGCCGCCGCGCGCGCCCGGCCCGATACCATCACCTTCGGCACCATCGGCAACGGCAGCCTGGCGCATCTGCTGATGGTGCTCGCCCAGCGCAACGGCGATTTCCGCCTGGTCCATGTGCCCTATCGCGGCGGCGGGCCGCTCGCCACCGCCGCCATGGCCGGTGAGACCGACCTGGCGGTCGCCACCGGCACCATCTTCGTGCCGCATTTCCAGCAGGGGGTGCTGCGGCCGGTCGCCGTCTCCTCGCGCGAACGCTCTCGCCTCAGGCCCGAAGTGCCGACCCTGGCCGAGGCGGGCATTCCGGGCGTGGATGCGCGCGCCTTCTGGGGCGTGCTGTGCGCGGCCGGCGTCCCGCGCCCCATCCAGCAGCGCATGGAGGCCGCCCTGCGCGAGGCGATCGCCCTGCCGCCCGTGCAGCAACGCCTGACCGAGGTGATGGGGATCGAACTCGCCCTCGCCGGGCCAGAGGAGTTCGGCCGCTTCCTCGAGGAGCAGATGGAGACCTGGGCCCGGGTGGTGCGGGAGAACGATATCCGCCCGGATTGAGCCCGGGCGGCCTGCCGCCTCCTGCCTCTATCCGCGCAGGGCCGTCATCTGCCGCGCGTAGCTGCCCGGATCGACCCGCGCATCGACCAGAGCGGGGCCCGCCTCGGCCAGCGCAGCGGCGATGGCGCGGGCGAAGGCGCCCTCCTCCTCCGCCCGCCAGGCCGAGAAGCCGAGGGCCCGCGCCACCGCCGCCAGATCGGCCATCGGCCAGTCGAGCGCGCCGGGCGGCAGGATGCGCTCCCCCTTCTTGATGTCGATCAGGCTCAGGGCGCTGTCGTTGAACACCACGACGGTGAGCCTGACCCCCAGTGCCGCGGCGGTGGCGAGCTCTCCCAGGCACATCAGCAGCCCGCCATCGCCGGTGAAGGCGATGGCGCCGCGCTCAGGGTCGTGCAGGGCGGCGGCGATCCCGGCCGGCAGGGCGAAGCCCATGGTCGAGAGGCCGTTCGAGATGAGCAGATCCTGCGGCGCCTCGGCCTGCCAGAAGCAGGTGCAGGGGAACATATGCGCCCCCGCATCCACCGCCACGCGTGGCCGCCGCCCGGCGGCGCGGCAGGCGGATTGCGTGAGCTCCACCACTGCCTGGGGCGAGATGCCGCGGTTGCCGCCGGGCGCATTGGCCACCGCCGCCCGCCAAGCCTCGCGGGCGCGGGTTACCTCCTGCTCCGACCAGCCGCCGGGCGCGCCGGACAGACCGGCCAGGGCCAGCCCGACATCGCCCGCCACCGTCACCGCTGCCCGCAGGTAATGCGGATGCCGCGGCACCTCGACGAGGTCGATGACCGGCGCCGTGAAGGCCCAGGGGCGCGGGATCCACTCCACCGGATCGGCACCGGCGAGCAGGATCAGGTCCGCCTGCCCGACCAGCGGCGCCTCGGCCACGCCGCCGGTGAAGATTCCGGCAAACAGCGGATGGCCATCGGGCAGCACGCCCTTGGCCTTGTAGGTGAGCAGCACGGGGCAGCGGAGCGCCTCGGCCAGGCTGCGCAGCGGCCCTGCTGCGCCGCGCGCTTCCATCCCTGCCACGATGACCGGGCGGCGCGCTTGGGCGAGCAGCCCCTGCGCCTCGGCCAGGGTGACGGGGTCGGGCGGTTCGGGCGGCGGGGGGGTGAAGGCGGGCGGAGCCTCGGCCGGCGCACGGCAATCGGCGCCGGTCAGCTCGACCAGCACCGGCCCGCGCGGCGGGGTCAAGGCCACACTCAGCGCCGCCGCCATGACCGCGCCGGGCCGCCCGCCAGCGCCGAGCTGCGCCTTGGTGATCGGGCGCATCAGCGCCGCGTGGTCCAGGAACTGGTGGGTGACGAAGCCCCGCTCCGCCGGGCTGAAGCCGTCGGCCAGGTGGATCAGGGCCGCGCGGTCCAGGCTGGCATGGGCGATGCCGTTGGCCGCGGCGGCCACGCCGGGGCCGCGCGTGGTCAGCACCGCGCCGGGGGCGCCGGTCAGCTCGGCCGTGGTGGCGGCCATGATCGCTGCCCCGGTTTCGGTCCGCGCCAGGTGAAAGGCCATGCCCGCCGCCTGTGCGGCGGCCATCAGATCGAGGCTGGAGCCACCACCCGGCACTCCGAAGAGCCGCGCCACGCCGGCCGAGCGCAAGGCCGCCACCACCGCTGCCGCGCCATCCATCGCACACCCCTCCGCCTGCTGCCCAGGGTCTGTGCATAGCCTGCGCTCGGCCCCTGTCCATGGGCGCCGGTCGGCTGGACAGTCCTTCTCCGCCATGTCCAATACTCGCCGGGGGGCAGATGGGAGAGCACGGGTGGAGCGGGCCTTCGATGAGATGCATGACGGCGAGCGGGCGCGTCGCACCTACGCTGCCATCGCCGAATGGCTCGCCCAGACGCCGGTCGAGCAGCTGCGCCGCAAGAGCCAGGAGGCCGAGCTCCTCTTCCGCCGCCTCGGCATCACCTTCGCCGTCTATGGGGAGGGAGGCGATCCGGAACGGCTGATCCCCTTCGACATCATCCCCCGGCTGATCTCGGCCGCCGAATGGCGCGCCCTGGCGGCGGGGCTCGAACAGCGGGTGCGGGCGCTGAACGCCTTCCTGCGCGATGTCTACACCGAACAGCGCATCCTCAAGGCGGGCGTGATCCCGCGGCAACTGGTGATCGGCAATGCGGCCTACCAACCGCTGATGGCCGGCTTCGTCCCGCCTGGCGGAATCTACATCCACATCAGCGGCATCGATCTGGTGCGCACGGGACCCGATGCCTTCTTCGTGCTCGAGGATAATTGCCGCACGCCCTCCGGCGTGTCCTACATGCTCGAAAACCGTGAAGCGATGCTGCGCCTCTTCCCACGGCTCTGCGCGCGGCATCGCCTGGCCCGCATCGACCGCTACCCCGAGCATCTGCTCGCGATGCTGAAATCCGTGGCGCCCGGGCGGGCGGGGCCGGATCCCACCGTCGTGCTGCTGACCCCCGGCTCCTACAACAGCGCCTATTACGAACACTGCTTCCTGGCGGATGAGATGGGGATCGAGGTGGTCGAGGGGGCCGACCTGTTCGTCGACGACCAGGACGTGGTCTACATGCGCACCACCCAGGGGCCGAAGCGGGTGGATGTCATCTATCGCCGCATCGACGACGATTTCCTGGACCCCGAAGTGTTCCGCCCCGACAGCCTGGTGGGCGTGCCCGGGTTGATGCGGGCCTACAAGGCTGGAAACGTCACGCTGGCCAATGCGCCGGGTGCCGGCATCGCCGACGACAAGGCGATCTACCCTTACGTGCCGGAGATGGTGCGCTTCTACCTGGGCGAAGAGGCGAAGCTGCCCAATGTGCCGACCTATCTCTGCGAGCGGGAGGCCGACCGGGCCGAGGTGCTGGCCAGGCTCGATCAGCTCGTTGTCAAGCTGGCCAAGGGTTCGGGCGGCTATGGCATGATGATCGGGCCCCATGCCGATGCCGCCACGCGCGCCGAGTTCGCCCGCCGGATCCAGGAACGGCCTGCCGATTACATCGCCCAGCCCACCCTGGCGCTCTCCACCGTGCCCACCTTGACCGAGGAGGGGATCGCACCGCGCCATGTCGATCTGCGCCCCTTCGTGCTGTTCGGCCGCGATGGCGTGACCATCGTGCCGGGCGGGCTGACCCGGGTCGCGCTGCGCAAGGGCTCGCTGATCGTCAACTCCTCCCAGGGCGGAGGAACCAAGGATACCTGGGTGCTCGAGGAGCCGCCGGGCGGGGCGGCAGAGGCCGCCGCATGCTGAGCCGCACCGCCGACAGCCTCTTCTGGATGGGCCGCTACACGGAAAGGGCGGCCAATCTGGCGCGCGGGCTGGCGGTGACCGGACGCATGGCCTCGCTCTCCGCCGCGCTGGGCCAGGAGGGGGCGGAATGGCGCAGCCTGCTGGTGGCGAGCGGCGGCGAGCAGGGCTTCCTGGAGCGACACCCCGCGATCACGCCGGAGGCGGTGATCGACTGGCTGCTCCATGACCGCAGCAACCCCTCCTCCATCCTCTCCTGCTTCGAGGCGGCGCGGCGCAATGCGCGGGCGGTGCGCACGGCCCTGACCGTCGACATGTGGGGCGCGCTGAACGACACCTGGAACCGGCTGCGGAGCCTCGCGCCTGGGGAGACGGAGGGCGAGGCGCTGCCCGCCTTCCTCGAATGGGTGCGCGAGCGCGTGCTGCTGTTCAACGGTGCGGCGCAGGATACCATGCTGCGCGGGGAGCCCTGGCTGTTCGTGCAGCTCGGCACCGCGCTCGAGCGGGCGGACAATACGGCCCGGCTGCTCGATGTGCGGCATGGTTGGCTGGCCGGCGGAGCGACGGCCGAATACGCCCAGTGGCAGGCGGTCTTGGCTTCGCTGTCGGCCACGCGCTCCTATCAGTGGGTCTATCGGGATCGGCTGGACCCCCGCCGGATCGCGGAACTGGTGATCCTGCGGCCGGAGCTGCCGCGCAGCCTGGTTGCCTGCTTCGGCCGGGTGAAGGAGCTGCTGGAGGCGATCGCCACCCAGCACGGCGGGCGGCGCGGCGAATGCCACCGCATGGCCGGGGCCATGCACGCCGAACTCGCCTATGGCCGGCTGGAAGACATCCTGGCCGGCGGCTTGCACGAGTTCCTGACGCGCATCATCCGCCGCACCGCCGAACTGGGCGAGGAGATCGAGCGCTTCTACATCCGGCCCGGGGCTGGGTAGACCGCCCCTGCTTCCCGGCAGCGCTGGTGCCAGGCGAAGCGCAGCGCCTGCGCCAGGTGACGGCCGAAACGCGGCCCATCCATCAGGGGCGAGCTAGACAGCCGGTCCCGCAGCCCGGCGCGCAGCGCGGCCAGGGCCGGCAGGTCGGCGGCCGCCGCGATAGCGCGGGCGACATAGCCGTCCTCATCCTCGCTCACCCAATCGGCCAGCCCCGCATGGGTGAGGTGCGAGAGAGCATGCCGCCCGGCGAAGGAGCTGCCGGCCAGCGCGATCAGCGGTACGCCCATGTAGAGCGCCTCCAGCGCGGTCAGGCCTCCGGTGTAGGGGAAGGGATCGAGCGCGATGTCGATGCCGTTGTAGGCGGCGAGGAGCTCCCGATGCGGAACCGGGCCGTGCAGTTCCAGGCGCGCCGGATCGAGCCCGGCCGCGCGGGCACGGGCGAGGAGGGCCTCGCGCACGGCCGGATCGCCCAGGGCTGCGGTGCGCAGCACCAGGCGGCTGCCGGGCAAGGCAGCCAGGATCCTGGCCCAGGTGGCCAGCACCGCCGGCGTCACCTTGGCGAGATTGTTGAAGCAGCCGAAGGTGAGATGGCCACGCGTCAGCGCCGGCAGCGGACCGACCGGGGGGGCATCGGCCGGGGCGGTGTAGCAGACATAGGCTTCGGGCAGCCGCAGCAGGCGTTCGGTGTAGTGGGCCTCGGACCCCGGAGGGGTTTCGATGCAATCGGTCAGCATCCAGTCGATCGCCGGCATGCCCGTCGTGGCCGCCTGGGCACCCACCCATTTGATCTGGACCGGCGCGGCGCGCCGGGCGAGGACGGTCATCCGCCCGCCGGAGCCGTAGCCGCCGCAATCGATCAGGATGTCGCAATGCTCGGCGCGCAGGACCTCGAGCAGTTCGGCATCGGAGAGGCGGCCGACCTCGTGCCAGCGATCGGCCATGGCGCGGAAGCGCCGCGCCAGCGGATCCTCGCGCCGGCGCAGCGAGAAGCAGACGATCTCGAACTCCTCGCGCGGGAGGTTCTCAAACCCCGCGAGGGTGAGCCAGCCGACGGGATGGCGCCCGAGATTGCCGGACAGCACGCCGAGACGCAGGCGCCGATTTGCGTCAAACCCCGGCGGGTGAGCCAGCTGTTCGGGCGCCGGCAGGGCGCGGCCGATGGCCCGTGCGGTCTCGGCCAGGGCAGCGGCGCTGCCCTCGGTCGGATGATAGGGCTGCACGGCGATGCGGCAGATCAACGCCTCGAGCCCCTCGCCGGCGGCCCGCGCGGCCGCCAGCGCCTCCTCCTGCCGGCCCTGGGCGTTGAGGGTGAGGGCCAGATTGCCGAGCAGGGCCGGCCGCGGGCCGAGATCGCGCAGGGCTTGGGTGAGGGCGGCTTCCGCCTCGCTGAAGCGTTGCAGGCGAAACAGCGCCACCGCATGGGAACTGCGCGTCTCCACATCCCAGGGGCGGGCAGCCAGGGCACGCTGGAGCAGCGGCAGCGCCTCGCCATGACGTTCCGCATCAAGCAGGCGCGCGCCGAGTTCGGCGAGCATCTCCGGCGCATCGGCCGACAGCACGAGGGCGAGCCGCAGCGCGGCGAATCCCTCCTCCTCACGCCCGGCGGCAAGCAGGGCCAGACCCTCGGCGGCGCGCCAGGGCCAGCCCTCCCCGGCGGCGAAGGTCTCGGGCGGGAAGAGCCGCGCCGCCAGCCGCGCCGCCTCGACCCCTCCGGCGTCGAGCAGGGCCAGCACCTCCTCCCGCCGGGCAGGCCCGGCCAGGCGCGCGCGTTCGATGCGGATCGCATGATCCTGCGGGGCAAGCAGCACCGCCGTATCAAGGAGGGAGAGCGCCTCGGCCACCGCCCCTTCGCGGGCACGCAGCGCGGCCAGGCCGACCAGGCTCATGACATGGCAGGGCTCGCGCGCGAGCGCGGCCTCGAAATGGCGGCGGGCGGCGGCGGTATCGCCGCGCAGGGCCGCGATCTGGCCCAGGCGGAAGCGCGGTTCCGCAAGGCTCGGCAGGGCGGCCGCCGCCGCTTCGAGCAGCGGGGCTGCCTGCTGCACCCGGCCAAGATCCATCAGCGCCATGCCGAGATTGAGGCGGGCGAGTTCTGCCTCCTCCGGACTGCCCTCGGAGAGGCAGCGATGCAGCAGCGGCAGGGCTTCGGCGGTGCGGCCTTCGGCCAAGGCCGCGAGTGCCAGGCGGAGCGGCGGCGCGTGGTTCATGCCGAACCTCCGCCGCGGCGCGCCGCCACCAGGAAGCCCGCCACCGGCTCGCCGCGTTCGCGGCGCAGCGCCTCCTCCCGCAGCCGGATCGGGACAAGGCCTGCGGCGGCGAGGGCAGCCTCTACCCCTTCGCGGCTGTGGCGGTAGCGGGCGCTTTCGGTCAGCACCCAGGGCTCGGGGCCGTGATGGGCCTCGACGCTGAACAGGCACAGCCCGTCAGGCTCAAGCCGGGGTGCGATGGCAGACAGGGTGGGGGCGAGATCGCCGAAGTAGCAGAACACATCGGCCGCGATCACCACCGCATAGCGCGTGCCGTCGCGCGCCAGCGCTTCGTCGATGCTGGCCTGCTCGAGCTCGCTGTAGCAGCCTTTGGCCCGTGCCTCGGCCAGCATGCCGGCGGAGAGATCAACCCCCTTGAGCCGCCCGCCCAGCAGATCATGCAGCACGACCCCGATCAG
>JANWYF010000231.1 GCA_025057055.1 Rhodovarius sp. | reverse complement strand
GGGCCGGCATTCTTCAGGATCAGGATGGTCTCCGGCCGCACCGGCAGGTCTTCGCGGTCGATCCGCTCGGCCAGGTCCTCGAGCCCGTCGAAGACCAGGCATTCCGCCTCATGCTCGAAGAGGGCCGGCGTGGCGGCGCTGCGCTTGAGGATCGCCCCCTCGGGGGCGAGCGAACCGTAGAGGGTGACCAGCCCGCCCACGGGCGAGATCGGGTTGCTGCGCGGGCGGATCACCGCGTGATCGACGTAATGCGTCCCGTCGCCGATGCGCTCGGCGAGGCTTCGGCCCTCATAGTCGGTGGCGTCCAGGTGCAGCAGGTCGCGCAGCTCCCACAGCAGGGCGCGCAGGCCGCCGGCGAAGTGGAAGTCCTCCATATAGCCCTCGCCGGTCGGCTTGAGGTCGACCAGCACCGGCGTCTCCTCGCTCATCGCATCGAAGCGGCGCAAGTCGAAGGTCAGGCCGGCGCGGCCGGCAATCGCGGCGAGATGCACCACCGCATTGGTCGATCCGCCGAGTGCGAGGATCACCCGCATCGCATTCTCGACCGCCTTCTCGCTCATCACCTGGGAGGGGCGGCGCAGCCGGTCGGACATGGCGAGCCGCCCGGCTGCTTCGGCGATGCGCAGGCGGTCGGCATGGACGGCGGGGGCGGAGGCGCCTTCCAGCGGCATGAAGCCCAGCGTGGCCACGACGCAGGCCATGGTGCTGGCGGTGCCCATCACGCCGCAGGTGCCGGCGGTGGCGGCGAGCTGTTCCTCGACCGCCCGGATCTGCTCCGCATCGATGCGCCCTGCGCGGTATTGCGCCCAGAAGCGCCGGCAATCGGTGCAGGCGGCGAGGCGTTCACCCATGTAGCGGTTGGCCGACATCGGGCCGGTGACCAGCATCACCGTCGGCACATCGGCCGAGATCGCGGCCATCAGCTGGGCCGGCACGGTCTTGTCGCAGCCGCCGATCAGCACCGCCGCGTCGATGGGCTGGGCGGTCAGCATCGCCTCGGTATCCAGCGCCATCAGGTTGCGGTAATGCATGGAGCAGGGCGAGAGGAACGGCTCACAGAGGCTGATGGTCGGGAAGGCGAGCGGCAGGCCGCCTTCCAGCAAGACGCCGCGCTTCACCGCCTGGATGAGCTCGGGCACCGTGCGGTGGCAGCTGTTGAGGTCGGAGGCGGTATCGACCACGCCGACCGTGCGGCGGGAGAGCGCATCGCGCGAATAGCCCATGGAGGCGGCGAAGGACCGGCGCAGGTAGAGCGCCATCTCGCGATCGCCGTAGTTGGCGGCATGGCGGGCGAGGCCGTGCGGAGTCTTGCTGCTCATGCGGAGATTCCTGCCCCAGGGCTCTGTCATCCTTGGCGCCGCGCCGGCCTGCTGCCAAGCCCCCGGCGCGGAGCGGTATCATGTTACCACAACTCCTCGCGCTTGACGGCAGCGGCCTTCCGCGCGATACGCCGCCGCAGCCTCCGCTTCTTCCGGCGAAAGACCGATGCTCAGCACACAGACCCGTTCCCTCAAGCCCGCCGAGGTCCAGAAAGCCTGGGTGGTGGTGGATGCCGATGGCCTGGTCCTCGGGCGGCTTGCCTCCATCATCGCCAAGCGCCTGCGCGGCAAGCACAAGCCCTCCTTCACGCCGCATGTCGATTGCGGCGATCACGTGGTGGTCATCAACGCCGAGAAGGTGCGGGTGACCGGCAAGAAGGCCGACAGCGCGATCTTCTATTACCACACCGGCTATCCGGGCGGGATCAAGGGCCGGTCCTTCCGTCAACGCATCCAGGGCCGCCGGCCGGAGCAGGTGATCGTGAAGGCGGTGGAGCGGATGATCACGCGCGGACCGCTCGGCCGGCGGCAGATGAAGAACCTGCATGTCTATTGCGGGCCGGAGCACCCGCATGCCGGTGCCAAGCCGGTGGTGCTCGACGTCGCCGCGATGAACCGCAAGAACAAGATCGGTTGACCATGAGCGAACAGACCACCGCCACCTCGCTGGCTGAGCTCAAGAACCTGGTCGGCACCCTGCCGGCCGCAGCCCCGGCCGAGGCACCGAAGCGCGAGCCCAAGCGCGACGCCCTGGGGCGCGCCTATGCCACCGGCAGCCGCAAGGAATCGGTGGCCCGCGTCTGGGTGATGCCGGGCAAGGGCAACATCACGGTCAACGACAAGCCGGCCAGCAAATATTTCGCACGGCCGGTGCTGCGCATGATCATCACCCAGCCCTTCCTGGTGGCCGATCGCTACCAGCAGTTCGACGTGGTCTGCACCGTCAAGGGCGGCGGCCTGTCGGGGCAGGCGGGGGCGGTGCGGCATGGCATCGCGCGCGCGCTGTGCAACTATGATCCGGAACTGCGCGGCATCCTGAAGAAGGCGGGCTTCCTGACCCGCGACCCGCGCGCGGTCGAGCGCAAGAAATACGGCAAGGCCAAGGCCCGGCGCAGCTTCCAGTTCAGCAAGCGCTGAGCCGCCCGCAGGGCAGGGCGCAGAGCCAGGGGCTGGCGGCCTGCCACCCCTCTGGCTGGCGGCCGCTGGCGCCGGGCAAGAGTGGAAGTTCCGGTCGGAGGGTCGCCCGGCCTCTCGATCTGGGCGGGCTCTGGCGCTGGGCGGATCGATGCCCGCCGGCGCGGCTCCGCCCGGGTCCGTGTTCCTCACCTGCCGTTGCGGTCGGCCCTTCGGGTGCGGTCGCATGGCCGCCCCGTGCTCTGCCGTGGCGCGCTGGTCCGGGCATGCGGGGCGGGCCGTGCGGGGTTGGCCGCTGCGCGCTGCCGTCATCGCGCCGGCGCGGTCCCTGCTCGCGCCTTCACGCAGGCGCATCGCCAGCTCGCGCGGCGGATGGTGCGGGCCGGGCTTGCACCGCCGGGCGCGGCGGGCGCAAATGCCGCCGGGGAGAGGTGAGCCATGTCCCACAGCGTCTTCATCGATGGCGAGGCCGGCACGACAGGGCTGCAAATCCGCCAGCGCCTGGCCCGGCTGCCGCATATCGAGATCCGCTCCCTTCCCGAGGGCGAGCGGAAGAACCCCGATGCGAAACGCGCGCTGATGGCGGAGGTGGATGTGGCGATCCTCTGCCTGCCCGACGATGCCGCGCGGGAGGTGGTGGCCCTGGCCGATGCGATGGGGGATGCCGCGCCGCGGCTGCTGGATGCCAGCACTGCGCATCGGCTGGCGCCCGGATGGGTGTATGGCCTGCCCGAACTCTCCCCGGCCCAGGCGGAGGCGATCCGCACCGCCCGCCGCGTGGCCAATCCCGGCTGCTATCCGACGGGGGTCATCCTGCTGCTGCGCCCGCTGGTGGATGGCGGGATCATCCCGCCCGATTTCCCGATCAGCGTGCATGCCATCTCCGGCTATTCCGGCGGCGGGCGGACGATGATCGAGGCCTATGAGGCCGGGCGCGGCCGGGATTTCGAGCTCTACGGCCTCGATTTCCAGCACAAGCACCTGCCCGAGATGCAGCATTACGCTGGGCTGACGCGGCGGCCGATCTTCATCCCGAGCGTGGCGGATTTCGCGCAGGGCATGATCGACATGATCCCGCTGCATCTCGATGCCCTGCCGGGACGCCCGCGGGTGGGGGAGCTGCTGGACTGCCTGCGCCGCCACCATGCCGGCAGCGAATACGTGACGGTGCTGGAGGGCGATCCCAAGGATCGGCTGGAGCCGCAGGCGCTCAACAACACCAACCGCATCGAACTCCGCGTCTATGGCCATGAGGGCCACCGGCAGGCGCTGCTCGTCGCCCGCTACGACAATCTGGGCAAGGGTGCTTCCGGTGCGGCGGTGCAAAATCTCGGCCTGATGCTGGGCGTGCCGGTGGAGACGCGGCTGGCCGCCTAAGCCAGGGCGGGCCTGCGGCGCGGGTGGGGTCGTGTGGGCGCCCCGCGGGGGGGCTGGCGCCGCCCACCGTGCGGTGGCGGCAAAGGGGGCGTGCCGGAAGACGCCCGCTCGTCTTGGGCGTTGGCCCCGGATGCGCAGGGAGGGGGGCGGGTGGTAGTGGTGGGCGGACTTGAACCGCCGACCCCGGCATTATGAGTGCCGTGCTCTAACCAGCTGAGCTACACCACCCCGGCCGCGGCGGAGGTAGGCAACTCGGCACGGGCTGTCAACTTCGGTGACGGGCGGATGATCCCGGCACCCAGGATGCGGCTGCCGTCGTAGAGGACGGCCGACTGGCCGGGGGCGGCCACGCTCGGCTGATCGGGCAGGATGGCGAGCCGCGCCCCGTCCCAGGCGATGTCGGCGGCCTGCGGTTCCTGCCGGGCCCGCAGCTTGACCTGGGCGCGCAGGCGGGAGGGCGGATCGATCAGCCAGTTCACCTCCTCGGCCAGGATCGGGCCATGGCGTCGGGCGGGGTCGGGCCCGACCAGGATGCGCCGGTGCTGCGCATCGATGGCAGTGACGAAGAGGCGCTGACCGCCGCCCAGGCCAAGGCCTCGGCTCTGCCCCACGGTGTAGCGGGCGATGCCGCGGTGGCGGCCGAGCACCCGGCCCGATTCGTCGAGGATCTCCCCCTCCTCGAGCGCCTCGGGGCGGAGGCGGCCGACCAGATCCGCGTAGCTGCCCTGCGGGACGAAGCAGATGTCCTGGCTGTCCGGCTTGTCGGCCACTGGCAGGCCCAGCCGGGCGGCGTGGCGGCGCACGGTTGCCTTGTCGGGCATCTCCCCTAGGGGGAAGAGCAGACGGGCCAGCTGGGCGCGCGTGGTGTGGGCCAGGAAATAGGACTGGTCGCGCGCCGGATCGGCAGCCCGATGCAGCTCGGGGCCCGCCGGGCCGTCGAGCCGCCGGGCGTAATGGCCGGTGGCCAGCGCCTCGCAGGCCAGATCCTCGGCCAGTTCGAGCAGGTCCTGGAACTTCACCGTCTGGTTGCAGCGGATGCAGGGGATCGGCGTCTCCCCCCGCGCGTAGCTGTCGGCGAAGTCCTGGATCACCGCCTGGCGGAAGCGCGCCTCCCGGTCCAGCACGTAATGGGCGATGCCGAGATGATCCGCCACCCGGCGGGCGTCATGGATGTCCTGGCCGGCGCAACAGGCGCCCTTCTTGGACATCGCGGCACCGTGGTCATAGAGCTGGAGCGTGGCGCCGATCACTTCGTGCCCGGCTTCGCGCAGCAGCCCGGCCACGACCGAGGAGTCGACCCCCCCGGACATGGCGACCAGCACCCTCATGCGGCCTGCAGGCCCTGCTGCCAGAAGCGCTGTTCGAGCCGTGCCGCCTCGGCGAAGTCCTGCACCAGCCGCGCGAAGCGGGCCTCTCCGCCGTGGCTCTCGCCCAAGGCATCGAGCCGGTCGGCGGCGGCGCGGGCCAGGGCCTGGTAATCGGCCGCGGCGTAGGTGTCGATCCAGGACTGGTAGGGGTTGCCCTCCCTGCGCCGTGCCGGGTCGGCCAGGATGCGCAGCGCGACCTCACCATAGCCCACGGTGCAGGGGGCGAGTGCGACTTCCAGATCCAGGATGTCCCCGTGCAGGCCACGATCGAGCACCCAGCGGGTGTAGCTCACGGTCTCCGCCGTTTCGGGCGTGGCGATGACGTCGGCTTCGGAGAGGCCCCATTCCGCGCAGTAGCGCAGGTGCAGCTTGGTCTCGTCGAGGATGGCCAACACCGCCGCCGCCTTCTCGCGCATGGCGGCCAGGCTCTCTCCCTTGACCACGGCGAGCGCCTTGGCGCGGGCGAAGTGGATCAGGAACAGGTAGTCCTGGATGAGGTAGTGGCGGAAGGCGGCAAGCGGCAGCGTACCGGCCGAGAGCTGCTGGACGAAGGGATGCCAAGTGTAGGCCGTCCACTCGGCGGCCGCGGCATCGCGAAGCCGCCGGAACAGGCCGCCCGGACGGCCGTAGTCCTCCCAGGCCGCGCCGCTCATTTGGAAGCCGCGGGCAGGCGCACGACCAGACCGTCCAGCGCCTCGGTCATCACGATCTGGCAGCCCAGCCGGCTCGTCTCCTGCAGGTCGAAGGCGAGGTCGAGCATATCCTCCTCATCCTCGGTCGGCGGGGTCAGCTTGGGGAACCATTCCGGGTCGACGATGACGTGGCAGGTCGCGCAGGCGAGGCTGCCTTCGCAGGCACCCTCGATGTCCACGCCGTGCCGATGCGCGATTTCGAGCACGGAGAGGCCGAGAGGGGCATCGACTTCCTTGCGCGTCCCGTCGCGCTCGATGAAGACCATTTTCGGCATCGGCAGTTCCGTCGGTGTCTAGAGAGCTATTCGGCGGCCCGGGCTGCGGCGGCGGCGCGCTCCCAAGCATCGGCCAGGAGATGGCCGGCCTGTTCCGCCTCCGCCGGCGCAGTAAAACGCCCGAGGCCGAGGCGCAAGGTGGCGCGCGCAGCGCGTTCGTCCAGGCCGATGGCGCGCAGCACATAGGAGGGCTCGATCTCGGCCGAGGAGCAGGCGCTGCCGGTGGACAGGCACAGCCCCGGCGCTTCGGCCATGATCGCCTGGGCCGGGATGCCGCCCGGGAAGGTGAGGTTGAGGTTGCCGGCCACCCGGCGGCTCGGATGGCCGTTGAGCCGCAGGCCGGGGATACGGGCCTGGAGGATGCCAAGAAGCAGGTCGCGCTGCGCGGCGATCCGGGCGCTATCGAGCGCCCCTTCCGCGGCGGCGAGGCGCGCGGCCTCTCCCATGCCGATGATCAGCGGTGCGGGCAGGGTGCCGGAGCGCAGCCCCCTCTCTTGCCCGCCGCCCGAGAAGAGCGGGGCGAGGCGCATGCGCGGCCGGCGGCGGACATAGAGCGCCCCCACCCCCTTCGGCCCGTACATCTTATGGGCCGAGAGCGAGAGGAGATCCGCCTGGATCGCTTCCACGTCGAGCTCCATCCGGCCGGCGGCCTGGGCGGCGTCGACGTGGAAGGCGGCGCCGGCCTCCTTGACCAGGGCGCCGATGGCGGCAAGGTCCTGGATCACCCCGATCTCGTTGTGCGCGGCCATGACCGAGACGAGCAGGGTGGGCACCGCGAGGGCCTCGCGCAGGCGGTCGAGGTCGAGCAGCCCGTCGGGCTGCACCGGCAGGATCAGGGGCTCGAAGCCCTCCCGGGCGAGGTCGCGGACGCTCTCGAGCACGCATTTGTGCTCGGTGGCGAGGGTGATGATGCGCCGCGGCCCGGCCGTCCCGGCGAAGCGGGCGGCCCCTTTGATGGCGAGGTTGTTCGCCTCTGTCGCGCCGGAGGTGAAGATGATCTCGCGCGGATCGGCACCGATCAGGGCTGCCACCTGGGCCCGCGCCTGTTCGACCGCCTCGGCGGCGGCGCGGCCGAGGCTGTGCTCGATGCTGGCGGGGTTGGCGAAGTTCTCCTCCCACCAGGGGCGCATGGCAGCCCTCACCCGCGGGTCGAGCGGAGTCGTCGCGTGGTGGTCGAGATAGATCGGCCGCATGGCCCCTATGTGGCGTTCGGCGGGGCCGACCGCAATGCGGTCCGGGCGATCAGGGCTTGCCGGGGGCGGGGCTGAACAGGGCCTTCTTGCCCGGCTTGTCCTTCCAGGCGTCGGCGTCGGGCGGGGCTTCGCCCTTGCGGGTGATGTTGGGCCACTGCGCCGCGTAGATGCGGTTGATCTCGATCCACTCGGCCGCCTTCTCGTCGCTGTCGGGCACGATCGCCTCGGCCGGGCATTCCGGTTCGCAGACGCCGCAGTCGATGCACTCGTCCGGGTGGATCACGAGCATATTCTCGCCCACGTAGAAGCAGTCCACCGGGCAGACTTCTACGCAGTCCATGTACTTGCAGTTGATGCAGTTCTCGGTGACGACGTAGGTCACGCGCGCAGCTCCTTCCCGGCGGATCCTGGTCGCGCCCAGAGATGCCCCCGACGCCGGCCGATGGCAAGGCGCCGGCGGCGGCCTGGTCTGGCCCTCAGCCCTCCGAACTGTGGCGGCTGCCCTGGATCATCGCCAGGAACTCCCGCCGGGTGGCGGGATTGTCGCGGAACTCGCCCAGCATGCGGGAGGTGACCATGGTCACTCCCGGCTTGTGGATGCCGCGGGTGGTCATGCACTGGTGGGAGGCTTCGATCACCACCGCCACACCCTTGGGCTGCAGCACGGCATCGATCGTGTTGGCGATCTGGGCCGTGAGTTTCTCCTGGATCTGCAGGCGCTTGGCATAGATGTCCATCACCCGCGCGAGCTTGGAGATGCCCACCACCCGGCCGCGCGGCAGATAGGCGATATGGGCCTTGCCGATGATCGGCACCATGTGGTGCTCGCAATAGGATTCGAGGCGGATGTCGCGCAGCACCACCATCTCATCATAGCCGTCCGTCTCCTCGAAGGAGCGGGCGAGCAGTTCGACCGGATCGGCCTGGTAGCCGGAGAAGAACTCCTCGAAGGCGCGCACGACCCGGGCCGGGGTATCGACCAGCCCTTCCCGATCCGGGTCATCGCCGGCCCAGAGCAGCAGGGTGCGCACCGCGGCCTCCGCCTCGGCGCGGGTGGGGCGGCGGATCGGGTCCTGGGAAAGGCGGCGGGGGGAGGAGATCTCGTTCATGATGCTCCGGCAGTCTTGTCAGGCGCGCCGGCGGGGCGAAGTGCCCCGGCCGTATCGCCCGCCGGAGGAGATGGGAGCGAATCGAGCCGCCGCAAGCGGGGCGGCGGGAGGCGGCCGCCGCAGGCCCCCCTCAGAGGCGCGTGGCGGCGCCGAGTTCGGCCATGAGTTCGGCCTCGAGGCTCGGCTCCTCCTCAGGCGCGACCTCCTCGCCGCGCGCCTGGCGCTCCGCCTCCTCCAGGCTGCGGGCGACGTTGACGGTGATCGGGATCACCACTTCCGGATGCAGCTCCACCCGCACGGTGGTGAGGCCGATGCTCTTGATCGGCGCGGCGAGCAGCACCTGCTGGCGGGTGATGGACAGGCCGGCCTGGGTGCAGGCCTCCGCGATGTCGCGGGCGGTGACGGAGCCGTAGAGGCTGCCGCTCTCGCCCGCCTGGCGGATGAGGGTGACGGACAGCCCGGCCACCCGCTCTGCGATCCGCTCGGCCTCCTCGCGGCGCTTGAGGTTCTGCGCCTCGAGCTGGGCGCGCTGTTCGGCGAAGCGCGCCAAGTTTTCCTTGGTCGCTCGCACCGCCTTGCCCTTCGGCAGCAGGTAGTTGCGCGCATAGCCCGGCTTGACCTTCACCACATCGCCCATCTGGCCGAGCTTCTCGACCCGCTGCAGCAGGATCAGTTCGATCATCGGTTCAACTCCTCAGGTCTGCGGCGGCGGCGGCGCCCGCCGCGCCCATTGTTCGTAAAGGCCAAGGCCCACCAGGGCCGGGGCCAGGATCTGCAGGAACAGGACCAGGGCGGCATAAAAGCCCGCCAGCAGCCAGATCCGCCCGCCGCGCCCGCGGGTGCGCCGGTGTACGCTGGCCACCCCCATCAGGAAGAAAGGCAGCAGCAGCAACAGCAGCACCGACAGGGCAACCGTCCCGCCGATCAGCAGCGCGGCCGCGGCTGCGACGGCGAGCAGGCCGAGATACCAGCCGGGCATCCGCGCCTCGGCCAGGTCGGGGTTGCCCGTCAGGGCGAGCCCGCGCCGCGCCAGGAAGCGCTGCGCCAGCGCGGCATTGGCCATCAGCATCAACGCGCTCCAGAAGCCGATGACCGCCGCCTTCACCCGCACCAGCGCATCCAACATCCCCCCGGCAAGGGCAAGGCCCATGCGCTGGGCGCCCTCGCTCACCGCTTGGCGCAGCACCGCCTCGAGCCCGCCCTGGCCCGCCAAGAGCAGGGAGAGCAGCAGCACGACCACGACCGGATAGAGGCCGAGCGTCATGACGGGCAGGGAGATGTCGGGGCCGTTCGGGCGCAGATAGAGGCTGATAAGCAGCGCCGAGGGCAGGGCGAAGAGGGTCGCATAGACCGCCACCGCCACCGGGTGGGCGAGCAGCGCGACGAGCAGCGTTCCCACCCCGGCTGCGAACCAGGCGGCCGCAGCCCCGAATCCCAGCCCGGCCGTGAAGAGCGGAGCGGGCGCGACCCAGAGCAGAAGCCCGCCGAGCGGCAGGCCGCGCATCGCCCACAGCGCAAGCAGGGCCGAGACCAGCCCCCCCGCCAGCACTGCCAGCGTCTGCGGATTCTGCAGGCCGCGCATGCCGACCGCCCCGGCCCGAGCCCAGAGGCCTCAGTCGTTGATGACGTAAGGCAGGAGGGCGAGGAAGCGCGCGCGCTTGATCGCCACCGCCAGCTCGCGCTGCTTCTTGGCCGAGACGGCGGTGATGCGCGAGGGCACGATCTTCCCGCGCTCCGAGAGGAAGCGCGAGAGCAGCCGCACATCCTTGTAGTCGATCTTCGGCGCATTCGGCCCGCTGAAGGGGCAGGACTTCTTGCGGCGATAGAAGGGGCGGCGGGCCCCAACGGCGGGGCGGCGGGCGGCCGGTGTCAGCAGGACATTCTCGCTCATCGCTCACTCCTCCATGTCGAGGTCGAGCTCATCGCGCGAGCGCGCGCGGAACTCCTCGCGGTCATCGCCGCGCACCCGGCCCGAGGTGAAGCGCCCGGCGGGCTTGGGCCCGCGGAAGCTGCGGTCGCGGTCGTCGGAGCGGCGGGAGATGATGGCCGAGGGCTGGTCGTCGAGCTCCTCGACCCGCACGGTCAGCTCGCGCAGCACATCCTCATGCAGGCTGAGCTGGCGTTCCATCTCCTGCACGGCGGCGGGCGGCGCCTCGAAGCCGAGCAGCATATAATGGCCCTTGCGGTTCTTCTTGATCCGGTAGGCCAGGGCGCGAAGGCCCCAGTATTCGCGCTTGCGGACCTCGCCGCCGCCTTGGGCCAGCACCTCGGTCATCTGATCGGCGATCGCCTCCACCTGCTGGGGCGAGATTTCGCTGCGTGCAATGAACACGCACTCGTAGAGCGGCATGTCTGCTCCCTGTGGCTCGATTCAGCCCGGGCGCCCGGGATGGGCGCGAATGGGCATAGCCGGCGGGTGCCAACACGCCGGCAGGGGTGCGCGCCTAAAGCACCCCGGCAGGGGGCGAGTCAAGCGCGGGGAGGGGGTTACTTCGGCGCCAGCACCATCACCATCTGGCGGTTTTCGAGGCGGGGCATCATCTCGACCTTGACGAGGTCGCCGAGCTCGTTCCGGACGCGTTCCAGAACCTTCGCCCCGAGCTCGTGATGCGCCATTTCGCGGCCGCGGAAGCGTAAGGTGACCTTGACCTTGTCGCCATCGGCCAGGAAGCCACGCATCTGCTTGAGCTTGGTCGCGTAGTCGTGGTCGTCGATGTTGGGACGGACCTTGATCTCCTTGATCTCGACCGTCTTTTGTTTCTTGCGGGCCTCGCTGGCCTTCTTCTGCTGTTCGTACTTGTATTTACCGTAGTCGGTGATCTTGCACACCGGCGGCACGGCATTCGGGCTGATCTCGAGCAGGTCGAGACCGGCCGCGTAGGCGCGCTGCAGCGCATCGCGGGTGCTGACGATCCCGACCATCTCCCCATTCTGGTCGATCAAGCGCACCTGGGGCACGCGGATATCTTCGTTGACGCGCGGGCCGTCGCGGTTCGGCGCCATGGGACCGACAGAGAAAGGTTGACGAGCGATGGCGGCATCTCCTGCTTGGTTGGATGCCCCAGTTATGGCGATTCCGCCCTGCCGCTGCAACCTTCCCGCTGTCGCCGTCCCGGCCCTTCGGGCGGTGGTCGCCGTGCTGCCCTCAGCCGGATCGGCGATGGCGTTCGATCGCCTCGCGCGCGATGCGCTTGGCCTCCTCGGCATCGCCCCAGCCGGCCACCTTCACCCATTTGCCGGGTTCCAGGTCCTTGTAGTGTTCGAAGAAGTGCCGGATCTGGTCCAGGGTGATGCCCGGCAGGTCGGTGATGTTGCGCACATTGACGTAGCGGCGCGTCAGCTTGTCGGAGGGGACGGCGATGATCTTCTCGTCATGGCCGCCATCGTCCTCCATCTTCAGCACGCCGACCGGCCGCACATTGATCAGGGCGCCGGGCTGGATCGGGCGGGTGTTGGCCACCAGCACGTCGAGCGGGTCGCCATCCTCGCACAGGGTATGCGGGACGAAGCCGTAGTTCCCCGGATAGCGCATCGGCGTATAGAGGAAGCGGTCGACCACCAGCAGCCCCGCCTCCTTGTCGAGCTCGTACTTGATCGGCTCCCCGCCGATCGCGACTTCGATGACGACGTTCAGGTCTTCCGGCGGGTTCTTGCCGATCGGTATGGCGGAGAGGTTCATGGCAGGCTCCGTCTGGCCGGGTCGGGCGCCGCCTAGACCATGAAACCAGGCGCTGTTCAACCGGGCCGCCGCCGGCAAGCGGCCTGCCTTTCAGCAGAGGAGGGGGCGCGGCGCCCCCCCGCGCCCCCCGCCCCCTCAGCGCCAGCCTGCGCGCTGCATGATGCGCAGCGCTTCCGGCATATGGGCCGCCAGGGCGGCCGCGCTGATCTGGTCCTGGCGGAAAGCCCCCAGGCCGCGCAGGAAGGGGTGCACCGCCGCATCCGCCACCACCGGATATTCCATGTTCGCCTCGGCGAAGACCGCCTGCGCCTGCGGGCCCGAGAGGTATTCGAGGAAGGCCTGTGCGGCCTCCCGGTTGGGGGCGGTGCGGATGATGCCGGCGCCCGAGACATTCACATGGGTGCCGCGATCCGCCTGGTTCGGGAAGAGGACCCCGATCCGTTCGGCAAGGCTGCGATCCTCCGCCCGCTGGGACCGGTGGAGCAGGCCGAGGTAGTAGGTGTTGGCCAGCGCCACGCGCCCCTGCCCGGCGCCCATCGCGCGGATCTGGTCGGTATCGCCCCCGGCGGGCGCGCGGGCGAGGTTGGCGGCCACCCCGCGCGCCCAGGCCTCGGTCGCGGCGGGGCCATTGGCGGCCAGCACGCTGGCCGCCAGGCTGATCGTGTAGACGTGGCCCGAACTGCGCGTCAGCACCTGGCCCCGCAGTTCGGGCTTCGCCAGGTCCTCATAACGGGCGAGCCCCTCGGGCAGCCCACGCTCCTTGTCATACATGATGACCCGGGCGCGCAGGCTGAAGCCGAACCAATGGTCATCATCGTCGCGCAGATGGGCCGGGATGCGCGCGCGCAGAAGCGGGCTCGGGAAGGGCTGCAGCAGCTGGAGCTCCTTGGCCCTGGCTAGCCGGCCGATATCCACCGTGACCAGGACATCGGCCGGGCTGTTCGGCCCCTCGGCCCGGATCCGCTCGATCAGCTGGTCCACCTGGGCCTCGATGACGCGGACCCGGATGCCGGAGCTGCGGCTGAACCCGTCCCACAGCTCGCGATCGGCGTCGTAGTGGCGCGAGGAGTAGATGTGCACGGCCCGCTCCTGGGCGAGGGCCGGGGCGGCCAGCAGAGCAGCAGGAAGGCTGAGCAAGCTTCGGCGTTGCATGTCGGATCTCCTGGTTGTGGCCGGCAGGTTATCGCTATTGAGAAGCATTCGCAAGTGGAGTTGCGAGCGAATCGCAACTGGGGCCGCGCGGCCGCACCAGCCACCAGCAGCGCTCCGGCGCGCACCGCATCGCCCCCCGCCAGACCGCCAGGCCGCCCGGCCAGCAGGACGGCGCCGCCTGGCCCCGCCGGGTGGCCGGCGCCAGGCCCTGCTTGGGCCAGGCGGGTCGGTCCGGCCTACTCCAGCAGGCCTGAGAGGAAACCCGCCCGCGCCCTGAGGCCGGCCAGCAGCAGCGCATGGTCCGACCCGCCGAGGATGAAGCGAGCGCCGACCCCGATGTAATGGCGGGCCCAGTGCTCGTCATAGACGCCGCCCATGCCCACCACCTTGCCGTGGCGCGCGCAGGCCTGGGCCAGCCGTGCATAGGCGGCCTGTATCTCGGCATGGCCGATCTGGCCGGGCACCCCCATGCTGGCGGTGAGGTCGCTCGTGCCGATCATCAGCACATCCACCCCAGGCACAGCGGCGATCGCCTCGGCATTCGCCACCGCCTCGGGCGTTTCGATCATGACGCAGACCAGCAGCTGCTCGTTGATCTCGCGCTGGGCGGTGGCCGGGTCGGGCGCCCGGAAGCCGTAGGCATAGGCCGGCCCGCCGAAGCTGCGCGCACCCAGGGGCGGAAAGCGCAGGGCCCGCGCCACCGCGGCGGCTTCCTCGGCGGTGTCGACATGCGGCACGACGATGCCGAGCGCCCCGTTATCCAGCGCCCGCGTCGCCTCGTGCAGCGCATCCTTGCAGACGCGCACGATCGGCGTCACCCCCTGGCTCAGCGCGGCAATGCTGATCGTGCTCGCCTGATCGAGGCTGGTTGCGCCATGCTCCAGGTCGATGAACAGCCAGTGAAAGCCGGCCGCGGCGGCGATGGCCCCGATCGCCGGCCCGCGGCTGATCTGCACGCCGAGGCCGAGGGCGAGGCGATTCTCCCGGATGCGGGAGAGGGCGATATTCTGCACGATGGGCATGGCGGTCTCCTCCGCCGCCATTCAACGCCGCGCCATCATCGCGAGCAACGTCTCGAGCCGATCCGCCTCCGCCGCCGGCTTGTCGCGCCGGATGCGCGCGATGCGCGGAAAGCGCAGGGCGACGCCGGATTTATGCCGGCTCGAGGGCTGCACGGCGTCGAACTCCACCTCCAGCACCAGGGCCGGCGCCACTTCCCGCACCGGGCCGAAGCGGTTGACGGTATGGCGGCGGATCCAGCGGTCGAGCCAGACCAGCTCCTCGTCGGTGTAGCCGGAATAGGCCTTGCCGATCGGCACCAGCTCCTCCCCCCCTGAAGCGGATGGGCGCCAGAGGCCGAAGGTGTAGTCGGAGTAGTAGCTCGACCGCTTGCCGTGGCCGCGCTGCGCATACATCAGCACGGCATCGACGCTCAGCGTGCCGCGCTTCCATTTCCACCACAGGCCGCGGGTTCGCCCGGGCAGATAGGGCGCATCCCGCCGCTTGAGCATCAGCCCCTCCATCCCGGCTGCGCGCGCCCCGTCGCGCAGCGCCGCAAGCTCCGCGAAGCTCGCGAAGGGGATCAGGGGCGAGAGGTCCATCCGCGGCGGGGCATGGCGCGCATACCATGCCTCGAGCCGGGCGCGGCGGGTGGCAAAGGGCAGGGGGCGCAGATCCTCCCCGCCCTCGAAGAGCAGGTCATAGAGGCGCACCGCCGCCGGATGATCGCGCATCAGCCGCGCCGAGGGCGCCTTGCGGTTCAGCCGCTGCTGCAGATCGGCAAAGGGGGCGACCACCCCATCGCGCAGCACCAGCAGCTCTCCGTCCGCCACCACATGCAGGCCTTGCAGGGCAGCGATGATCTCGGGGAAGCCTGCCGAGATGTCCTCCCCGCCGCGTGACCAGAGCCGCTGGCCGCCGGGGCCAGCGGCGAGCTGCACCCGGATGCCGTCCCATTTCCATTCGGCCAGGTAATCGGCAGGATCGAGCCGCTCCAGGTCTCCCTCCTCCAGCGGGTGGGCGAGCATGAGCGGGCGGAAGACCGGCGCCTCGGCCGGATCCGGGCGCGGCCCGCGCCCCTCGAGCCAGGCGAAGAGCGGCAGATAGGGCGGGGGGATGGCGTGCCAGACCTCCTCGATCGCCGCCACCGGCTGGCCCGACCAGGCGGCGAGGGCGCTGCGCGCCAGCCCGGCAGAGACACCGACGCGCAGCCCGCCGGTGACGAGCTTGATCAACGCGACCCGCCCGCCGACATCGAGCGCATCGAGCCAAGCCGCGACCAGCCCCGGCAGCGCGGCCCGCGGCGCGGCATCGAGGGCCGCCACCACCTCGGAGAGCGCAGGCGGGGGCGGCTTCTCGCCCCGGCTTTCGGGCCAGAGCAGCGCGATCGTCTCCGCCAGGTCCCCGACATAGTCATAGGAGAGGGCGAAGAGGTCCGGATCGGTCCGTTCGGCGATCAAGGCGCGCAGCAGGGCGGGCTTGGCGCTGCGCAGGGACAGATCACCAGCCAGCGCCGCCAGGCCGAAGCCGCGATCGGGGTCGGGCTGGGTGGCGAACCAGCGGCCGAGCAGGGCCAGCTTGGCATTCCGCCCGGGGCTGAAGATCAGCCGCTCGAGCAGCTCGGCAAAGGCGGGCAGGCTCATGCCGGACCGACCCGCGTCGGAGCCGGGGCGGGTCCCTCTGCCTCCTCGCCCGGCGTCTGCGGCTCCGGCCCGGGCGCCGGCTCCTCCTCCTCCTCGCCGCGGCCGAGCAGATGCAGGGCCCGGGCACGGATCCCGCGGCGGGAGAGCGCGAGAGTGAGCGCATCCTCCCGCCCATGGGTGATCCACACCTCGGGAGCGGAGACCTCCTCGATGGTGGCGAGCAGCTCGGGCCAATCGGCGTGGTCGGAGATGACGAGCGGCAGCTCCACCCCCCTCTGCTTGGCGCGCTGGCGCACCCGCATCCAGCCCGAGGCCATGGCCAGCAGCGGATCGACCAGCCGGCGCGCCCAGCGATCGGCGATCGCCGAGGGCGGGGCGAGCACGATCGCCCCCGCAAGCTCCGCACGCCGCGCCGGCGTGGCGGTGCAGAGCGGCCCGAGCGGCACGCCGAGCTGCTCATAGAGCGCGCAGAGGCCGGCGAGGGCGCCATGCAGATGGATAGGACCGTCAAAGCCCGCCCGGCGCAGCAGGGCGATCAGCCGCTGCGCCTTGCCCAGGGCATAGCAGCCGATGAGATGCGTCCGCTCCGGAAACAGCGCGCGGGAGGCGAGCAGCCGCGCGATCTCGCCCTCTGCCGGGGGGTGGGTGAAGACGGGCAGGCCGAAGGTCGCCTCGGTGACGAAGACGTCGCAGGGGACGGGCTCGAAAGCGCTGCAGGTGGGATCGGACCGGCGCTTATAGTCGCCGCTGATCACCACGCGCGCACCGCGCCATTCCAGCACCACCTGGGCGCTGCCCAGCACATGGCCGGCCGGGCGCAGCATCACGCGCACCCCGTTGACCGCGAGCGGCTCGCCATAGCGGAGCGCCTGCCCGCTGCCCGCGCGCCCTTCGCCGAGCCGGGCGCGCATGATCGCCAGCGTCTCCGCGGTGGCGAGAACATGCCGGTGGCCGGGCCGCGCATGGTCGCTGTGGCCATGGGTGATCACGGCGCGCTCCACCGCCCGTGCGGGATCGATGAAAAAGCCGCCCGGTTCGCAATAGAGCCCGGCCGGGGTCACATGCAGCCAGGTTTCCGGATGCGGCGGCGGCGTGTAGAGAGAGGGCCCTCGTGCGAACATTGCCGGAACCTTTTGCCACATGGTTCGCCGCCCGCGGTTGGCAACCGCGCCCGCACCAATGGGCCATGCTGGATGCCGCCGCGGCCGGGGAGAGTGCGCTGCTGCTCGCGCCGACCGGTGCCGGCAAGACCCTGGCCGGCTTCCTGCCGAGCCTGATCGATCTTGCCCGCCAGCCGCGCCCGGGTCTGCATACGCTCTATGTCTCGCCGCTCAAGGCGCTGGCCACCGATATCGCGCGCAACCTGACCGGCCCGGTGGCCGAGATGGGCTTGCCGATCACGGTCGAGACCCGCACCGGCGATACGCCGCAGAACCGCCGGGCGCGCCAGCGTGCCCGCCCGCCGCAGATCCTGCTGACCACCCCCGAATCCCTGCTGCTGCTCCTCGCCTCGCCCGAGGCGCCGGGCTTCTTCGCATCGGTTGCTGCCGTCGTGATCGATGAGGTCCATGCGCTGGCCGGCAACAAGCGGGGTGATCAGCTGGCACTCGCCCTCTCCCGCCTGGGCACCCTCGCCCCGGCGGCCCGGCGCGCCGGCCTTTCGGCCACCGCTGCCCATCCCGATGCGCTGCGCGCCTTCGTCTCCCCCACCGGCCGGGTCGAGGATTGCCGTCTGATCGAGGCCCCCCCGGGTGCGCCGCCCGAGATCGACATCCTGCTGCCGGCCGGGCGGCTGCCTTGGGGGGGGCATATGGGCCTTGCCTCGGCGCCTGAGATCCTCGCGCGCATCCGGCGCGCTCGGGTCACCATCGTCTTCGTCAACACCCGCGCCCAGGCCGAGCTGATGTTCGCGGCGCTCTGGAAGCTCAACGAGGAGGCGCTGCCGATTGCGATCCACCACGGCAGCCTGACGGTCGAGCAGCGGCGCAAGGTCGAGGCCGCGATGGCCGCCGGGCGGCTGCGTGCGGTGGTGGCCACCTCCTCCCTCGACCTTGGCATCGATTGGGGCGATGTCGACCAGGTGATCCAGGTCGGCGCGCCCAAGGGGGTGGCGCGCCTGCTGCAGCGGGTGGGGCGGGCCAATCATCGGCTGGAGGAGCCCTCCCGCGCCACGCTGGTGCCGGCCAATCGCTTCGAGGTGATCGAATGCCTGGCGAGCCTGGAGGCGGTGGCCAGGGGCAAGCTCGACGGCGATCCGCCGCGGCCCGGCGGGCTCGATGTGCTGGCCCAGCACATCCTGGCCATGGCCTGCCAGGGCCCCTTCCTGCCCGATGAGCTGTATGCCGAGGTGCGCCGCGCCGCCCCCTATGCCGGCCTGTCGCGGCGCGATTTCGAGGATGTGCTGCGCTTCGTCGAGGATGGCGGCTATGCGCTGCGGGCCTATGAGCGTTTCCGCCGCCTCTTCCGCGATGCCGAGGGGCGGGTGCATGTCGCCTCCGGCGACGTGGCGCGGCAGCTGCGCATGAACCTCGGCACCATCGTGGAAGCGCCCCTGATCCGGCTGCGGCTGCGCGGCGGGCCCTTCCTCGGCGAGGTGGAGGAATGGTTCCTCTCCACCCTCCGCCCCGGCGATGCCTTCCTCTTCGCCGGGCGGCTGCTTCGCTTCGAGGGGATGGAGGGGGTGGTCGCGATCGTCACCCCGGCAAGCGGCGGGGAGCCGCGCGTGCCCGCCTATGCCGGTTCGCGCATGCCGCTGACCACCTGGCTTGCCGCCGAGGTGCGGGAGATCCTGCATGATCGCAGCCGCTGGCAGGCCCTGCCCGAGGAGGTGCGCGAGTGGCTTGCCCTGCAGGAGGCAAGGAGCAGCATCCCTGCCCCGGATGAGCTGCTGGTCGAGACCTTCCCGCGCGGCGGCAGATGGTTTCTGATCGCCTACTGCTTCGAGGGGCGGCTGGCGCATCAGACCCTGGGCATGCTGCTGACGCGCCGGATGCAGCGCATGGGCTACGGCCCGCTCGGCTATGTCGCGACCGATTACGTTCTGGCCGCCTGGTCGGCCTTCGAGCCGACGGAGGTGGCACCGCTCTTCGCCGAGGACATCCTGGGCGAGGAGCTGGAGGAATGGATGGCCGAAAGCTCCATGCTGCGCCGCAGCTTCCGCAACATCGCGACGATTGCCGGGCTGATCCAGAAGAAGCTGCCCGGGCTGGAAAGGTCGGGCAAGGCGATGACGGTGAATGCCGATCTGATCTACGACGTGCTGCGCCGGCACGAGCCCGATCACGTGCTGCTGCGCGCCACCCGGGCCGAGGCTGCGGCGGGCCTGACCGATGTGGCGCGGATCGCTGCGCTGCTGGCGCGGGTGCGGGGGCGGATCCGCCACCGGCGCCTCCTTCGCGTCTCACGGCTCGCGGCCCGGGCCCTGAGCGTGGTGGGCGGCGTGTGGGTGGCGGGGGGGGCGGTGGAGGCGCTGGTGGCCGGGGCCGAGGCCCTGATTGCCGAGGCGACGGAAGGTGCCGAGGAGCTGCGGGCTGGGCTGGCGCCGGGGCCTGGCGGGCCGGATGCGTCTGCTGCGCTACCGCCCGCGCCGGCCCGCCGGTCGCGCTTTCGCCGCAGCGCGCCACGGACAGCCCGCCTCAGCGGGCGGCCATGACGATCGGCGGGCCGATGAAGCCGTGGGTGG